>JAUNIC010000044.1 GCA_030523615.1 Bacteroidales bacterium
TCTTAATTCAGAAATATGATCACATCCGACCAACTGAAAGGCGTCCATGAGCGCGTGGTACAGCTCCACCACTACCTCGACATTGACGCCAAAACCATGCAATACGAAGAGGAGCAACTCCGCACGCAGGACCCTGAATTCTGGAACGACCGCGAGCGCGCCGAAGAGCAGATGAAGCTCGTCAAAGGCATCGAGAAGTGGCTCGTGGGCTACAAGGAAGTCAAGGCGCTGGCCGACGAAGTGCAGTTGGCCTATGAGTTCTACAAAGACGAGATGGTCACGGAGGAGGAGGTCGACGAGGCCTACCAGAAAGCCAACGACGCCATCGAGGCGCTCGAACTCAAGAACATGCTCCGCGCCGACGAAGACGCCATGGATTGTGTGCTCAAAATCAATTCGGGCGCCGGCGGCACCGAAGCGCAGGATTGGGCGCAGCAGCTCATGCGAATGTATATGCGCTACGCCGAGCAGCACGACTACAAGGTATCCATCGACCACCTCATCGACGGCGACGAGGCTGGCATCAAGACCGTAACGATGGAAATCCAGGGAGATATGGCCTACGGCTATCTCAAGAGCGAGAACGGTGTGCACCGTCTCGTGCGCGTCAGCCCCTATAACGCCCAGGGCAAGCGCATGACGAGTTTCGCCAGCGTCTTTGTCACTCCGCTCGTCGACGACACGATCGAGGTCTACGTTGATCCCGCCCGCGTCAGCTGGGACACCTTCCGCTCCTCAGGCGCCGGTGGTCAGAACGTCAACAAGGTGGAGACGGGTGTGCGTCTGCGCTATCAGTTTGTTGACCCCGACACTGGCGAGGAAGAGGAAATTCTCATCGAAAATACCGAGAGCCGCAAGCAGCTGCAGAACCGCGAGAACGCCATGCGTCTGCTCCGCTCCAACCTCTACGATCGCGAACTCAAGCGTCGCCAGGCCGCGCAGGCCAAGATTGAGGCGGGCAAGAAGAAGATTGAGTGGGGCTCACAGATTCGCTCCTACGTCTTCGACGACCGCCGCGTCAAAGACCACCGCACCAACTACCAGACCTCCGACGTCGGCGGCGTGATGGACGGCAAGCTCGACGGCTTCATCAAGGCGTACCTCATGGAGTTCGCCGACGAAAAGGCGGAATGACTTATTCATTCAGTTGTTTAGTTTTTAGTTGTTTAGTGATTTAGTTCGCGAGAGCACAAACGTCTAAACAACCAAACCACTAAATCACTAAACCACTAAATATTATGTCACGTAAAGCTCCTAAAAACTACGGAAAGGCTTCCAACAAGCCTGCAAAGTCTACTGTAACCGAAGAAGACAAGCGCCAGGTTCACCGCATCATGATCGGCATCGCCGTCGCCCTCTTCGTCATTGCTGGTGCTCTTTGGGGTTGGAACGCTTACGTAAACCACGCGTTCTAAATCGCAAATCCATTACGACAGCATCGTATGGCGCTCGAAATCGAACGAAAATTTCTCGTGGTTGGCGACTTCAAAGCCGAAGCCGCCAGCCACACTCGTATTGTGCAGGGCTACATCTGTTCGGAGCGTGGCCGCACGGTACGTGTCCGTATGCGCTCTGAAGAGGGCGGCGCCGGCAAGGGCTACCTCACCATCAAGGGTCCCTCGACCGACAATGGTCTCTCGCGCTACGAGTTTGAAAAGGAAATCAGCATTGACGAGGCGCTCTCCCTCCTCACCCTCTGCGAGCCCGGTACGATCGACAAGGTGCGCTGGCTCGTGCCGATGCCCGACGGCCACACCTTCGAGGTCGACGAGTTCCACGGCGACAACGAGGGCCTCGTCATGGCCGAAGTGGAACTCGGTGCCGCCGACGAGGCTTTCGTCCGTCCCGCATGGCTGGGCGAAGAGGTCACCGGCGATCGTCGCTACTACAATTCTCAACTCCGAAAGAACCCCTTCACAAAGTGGTAGGAATCCGATAAAGACGTTAGCGTCAAATAACCCCAAACTTGCTACGGCCAGTTCGGGGTTATTTTGGGCATTGCTAAAAAAACAATATTTTTTATTTCTTGCTTAACACGCGTAAGAAACTGAGGAAGTGTAGTTTTACGCGTGTTAAGGGGTTGGACATTTGGGGAGAGGCGACTATCAACTGCGGCCCTTGCGCCTGCGATAGTCATCGCGCGCGTCAAATATATAGCGGAGGCACTCGTCGCGATTGGCCTGGCGAGCATCAGCGTAGCATTCAGCCAGACGAGTGAAGAAAGCGTCGTCACCCTCGAGGCGAGCAAAGTTGCTGCAACCCTTCTTCACACTCACGCCGCGGCCGCAGCTCATGGAGTTGGTGTCGATGAGCGAAAACTTGATGCGCGAGCCAAAGTTGTCTTCCACGCGGCCGAGAAGAATGTTGTCAGACGAAAAATCGCGGTGGAGGAAACCATTTTTGTGCAGATGCGCTGCAAAGCGTGCAAACGCCTCGGTTACCTCGTCGCGCTTTTCGGGCGAGAGGCTCATGATGTCGGCCATAGAGTGCTCGAACTTCGACTTGAGGCAGATGAAGTAGCTGACGGAGTTGATGAACCCCGTATTGTAGCGCACAAAGGCCACAGGTTCGGGGCTATCGAAACCGCGCTCCTTGAGCAGTAAGGGGCGGATGTAGGCCTTACGCGCTCTCGACGAACGCACGCGAAGCTTGATGGCCACGCGGTCGGTCAGCGAGTTCTTGCTGTAGCGCTTCACACAAAGTGTGAGCCCATCGACCTGCAACGTGCGGATGACGTTGCGGTCGCGATGAATCTCGTGGCCCTCGTGCTCGAAGTGTTCATCGATGTGCTCGATGTACTCGCGCAAGTGCTTGTATTTAGGATTGAGGATGAGTCGCATTTTTCAGTTAGTAAGTATAGAGGCTATCCGTTTGGCTTGAGAGGCGATGGTTGTCTTGTAAGGCGATGGTTTAGCGGAGAACTTTTTTGCCGCCCTTGATGTAGATGCCCTGAATTCCTTCAAAAGCGCGGCGGCCATCGAGGCGGTAAGAGGGCTGCGGTGAGTGGGAAGAGGGAGCAAGGAGCGGAGTGTCGACGCCGGCAAGGACGTCTTCATACTCTTCGACAGAAGAGGCATGGGCACGTACAGCATTGACTACCTGTCCCGTGTGGGCATCGATGAGCATGAGGATGACGCTCAAGTTCTCGAGGCGGTCATAAGGCGGCGCTGTCACCTCGGCCTCAGCACGATAGTGGCGTTCGTCATAGACTTGAGCGGGAATATCGCCCTTGCGGCCTTCGAACGGCAAGAGGCAAGCGCGCGCCACCTCCTGGAAGGTGAAGGGCATAATCTTCTTGTCCTCGGTCTCGAAGCCACCCATGGGCTGCGCCGCCCCGCTGTAGTAATTCGTCTGATAGTAAGAGCTGTGGCTGACCTCGTCCTCCACAGCCACGGCGGTGAAGCGGTAGTCGCAGTCGTCGGCTTTGATGGCAAAGTAGCTGTCCATCGCAAGACCGAGTTTGCCAGAGGGCAGAAGGGCCCAGGTGAGGTCGAGATCGGCAGGAGCGGGGATGGCCTGCGCTGCGAGGAAGTGGCTCTCAAGGCCACCATCGAGGAGGGTGTACTGACCATCGGCGCCTTGAGGATAAGGATCGCCGCAAAGGTCGGTGCGATTGACGTAGGCCGAGGGGAAACTGGGGAAATGGAGGTCGCTGCAGTAGGCGGCCACGTTGGCGGGAGCTCCCAGCACATCGTCGTAGTGCACGGCAATGCCGAGGAAGTCATCGGGATACTTCTCGCGCATCAGCCTCATCGCTTCGATGCCGCGCGGACAATAGCCGCACCACATACCGGTACCTTCTTCGACCACCGTGCGGCGATGGGGTTGGAAAGCGTAGCTCATGATGAAACCTTCAAGAGGAGGCTGCTCCACTCCGGTGTTGCCGTCGACCTCTACCCACAGCTTATAGTCTTTCCGGTCGCCGGGGCTGAAGCAATAGGGGGTGTCGAAGCTGAAGGAGAAGGGCGCAGAGCCTGCCGTGAGCGAAAGTCCTTCAAAGGTGCGTGAAAGAACCACTTTGTTCGCTGCGCAATAGGCGGTAAAGCGGCTGATGGGTTGCGAAGAAGTGGCGGTAAGCGTCGCTGTAATCTGCAGAATGCCTCCATGGAAGACGTAAGGCGACGTCGTATCTTCGAGGCGGTAGAGACCGGGGCTGCCGCCGACGTTGATGTTGTCGAGGGCAAGGATTTCGCGGTTGAGCGAGGTGTGGCGGAAGGCTATCCAGACCTCACGGCCTGCATAGTCGGCCAACGACACGCTACGTGTGGTCCATGCTCCCATCTCTTCGGCCTCAACGGTGAGGAGGGGGGCTTCGGTGAAGTCCTCGGGACGATTACCGCTGGTGGAGACGCGCACCTCGTAGCTGCAACCCTCTTCGATGCTCTCGGCGATGGTGCGGGCCTGCCAGGTGAGCGTGGCGTCGGCATCCATGATGCGTACAGCGGGCAGCACCATCCAGTCGTCGGCTGCCTGCGCAGTCTCACCCTTGGCCACTTTGTGGCGTGCAGGCGAAGCAGCATAGCTATTGCCGTCGAGGGTAAAGACTTTCCAAGCGTCGCCCTGGTCGAAGCCGGCCTGCACCATGGTGAAGTGGAGCGTCTGTTGGTCAACGTCGAGGCTGAGGGCGTCGGCGGGCATTCCGCCATCGAAGGAGGTGGCGAAATAGTCGATGCGTTCGGCGTTGGCGCTGAAGGCAAAGAGGGCGAGGAACAGGGTTGCGAGGATGTTGCGCATGAGGATTGTGGAATTTTCGGGCTACTTGACGATTTTCTTGCCGCCTTCGATGTAGAGGCCCTTGGCAGCGGCGTTGCCGGCGCGGCGTCCCATGAGGTCGTAGAGCGCACCCTGAGCGGCGGGAGCTGCATCAACGGCACTGATGCCCGTAGGATTGATTTCTTCGAGGTCGCTCATCTTGATGCGGTAAAGGCCGGAGGTGTGCTGGCTCTCGTTCCAAGGCTCATTGTAAACCACGGCGTAGAGATAATCGTTTGAGGGCCAAAGCTGCAGCACAGAGTAGTAATCGTCAGCCTCCTGACCGGTGTAAGGATTGACGAGGTGGGGCAGACCCTCGCTGATGTTGTACCACGTTTCGCCTTCGTCGCTCGTCATGTATACGGCGCCGAACTGAAGGGCGGCGTAGATGCGTGAACGATCGCTGGTAAGGGCACGCACATTGGTGCTCATTTCGCCGTTGGGGTGCTTGATGTTCGTCCAATTCTTGAGGTCGGTGGTGCTGAGGAGGAAGGGCGAGTTGAAATCATCGTTAGGCATGCTGCGGCCCGTGAAGAGCTTGTCGTTGAATATGGTGTAGACGGCCATGCAGTTGCTCCAGGTGAGGTAGCTCCATTTCTGCGTCTCGTCGTTGAAGGCGTAGACATTGTAGAGTCCTTCGGCCATGAGCGTGCCGTTGTATTCGGACAGCATGTAGAGGTTTTCGATCATCTTGCCGCCGCCCTTGCCGCCGTCGTCAACGTCCTGCATCATCGATTCGGTGTCAACCTGCGTCCAGGTCTCGCCCCAGTCGTCAGAGGCTACGACGCCGAAGGAGAAGTCGGCCACGTAGAGACGATCGTTGTGGTAGACGATGCCATAGGCTGCCGAAGAGTTGAGATTGTCGGTCGTGGCGTTGGGCAGACCGTTGCAGGCGCGGCTGTAGTTGAGGATGTCCCATGTGCGACCGCCGTCTTCGGAGCGGGCCACGCGACACTTGTAGCCAACGGCGAAGATGTAGTCGCCCACTTCGATGAACTTGCTGTAGTAGAAGTCCTTGGCGTTGGATTTTTCCCAACTCAGGCCATTGTCTTCGCTGTAGTAGATGCCGCCATAGCTCGTGAAATCGTCGTAGTCGGAGAGGAGCATGACGCCTTCCTGGGTGATAAAGAAACCGTAAGCGGCGTTCTGTTCGCGGAGCATCTGCCACTCGGCTGCCTGGCTCTGGAGAGCGGTGAGAACGAGTGCAAAAAGGAGTAAAATCTTCTTCATAAATTACGTGTGTTTTGTGTTTGTTGTTTCAATCGGCAAAGATAGTTATTTTTTTTGATAAAAAAAAATAAATTTGCCGATTTTTTGCGATTTTTGCGATTGTGCGGAAGATTTTCAGGGCACACGCAGGGAAAACGCACCAAAGAAATTTTAAGTTAATCGGAGCGTGTTGATTTCCTTTAGAACAAAAATTATTCGAAATTACCCAAAAATAGTCTCCAAAAATTTTTAAAAGATATTTTTGACAATAAATTTTTGGGTAATTTTGGGGCAATTTTTGTTCTTAAACCTTTTGGTGCGTTTTCCCTGAGGCACACAACGGAGATTTTTTGCAATCAAACCATTGCTGCGCTCCTTTGCAGCGTCCGACGGCCGACGGGAAAATAAGTTCCGCTCACAAAGAAATAAGGAACGCTCGCAAAGAAATATATCGTTTCACGTATGTGGCACGATAGTCGCACACTTGTGACACTATTGTCGCACAGTTGTGGCACGATCGTTTCACATCCGTGACACAACAAATATCTTTGAGAGCGTGAACTATTTCGCCGCGACGGAGAAGTATAAAGCCGTCCCCGCCGACGCTGCCGTGGGCATACGTTGGCGGGGACTTGGCAGATCGGAACGCCGCTGCGACGTACCGGAGATTTCAAGATGTGAGAGAATCGATTACGACAGACCGACGATTTCGCCGTCTACGTAGTCGATGACGTTGGCTTGGGGGGCTTTGGGCAGACCCGGCATGCGGATGATGTCGCCGGCGAGGGCCACGATCATCTCAGAACCGGCGTTGATGACAACGTCGCGGATTTCGAAGTTGAAGCCGCTGACGGCACCGTACTTCTTGGCGTCGGCCGAGAAACTGAACTGCGTCTTGGCGATACATACGGGGAAGTGGCCGAAACCGAGGCTCTCGGCGAGCTTGATGCGGCGAAGGGCGGGAGCGGCGAAGGTCACGCGGCCAGCACCATAGATATTGGTGGCCACCTTTTCAATCTTCGTGCGCAGATCGTCGTCGTCCTCATACTGGAACTTGAGGGGCTCGGAGGGCTGCTTCTCAATAGTATCTACCACAAGCTGAGCGAGTTCGGCAGCACCGGCACCGCCTTCCATGTAGGCGTTGTTGATGCAGAAAGGAGCGTGGAGTTCTTCCTCGCAATGGTGACGGAGGAGCTCCATCTCTTCGTCGGTATCGGTGGCGAAGCGGTTGAAACAGATGACTACCGTCTGGCCGAAGCTGCGAAGGTTGGCCACATGGCGGTCGAGGTTGGCAAGACCCGTGCGGAGGCCTTCCATATTGGGTTCCTTGATGAGGGCGAGATCCACACCGCCGTGCATCTTGAGACCCTGGGCAGTAGCCACGATGACGGTGCAGTCGGGCTGCAGACCTGCCTTGCGGCACTTGATGTCGTAGAACTTCTCAGCGCCGAGGTCGGCACCGAAACCGGCTTCGGTGATGGTGTATTCGGAGTGCGAGAGGGCCATCTTCGTGGCGAGGACGGTGTTGCAGCCGTGGGCGATGTTGGCGAAGGGGCCGCCGTGGACGAAGGCTGCGGTGTTTTCGGTCGTCTGCACGAGGTTGGGCTGGAGGGCGTCCTTGAGGAGCACCATGATGGCGCCGGCTACGCCGAGATCCTTGACGGTGAAGGGCTTATCATCGTAGGTGTAACCGAGGAGGATGTTCTCCACGCGACGGCGGAGGTCAGCCTCGTCGTTGGCCAGACAGAGGATGGCCATGAGTTCGGAAGCGGGGGTAATGTCGAATCCTGCCTGCTGCTCGAGACCGTTGGTGCGGGGACCGAGGCCGGTGACAATCTGACGAAGCGAGCGGTCGTTGACGTCGAGCACGCGGCGCCAGAGGATTTCCTTCAAGCCAAATCCCTCGGCACGGTGCTGGTAGAGGTAGTTGTCGAGGAGGGCGGAAATCATGTTGTGGGCGGAGGTGATGGCGTGGAAGTCGCCCGTGAAGTGGAGGTTGATCTTCTCCATGGGGAGCACCTGGGCGTGGCCGCCGCCTGCTGCGCCACCCTTCATGCCGAAGCAGGGACCGAGGGAGGGTTCGCGGAGGGCCACAACGGCCTTCTTGCCGATGTGGTTGAGACCGAGGGCGAGGCCAATGCTGACGGTGGTCTTGCCGATGCCGGCCTTGGTGGCGGTGATGGCGGTGACAAGGATGAGGTGACTCTTCTTGGCCTTCTCGGGATCGATGAGGCGGAGAGGCACCTTGGCGATGTGCTTACCATAGTTCTCGATGTCATCGGCACTGATACCGATGCTTTCTGCCACCTGTGCGATGGGCTTCAACGGGGTTGCGTGAGCAATCTCAATGTCTGTCATAGCAGTGAATCGTATTTATAATAAGATGTGGTGCGAAAAGAATTTCTTAAAAAAAGTTTTTTGACGTGCAAAAATACAATTTTTTTTGAAAATCCGAAAATTTTGAGGCGTTTTTTCGGTTTTTTGCCTTATAATTCGTAACTTTGCAGCATGAAATCCACAAATAAGACAAACCAATTCTTCCGTACGATCATGGCGCTCAGCCGTGGCCGATACCTCACTCCGAAGATGCTCTCCGAAGAGCTCGGCATCGAATTGAGAACCATATACCGCTACATCGACGACATCAAGGAGTCGACGTTCTTCAAGTTCGAACAGCGTGGCAAGAAGTTCCGAATCTCACGCGAATCGCTCTTCTGGACAAGCGTCATGAAGAGCCTCTTCTTCACCGACAAGGAGGCCGAGGCGCTACAGCCCATACTCGAAGAACTCGAAACCGAGAACGCGGCGCTCATCAGTGTGCGCAACAAGGTGCGGGACATCATGGCCAACTACATTGAACCCATGGCGAAGGATGCCGATGTGAAACTCGTGGCCAATACGATGCTCATCCAGCAGGCCATCGACGAGCAGCGCATGTGTATGCTCCGCGGTTACACCTCGCTCCACAGCGACACGAAGACCGACCGCCTCGTCGAACCGTTTGCCTTCCTGGGCAGCAAGAACGATGTGCGCTGCTACGAAGTGGCGACGAAGATGAACAAGACGTTCAAGGTGTCGCGCTGCGACAGCGTGGAACTGCTCGAAGTCGGATGGCAGTTTGAGAAGAAGCACAAGGTCATGCACACGGACATTTTCCACTTCAGCGACGAGAAGACAACGCGCGTCCGTCTGCTCCTCGGCACCCTCAGCAAGACAATCCTCGTGGAGGAACATCCGGAGGCAGAACGTTACCTCATTCCGCACCCCGATGGCCGCTGGATGCTCGACGCAGAATACTGCTCAATGAAGGGTGTCGGACGCTTCTATTTGGGTCTCTTCGAAGACATCGAAATCGTAGATTCTCCCGAATTTAAAGAATATTTAACAGATCGACTGAAAGATTTAACAAGTCCCGCTTAAACTTTAACATTCAAAAAGCCGTTTTTGACGTATTGTGTCAAAATCCCGCCGTAACTTTGCAGCGGAAAACAGAAGTAAAAATGAGTGCTCGAAAATGAGACGAAAAACTTCTGTTTTCCGCTGCTCCTTTTGCCCGCGCCGAGGCGTCGAGAACAACAACGGAAGCGATCTCAACTGAATCTTGCGCGCTTATAATAATATTAAAGGAGTGGCTGTCCAAATTGAATCATTAACGAACCCGGAGGGCGTGCGATGCACCTCAACCCTCTCTTAAAACTTTTACAGCCATGATGAACAACAATTTCTCTCTCAGAACTTCCAACGACATCGTCCTCAGAACTTCCAACGGCACCTTCGCCAGTACCGACAACGGCTTCGATCCCGTAGAGCTCATCGCCAATACGAAGCCCATCCGCACACTCTCCGAGATGTACTCCGGATTGATGGAGGAGTACATCAGCCCGCGCTTCACCCTTCACCTCATCAATGTGCAGATGGCAGCATTCTTCACCATCATGCCCGCCGAGGTCAGCCTCTTCATCCGCATCCTCTGCCTCCTCTGGTTCGCCACGAGCCTCTGCCTCGCCAAGCGCGCCTACCAGAAGCAGGGCGAGAAGTAACGCGCCCCTAAAAAGGTCAACCCTTAACACGCGTAATACTGCACAGCCTCAGCGGCTTACGCGTGTTAAGCAAAAATAAAAAAACAGGATTTCTTTCGAAATTCGGCGAGAAGGGCCGTTCGCGCTCTTCTCGTACGAATTCTAAAGCGCCGTCCAAAAGAGCAACAAACTCAACAAGAGAGCTAATAAAGCACAAAAAAAAGAGAGCCTCGTCTGAGACTCTCTTTCGCGCTTCAGGATGGGCTTGAACCAACGACCCCCTGATTAACAGTCAGGTGCTCTAACCAACTGAGCTACTGAAGCATAATTTGTAGCGGATGGGCTTGAACCAACGACCCCCTGATTAACTCATCTGTTTAATGGTGGGGTGCTCAAACCAACTGAGCTACTGAAGCAAGATGCGGTGCGTACGGGACTCGAACCCGTGACCCCATGCGTGACAGGCATGTATTCTAACCAACTGAACTAACGCACCGTGTTCGTGGTGATTTGCGCTTCAGGATGGGCTTGAACCAACGACCCCCTGATTAACAGTCAGGTGCTCTAACCAACTGAGCTACTGAAGCAGATTTTGCAATCTCTAACACACCTTCCAATATGGAAAAGTACGTTTTTTTCCGATTTGCGGTGCAAAGGTACGACATTATTTTGAAATAATCACTATATTTGCAGAAAAATTTTCAAAAAAAATTTCAATGGCCAAAATTATCGGCATCGGAAACGCGCTTGTCGACGCCCTTTACAAGGTCGAAAGCGACGATATCATCAGCCAGCTCCAACTGCAGAAGGGAGGCATGCAACTTATTGATTGCGAAAGATATAACGCGATCAGAGAAACCGTAAAAAATCTTCCCGCCGAGTTCAGAACGGGCGGAAGTGCGGGCAACGCGACGCTCTGTTTTGCAAAATTGGGCGGAAATGCCGCTTTTATCGGAAAGTTAGGTCGAGATGACAAAGGAGCACTTTTTTCGAACGAAAGAAGCGCACAAGGTGTCACACCGATCGAACTTTTCAGCGAGCTTCCCACGGGCATAGCCATGACTTTCATCACGCCCGACGGCCAACGCACCTTCGGCACTTTCCTCGGCGCCGCCGTCGAAATGACCGCCGAAGAACTGCGCCCTGAGTGGTTCGAAGGCTACGAGTACTTCTTCATCGAAGGTTATCTCGTGCAGAACCACGCGCTCATCGAGACGGCTGTCGATATGGCTCACGCTGCCGGCGCACGAGTGTGTCTGGACCTCGCCTCCTATAATATTATACGCGAGGATCACGCCTTCTTCGAGCATCTGCTCACGAAGACCGACATCGTCTTTGCCAACGAGGAAGAGAGTCTCGCCATGACTGGTCTCGAACCCGAAGCGGCCCTTGAAGCACTCGCCAAGGTTTGCGAGATTGCCGTGGTAAAGATCGGAGCACGCGGCGCGATGGCCATGTGCGGCACAGAAAAATGCGCAGTGCCCGCCGCAAAGGTGCCCGCCGTGGTTGACACCACCGCTGCCGGTGACTTCTTTGCCGGAGGTTTCCTCTTCGCTCTGGGTCAGGGCGGCAGCCTCAGCGAAGCCCTCACGATGGGCGCGCGCTGCTCGGCAGAGGTCATCCAGGTCATCGGCACGAAGCTCGACGAAAGCGTTTGGGAGACATTACGCAAATAAGCAAACAGAAGCATGAAACGACTACTCATCTTATTATATATAGGGCTCGCCAGCCTCGGCGCCGTGGCACAAAGCCAGAACCACAACTTCGAGACGGCCAAGCAGCTGGAGATCTTCAACAACCTGTACCGCAATCTCGATGTCTACTATGTGGACACGCTCGACGCCGGTCACCTCATCGAGACGGCCATCGACGCCATGCTCGACGAGATCGATCCCTACACGGAGTATTACCGAGAGAGCGACACCGACGACCTCATGACGCTCACCACGGGCAAATACGGCGGTATCGGTAGCCCCATCATCTGGCGTAAGGCCTGCGACCGCTGCGTCTTCAACAATCCCTACCACAACATGCCTGCCGACAAGACTGGTGTGCGCTCGGGCGACATCATCCTCGAGATCGACGGCGAAGACATGGGCACGTGTGGCGACACGCCGAAGAATGACTACACTTCGAAGGTGTCGGGCAAACTGCGCGGCGAACCCGGTACAACATTCACGCTCGTCGTGGACCGTCCCGGCACGGGCCGCGTGACGATGCAGCTGACCCGCCAGAACATCAAGCGTCCGTCAGTCATCTACTCGGCCCTTCTGCCTGCCGAAAAGACTGGCGACAAGAAGGTGGGCTACATCCTCCTCGAGAGTTTCACGGAAGACACTTCGGCCGATTTCCAGGCTGCATTCAAAGCGCTGAAGGCACAAGGCATGGAGGCGCTCGTCTTTGACCTCCGCTCCAACGGCGGCGGTCTAATGCAGCAGGCTGTAGAGGTCGTCAGCACCTTTATCCCGAAGGGCAAACTCGTCGTTGAGACCCGCGGCCGCGAAGCTGACGACTGCAGCACATACAAGACGACGCGCGACCCGCTCGACACCGAAATTCCCATCGCCGTCCTCGTGGATTACGGCACCGCCTCTGCAGCCGAAATCACCTCGGGCACCCTGCAGGACTATGACCGCGCCGTCGTCGTCGGCCGACGCACCTACGGCAAGGGCCTCGTGCAGTCGCCTCGCCAGCTGCCGTACAACACGATGATGAAGTTCACCACTTCGAAATACTACATTCCCTCGGGCCGCTGCGTTCAGGCTCGCGACTTCAAGCATCGCAACTCTGACGGCCAGCCCACTCATATGCCTGACTCGCTCTGCAAGACCTTCACCACGAGCGCCGGACGCCTCGTCAAGGACGGCGGCGGCATCACCCCCGACATCACCACAAAGCTCGACTCGCTCCCCACGATGCTTTCCTATCTGGAGTATAGCGACGAACTGGCCGACTACTGCGTGCGCTACCAGAACAGCCACGCCAACATCCCCGCTCCGCGCGAATTCCGCCTGACGACCGAGGAATTTGAAGACTTCAAGCAGTTCATGGCGCAGTCGGAGTTTACCTACGACAACCGTGCGAAGAAGGCTCTCGACACCGTGCGCAAGATTGCGCAGCAAGAGGGCTATGCCGAAGCGGCACAGGCTGAGCTCGACGCTCTCGAAGCCAAGCTGAGCCGTAACCTTACCGACGACCTCTCGCAGTGGGAGGAGGAAGTGCGCCGCAGCATCGAGTCGGTCATCATCGGCTACTTCTACTACGACGAGGGCATCGTGGAGTACAATCTCCAGCACGACCCCGACCTTGACGCTGCAATCAGCGTATTAAACGATTCACAACGATATAATCAAATACTGAACAAATGAAAATCCTCCTGTTAGGCAGTGGCGGCCGCGAACATGCGCTGGCCTGGAAAATCGCTCAGAGCGAAAAAGTAGAAAAACTCTTCATCGCCCCCGGTAACGCCGGCACGATGCTCGTTGGCGAGAACGTGGCCATCAAGGCCGACGACTTCGAGGCTATCGAAGCCTTCGTGGGTGAAAACGGCATCGACATGGTTGTCGTTGGTCCCGAAGATCCCCTGGTAAAGGGCATCTACGACTACTTCCAGGAGCATTGTCCCGCAGTGCCCGTCATCGGTCCCTCCAAGGCTGGTGCCGTACTCGAAGGTTCCAAGGACTTCGCCAAGGCCTTCATGCAGCGCCACAACATCCCCACCGCCGCCTACCAGACCTTCGACGGTACTCAGGTGGAAGAAGGCTGCAAGTTCCTCGAAACCCTCAAGGCTCCCTACGTGCTGAAGGCTGACGGCCTCTGCGCCGGTAAGGGTGTGCTCATCCTCGACACCCTCGAGGAGGCTCAGCGCGAGCTCCGCGAGATGCTCGGCGGTATGTTTGGCAACGCCTCCAGCCGCGTGGTTATCGAAGAGTTCCTCAGCGGCATCGAGTGCAGCGTCTTCGTGCTCACCGATGGCGACAACTATAAGATTCTGCCCGAAGCCAAGGACTACAAGCGCATCGGCGAGGGCGACACCGGTCTCAACACCGGCGGTATGGGTAGCGTGAGCCCCGTACCCTTCGCTACGAAGGAATGGATGCAGAAGGTGGAGGATGAAATCATCCGTCCCACCGTCGAAGGCCTCAAGGCTGAAGGCATCGTCTACAAGGGCTTCATCTTCTTTGGCCTCATCAACTGCGACGGCCAGCCCAAGGTCATCGAGTACAACTGCCGTATGGGCGACCCCGAAACCGAGAGCGTCATGCTGCGTCTGAAGAGCGACATCGTGGACCTCTTCGAAGGTGTCGCAGCCGGCAACCTGGCTGAGCGCACCATCGAGTTCGACGAGCGCGCTGCTGTTTGCGTGATGTGCGTAAGCGGCGGCTATCCTCAGGCTTACGGCAAGGGTTTCGCCATCACCGGCGCTGAGGTAGAAGGCAGTGTTGTTTTCCACGCCGGCACCGCCATGAAGGACGGCCAACTTGTTACCTCCGGCGGCCGCGTTATCGCTGTCAGCTCTTACGGCAAAGACAAGGCTGAAGCTCTCGCCAAGTCAATGAGGGGCGCCGAACAGATTCAGTTCGAGAAGAAATACTTCCGTCGCGACATCGGCCAGGACCTTTGATAAGGTAAGAGGTAAGAGGTTGGAGGAAAGGACTGGAAAGGAAAGGATAGTAGTGAGGGGCGCGCTTTACTTCTCCAGGTCGTCGATGAGCTCGATGAGTTCTTCGCGGCTGACGTTCTCGTCCTTGACGAAGGCGGAGATGAGCTGCTTGTAGTTGCCGCTGAAGTAGCGCGAGACGAAGGTCTTGAACTTGCTCTTGCCATAATCCTCCTGAGCAACGAGGGGGAAGTAGCGGAAACCGCGGCCTTCGGCCTCGTGGCGGAGATAGCCCTTACGTTCGAGCGACTGGAAGGAGGTGGCTACGGTGTTGATGTTGGGCTTGGGGTCTTCGTAAAGTGCGAGGACTTCCTTGGGGGCGGCGTTACCGAGTTGCCAGATGAACTCCATAACTTCTTCTTCTTTCTGAGTAAGCTTTTCCATGATATATGACTTTTTGAGGGGTTATTTCTTTCTTTGCAGAGTCCTTTTAAAGGTTTCACGCTGCAAAGGTATAACTAAAATTCTAATTGAACAAATTTTTTCGTGGAAAATGACGAAAAAAGTAGTTAAAAAGAGCACCCTCTGCAATTTTTGTACTGCAGAGGGTGCTTGAGATTACAATTTCGGGGGTAATTTAGAAGACAGCCGCCACGCTGAGCGTCACTTTGTTCTGGCGGGTGCGGGCGTTGTCGTAGAATTCGTGGTCGTTGAGGCCGAGGCCGTAGTTGAGGCCCACCTGCAGATGGTCGTAGCGCGCCTGGACACCGAATTCCCACATGGCGTTGATGCGGTCAGGGCGATTGATGTTGCCGTAGTCCTGATAGTCCACGCTGCCGTTGCGTCCCCAGCTGCGGTAGACGCCCGCAAGTGCGACGTTGAAGCCGAGACCCGTGGTGAAATTGACGTCCCAATAGGGAGTGGGGCGGTAGTTGTAGGCCAGCTGGAAGGGGAAGTAGAGGTCGTGCTCCGTGAAGCGGTTGTAGCCCATATCCCGCACGCCGTTGCCCGTGGCGAAGTAGGCTTCATAGAAACCACCCGTGCGGAAACCGAGACCATTCCACGCCGTGGGTTGGAAAGCGATACCCAACTGCATACCGTTCATGAAGCGGCCCTGATCGCCCCAAAGATTCTCGTGGAAGCGGTCGCCGGGAGCAAAGCGGGTGGAGAAGCGCTTGGAAACGAGACCGCCCTGAAGCGAGACAGGACAGCGCGTCTGCATCAGACGGTCGATGCGGCCGAAGCCCGAGTCGTAGCGACGGCCGGTGTTGCGATAGTCCATGCCGTAGCCGTTGTAGTAGCGCGAGTGTTTGTGGGGCGCGTCGCTGGGGCGCCAAGTCTGTGCGTTGGCACTGAGAGCCGTAGCGGCCATGATGCCAGTGAGAAGAAGAGTAGAGATAGTTTTCATGCGATTTCGTGATTGGTTTGTGGTGCAAAAGTAAGGAAAACTCTGCGGGCTGCAAAGTTTTCCTTACTGTATTGTGGCGATTTTGTTAAATTTTAAGATTTCGGCGGGGAGTTAGCGGCGTTTTGCACAACCCGGGCAGTTGCATGCGCAATCACCGCAGGAGCAGGTTCCGCCTTTGCGGACGCGGCGCAGGGCAAAGAAGATGCCGCAAGCGAGGAGCACGAGTATGGCTATGGTGGGAGCGTTCATTTTTGTTTATGGTTGAGAGTTTATGGTTGATGGGGATGAGGCCGCTCCTTTATAATATTAAGATGAGTAGGGTGTGGACGAGGAAGGCTACAGCCCAGGCAATGGCGCATTGGCCAAGGACGATGCCAGTGGCCCAGCGGCCTCCGAGTTCGCGGCGGATGGCGGCGATGGCGGCGACGCAGGGGGTGTAGAGGAGGCAGAAGACGAGGAACGTCAGCGCCACAGCGGGCGACATGATGCCCAGGAGTTGTTGGCTGCCGCCGTAGACCTGCGTCATCACGGCGCAGACGTTCTCCTTGGCAATGAAGCCCGTGACGAGCGCCGTCGTGGCCTGCCAATCGCCGAAGCCCAGCGGGCTGAATATGGGAGCGACGAGGCCTGCTAACGTTGCGAGGATGGATTGTGCAACGTCTTCGTCGCCAAGCATCTGCAGCGTGAAGTCGTAGTGCTGCAGGAACCACACGACGATGGTGGCGAGGAAGATGACGGTGAACGCCTTCTGGAGGAAGTCCTTGCACTTGTCCCACAGCAGGCGCAGCACATTGCGAGCACCCGGCATGCGGTAGTTGGGCAGTTCCATGACGAAGGGCACCGCCTCGCCGTGGAGCACCAGCTTCTTGGCCAGCCACATGAGCGTGACACCCGTGGTGATGCCGAGGAGATAGAGCCCCACCATGACCATCCAGGCGCGGTCGCCGAAGAAGGGCGTGGCGATGAAGCCATAGATGGCAATCTTCGCTGTGCACGACATGAAGGGGGTGAGCATGATGGTCAGTCGGCGGTCGCGTTCGGAAGGCAGCGTGCGAGTGGCCATGACAGAAGGCACGGAACAGCCAAAGCCGATGAGCATAGGTACGATGCTGCGGCCGGAGAGGCCAATCTTGCGCAGCAGCATATCGGTGACGAAGGCGATGCGTGCCATGTAGCCGGAATCTTCCAAAAGCGAAAGGAAGAAGAAGAGGCAGAGGATGATGGGGATGAAGGATAGCACGCTGCTCACGCCTGCCCACACGCCATCAACGATGAGCGAGGTGACCCAAGGGGTGACGTTGAGCGAGTCGAACGATGAGAGAAGCAGTTCGCCGATGGCGTCGAGGCTATCAGCAAGAATCTCCTGCAGCGTGCCGCCGATGAGATTGAACGTCAGGTAGAACACCACGCACATTATGGCGAGGAAAGAGGGTAGAGCGGTCCAGCGTCCGGTGAGGATGCGGTCGGCGCGTCCGGAGCGGATGGCCTCCTTGCTCTCGCGGGGCTTGGCTACACACTTGCTGCACAGGTCCTTGATGAACGAGAAGCGCATATCGGCAATGGCGGCTGCGGGATCGAGTCCGCGTTCCTCCTCGAGCTGGCGAAGAATGTGGCGCACGGTGGCCTCCTCGTTGGCATCGAGGTGCAGACGCTCCTTGACCAGCGAGTCACCCTCGACGAGTTTGCTGGCGGCGAAGCGCGGCGGGAGTCCGGCACGGAGGGCGTGGTCCTCGATAAGGTGAGCTACGGCGTGCAGACAGCGGTGCATGGCTCCGCCGTGATCGTCGGGGTCACAGAAGTCCACACGTCCTGGAGTCTCGTGGTAACGTGCCACGTGGACGGCATGTTCAATGAGCTCGTCGACACCCTGATTCTTCGATGCGGCGATGGGCACTACGGGGATGCCGAGTGCTTCCTCCATCTCGTTGACGAGTATCGTTCCGCCGTTGCCCTCCATCTCGTCCATCATGTTGAGAGCCAACACCATGGGGATGCCGAGCTCCATCAGTTGCATGGTGAGGTAGAGGTTGCGTTCGATGTTCGTGGCGTCGACGATATTGATAATGCCTGCGGGGTGTTCATCGATCATGTATTGACGGCTCACCACTTCCTCGGCGGTATAGGGCGAGAGGCTGTAGATGCCGGGTAGGTCGGTGACCTCGGAGTTGCTGTAGCCGCGAATGGTGCCCGACTTGCGATCGACGGTGACACCGGGGAAATTGCCCACGTGCTGCGCCGCGCCGGTGAGTTGGTTGAAGAGCGTGGTCTTGCCGCAGTTCTGATTGCCGGCGAGGGCGAAAGTCAGAGGCCCCCCTCCAGCTCCCCCCCTTAGGGGGAGGGTTCGTTTCTGCTGCTTGCTATCTTCCGTGTGCTGGCGCAGGTGCTGACGGCTGAGGCTTTCCTGGCGGCGACGCTCCTGATCCTCGCGGTGGAAGCGGCCACCTTCGCCGAGACCCGGGTGGGGTAGGGTGCTGACGGGGTTCTCCTTTTCAACCTCTTCGGGCACTTCGGTGGTGACCTCAATGTGGGCCGCATCGTCGAGGCGAAGAGTGAGCAGATAGCCGTGGAGAAGGAGCTGCATGGGATCGCCCATGGGAGCATATTTCACGAGTTTCACCACCGTGCCGGGAATGACACCCATATCGAGGAAGTGCTGACGCAGCGCCCCTTCGCCGCCCACAGCGGTGATGAGTACGCTTTGTCCTATTTCTGTGTCTCTTAGAGTCATATTTTGATTGTCTTTGTGGCGCCAAAGTTGTGCTTTTGACGCATTTGCGGTGCAAAAGTACCGAAAAATTTTGAAACAGCAACGCCTTTGACTTCAAAATACCCACAATTGGGTATAGTGCGGCGGCGTGAAATCTCTTTTATGCCCTAAAATTTGGTCATATCGTCGTTTTTTCCGAACTTTGCAGCGATTTCAATAATCATGCAGTGAATTTATTTTTTAATTTTTAATCTTAATTGAATTGAAAGTAGCTATCATACAAATGGCGTGCACAGCTGATGTGCAGGCCAACAAGGAGAAGCTGGCACAGAAGATTGCAGAAGCTGCCCGCAAGGGAGCCGAACTCGTTGTGCTTCAGGAACTCCACAACTCGCTTTATTTCTGTCAGGTCGAAAGCACGGACAACTTCGATTTGGCAGAACCCATCCCCGGTCCCTCGACGGAATACTTCGGTGCCCTTGCCAAGGCCTTTGGCGTGGTCATCGTCACCAGCCTCTTCGAGCGCCGTGCCGCAGGACTCTATCACAATACTGCCGTGGTCATTGAACGCGACGGCAAGATAGCTGGCAAATACCGCAAGATGCACATTCCCGACGATCCTGCGTACTACGAGAAGTTCTACTTCACCCCCGGCGACATCGGTTTTGAGCCCATCGACACGAGTGTGGGACGCCTCGGTGTGCAGGTGTGCTGGGATCAGTGGTATCCCGAAGGAGCCCGTCTTATGGCTCTCCGCGGCGCCGAACTCCTCATCTATCCCACGGCCATCGGTACAGAGAGTAGCGACCCCGCCGATGAGCAGGAACGTCAGCGCGAAGCATGGACCACCGTTCAGCGCGGACATGCTGTGGCTAATGGTCTGCCGGTCATCAGTGTCAACCGCACGGGTTGGGAGCCTGATCCCAGCGGCCAAACGGGCGGCATCACCTTCTGGGGAAGCAGTTTCGTGGCAGGTCCGCAGGGCGAATTCCTCTATCGTGCACCGCAGAACGAGGAAGTTGTCGAGGTGATCGACATCGATATGAAGCGCAGCGAAAACGTGCGCCGCTGGTGGCCCTTCCTCCGCGATCGTCGCATCGAAGAATTTGCGCCGCTTGCCAAACGCTTCCTTGACTAAACCATATCCCATAGGCCTCATAAGTCCCATAA
>JAUNIC010000045.1 GCA_030523615.1 Bacteroidales bacterium
TCACAAGTGTGGCATGATAGTCGCACGTCTGTGGCACGAACGACTCACGGCTGTGAAATGACAAATATCTTTGAGAGCGTCAACTATATCCTTGCCACAAATCATTCGCCCCCGCAGACGGTTTCTGTTGTCTGCGGGGGCGAAATCTGTATTGTTGCAGCGCCTATTGCTTCTTCATCAGCTCGTCGTAATCTGTTGTGCCGCGGAGAAGGCGCTGGCGATGAGCGTTGTAGCGGGTGCTGAGAATGTCGTGGCGCTCGCTGTAGTGCGGCGAACGGATGCCGGCGAGGCCCAGAAGGAGATGGGGCAGATCGTCGATGGAGAAAGGACGGTGACGCGCTTCAGCCACCTGGAACACCACGTCGGGGTGGAGACGACGGAACTTGTCGGTGAAGAAGACTACCATCGGCACCTCAAATTCGTAGTGCGCCATCTCGGGCGTGATGGCTGTGTTGTGCGTACGTCCGAAGCGCACCTCCGTGCCGTCGTAGACATATTCGCCGTGATCCGAAAGGTAGACGAAGATAGCGTCATCGTCCTTGAATTGCTCGTAGACGGCGGAGACGATTGTGTCGTTGTAATAGCATGCGTTGTCGTAGTCGACGAGCGTCTGCAGATCGCCCTTGCCGAGGTCCTTGCGCTGGTAATCGGCAGGGTGGAACGGCTTCTGCTCCTCTTTGAAAGGCGCACGGTCTTTGTAGGTCATGTGCTGGCCGTAAAGGTGCACGATGACGAGTTCGCGGTCAGCATGCTTGAGCGGCTTGAGTTCCTTGCGGATGAAGATGCCGTCCGTCTGGAAGTGCTGCGTGCTGCGATGGTCGAAACACATGGCGTTCATGTCCGAACGGTTGAGGAAGAAGGAACCGTTGACGTCGCAGTTCGACTGCTGCTTGTCGGCGTAGAACTGATTGCTGAGGAAGTCCACCTTATAGCCCGCCGCCTTGAAGAGCGCGGGGAAGAGCACGCCGTCCGTCCAGTTGCCCTCGTCGTCGGTGCTGTGGGTCGACATGATGTCCTTGAAGACGTTGCTCGTCAGGTTCCAAGGGCTTACCACGTCGTCGAAGGCCACGAGTCGGCCCTCCTCCATCCATCGCCGTTGTTTCGGGGTGGTGGGCATGGCGTAGCCGTAGAGTTGTGAGTGGTGCTTGGAGTAGCTCTCGCCGATGATGAGCACAATTTTCGGGCAACGGAAACTGCAACTGTCCACCTTTGCCTCGCGGGTGTGGCGGGCCATGTCGTCGGCTTCGCGAATCATGAGGCTGTAGAATTTCTGCGACCAAACCAGTCGCAGCGGGGCGCTGTAGAAGTTGCTCTCGCTGCAACGTTCGGCTTCGCGGCTGCTGTCGAGCAGGAGGTAAGGCACGATGCTCTCCATGCGCTCCACCCATCGCGGCACACCGGCGACGGCGCCCACGACGATGAGTGCGGCGAGCGTGGTCGTCAGCCAGTTGCACCCCATCTTGAGCCATCGCGCCACGGCGATGTGGACAAGGCCGATGCCGAGGTAGGTGCCGAGGGCGATATACGTCTCCTGCGCCTGCAGGATGACGGTGAGGAACTCGCGGCTCTCGCCTGCTGTGGTGTCGCCCATGAGCATGAGCATGGAGGGCGAGATGCGCATATGGAAACGCAGCGACAGGAATACCTCAACGATGCACAGAACATACATCACCACGGCTCCCGTGCCACGCAGCCAGGGGCGCCACCGCTCGGGCAGCAACATGAGCACCGCGGCATAAAGGTAGAGTCCCAGGAGCAGTTGGGTGAATTCGCGGACTTGGTGCTCGTTGGGATATTCCACGATGAGGCTCGCCGTGAGATAGGCCACCATCATCATGAGGATGAAGCAGCCGCTGTCGCGAACGGGCGCAAGGAGTTTTGTGCCCCAAGCAAAGGGCCGCGAGCCCGAGGCGAATAGCTTATTATATATATAGATGAGTCGTTGACGCATGGCGTTTGTGAGCTTAATTGGGCGCAAAGATACGACGAAATGTCGAGAAGCCACAGCTTTTTGCCTCCTTTTCGTACCCTTTTTGCCGAAATGCTTGCAAAAATGCAAGAAAATTAGTAATTTTGCACGCAAAATTCTCAAAAACGTAAGAACTAAAACACATCAAATAATGAAGAAGACACTCCTTTCCCTCCTCTTTGCTGCTCCCCTCGCGCTGGCGGCACAGACCAACGGCGCCATCTCTGAGCAGATGCTCCAGCAGATCAAGCAGGCTCACCCCGTGACCACCCAGGACCGCGCTATGCGCAACGCCCTCGCTGCCAACAGCATCGACGCCCTCGCCACTGCTGCTGAAGGTGCCATGACCGACACCTACTTCTCGCACGAGGCTCCCTCAAAGGGCATCACCGACCAGCAGCAGAGCGGTCGTTGCTGGCTCTTCACCGGCCTTAACGTCATGCGTGCCAAGGTCATCAAGGAGCAGGGACTCGGTTCCTTCCAGTTCTCACAGAGCTATTGCTTCTTCTACGACCAGCTCGAGAAGTGCAACCTCTTCCTCCAGAGCATCATCGACAAGGCCGCCCTCCCCATGAGCGACCAGACCGTGGAGTGGCTCTTCAAGAATCCCCTGAGCGACGGCGGCACCTTCACCGGCGTGCAGGACATCGTGACGAAGTACGGCCTCGTGCCCGCTGAAGTCATGCCCGAAAGCTACAACGCCAACAATACCTCGAAGATGGCCTCCATCCTCTCGCTCAAGCTTCGTCAGTGGGGCCTCGAGCTTCGCAAGCTGGCCACCGACAAGAAGGTGAAGCCCGCCGCAGTCGAAGCCCGCAAGCAGGAAATGCTCGGCGAGGTGTACCACATCCTCAGCGTCTGCCTCGGCGTGCCTCCCACGGAGTTCGACTTCCAGTTTAAGGACGCCAGCGGCAAGCCCATGGGCGAAGTGAAGCACTACACCCCGAAGTCGTTTTACGATGAGTACGTAGGCTGGGATCTCCAGAACAACTACGTCATGCTCATGAACGACCCCACGCGTCCCTACCACAAGACCTACGCCATCGACCTCGACCGCCATATGTACGACGGCCACAACTGGACCTACATCAATCTGCCCATCGAGGAAATCAAGGCTATGGCCTTCGCTTCCATCGCTGACTCTACCCGCATGTACTTCTCGTGCGATGTGGGTAAGTTCCTCAACCGCAAGACCGGTATCCTCGACATCAAGAACTATGACTACGAGAGCCTCTTCGGCACCGACTTTCCCATGACCAAGGCCGAGCGCATTCAGACCTTCGCATCTGCCTCCAGCCACGCCATGACGCTCTGCGCTGTTGACGTTGACGCTCAGGGCAACTACAAGAAGTGGATGGTAGAGAACAGCTGGGGCCCGACGTACGGCGTCAACG
Organism: Bacteroidales bacterium; assembly: GCA_030523615.1. Classification (GTDB taxonomy): domain Bacteria; phylum Bacteroidota; class Bacteroidia; order Bacteroidales; family Bacteroidaceae; genus Alloprevotella. Next base: position 3,364 of record JAUNIC010000045.1, read on the forward strand.
GTAATCTCGTGATGACCGACGAGTGGTTCGACGAATACATGTTCCGTCTCGTCGTTGAGAAGCGCTTTGTGCCCGCCGAGACGCTCAAGCTCCTTGAGCAGAAGCCCACGCTCCTCCCCGCTTGGGATCCCCTCTTCCTCATGGAGGAATAATGCCCACCATATCATTTCGCAAATCTTAAAAAGAGACCACACAAATCTTCAAGAGAGAAAAAACTACGCTCATGACAACAGCCATCCAAACCACAAAAAAAGCCTTCTTTAGCCTCGCGCTTTTTACTGGCCTCACGGCCTCGGCACAAATTGTCGGTAGTACCACGGAGACGACCGACACGATAGCCACCGTCCTCGCTCCTGCCGAAACTATGCAAGCTCCCACGGTGCGCTACGGATATTGCAGCCGCCAGGCGCTGCTCGCCCTGATGCCCGAATACGCCAAGGCCAAGCAGCAGCTGAAAGAACTGCGCGAGCAGTATGAGAAGGAGGCGCTCCACAACGAGACGGAGTTCCGCCGCCAATACACTGAGTACCTCAGCGGCCAGAAGGACTTCCCGCAAGCCATTCTCCTCAAGCGCCAGCGCGACCTTCAGCAGTCGATGGAGCAGGGCATAGCCTTCCGCGTGGAGGCCGACTCGCTCCTCAAGCAGGCCGAGACAGAGCTTATGGCTCCGCTCCATAGTCGCGTGGATGCTGCCATTCGTGCCGTTGCTGCCGAGCGTGGTTACGACTATGTGGTCGACACTGACCTCGGTGCCTACGTCTATCTCAATCCCGCTTTGAGCGAAGACATCACCGCCTACGTTGAGGAGCGTTTGAAGTAGAGGCTTTTAGCAATCAACGCTTCAATCCCGGCCTTCAACTCCCGACTTTCAACTCTTAACGATTAACTCATAACTTTTAACTCCCCTAAAAAGTGATTGGAGTTTTTGACAGTGGCTACGGCGGCCTGAGCGTTCTGCGCCAGATCCGCAATCTGATGCCGGAGTACGACTATCTGTACCTCGGCGACAATGCCCGTGCACCCTATGGCCCGCGTTCGTTCGACGTGGTCTATCGCTATACCCTCGAAGCCGTCGAGGCCCTCTTCTCGCGCGGCTGCGAAATCGTCATCCTCGCTTGTAACACCGCGTCGGCCAAGGCGCTGCGCACCATTCAGCGCAACGATCTTGAGCGCCTCACCGCCCAGTACGCCCCCGAACTTGCTGACCAAGGCCGCACCCTCCGCGTCCTTGGTGTGATTATCCCCACCGTCGAGGGCATCGGCGACCTGACGACGAGCCGTCACGTCGGTGTGCTCGCCACGCAAGGTACTATCAATTCGGGCTCCTACGAGTTGGAAATCCACAAATTGTGGCCCGACATCGTTGTCACAGGACAGGCTTGCCCCATGTGGGTGCCGCTCGTGGAGAACTGCGAGTTTGACAGCCCTGGCGCCGACTATTTCGTGAAGAAGCGCGTCGAAGGCATCCTTCGTACGGATCCTGCCATCGACACCCTCATCCTTGCCTGCACGCACTATCCGCTGCTGATGAACAAGATTGTGAAGTATGCCCCTGCTGGTGTGCGCATCGTGCCTCAGGGCGACATCATCGCCCAGGCCCTCTGCGACTATCTGCAGCGCCATCCCGAGATCGATGAGCGTCTCGGCAAGAACGGCCACGCTCACTTCCTCACCACCGAGGAACCCACAAAGTTCTACGAGAGCGCTACGATCTTCATCCCCCACACCAACGTCGAGGTGGAGCAGATACAGCTGTAGAAATGATAAAATGAAAGAATGAAATCGCGCCTTCAGCGCTAATGAAAGAATGACCCTTCGGCTCAGACGTTGATGCCGAAGGGTCATTCTTTCATTCTATCATTAGCCGTGGAGCGGCGATTTCACTTTATCATTTCTCTATTCCTCATCGAAGTACATGAGGTCGTGGCCCGTTTCATTGTGGCGCTGGAGGATACGACGGATGTCGGCCTGCTCGCCGCGGAGCGATTCGAGTTCGAGAACGAGGTCCGTGTGGCGCTGAGCCAGTACTTCAGGCTTATCGGCGGGATTGTCCTTCGACGGACGTCCCGGAGCATTCTGCAGATCAATCACCTGACGCTCGGCAGCGCCCATCTGTTCGGCAGCCACGAGGAGAGCGTCGCGACACTCCGTGATGGTCTGGCGCAGCAGCACCCAGTCGCGCGTGTCGGTAAAGAGGCTGGCAAGTTCGGACTGCTGGATGGAAGGATGAGTGAGGTTGTAGCGTGCGATGGCGTGGTCAAACATATTGGCGTGTTCACGCAGTTGTTCTGACTGTCGCTCGCGGATGTCGCGGATGGTATCCTGCTGACCCGTGAGATTCGCCAACTCGTGCTTGTAACCCTCGTAGATGTCCTTCGCGTCGTTGCAGTTGATCTGTGCATCGCTGATGGCCTGCATAAGCGAGAGTGCCATTTCGGTCGGATTGCTTGCGCCGAAGTCCTTACGCAGACGTTCGCGCTTGCTGCTGAGGAGTTCGCGCAGACGGTCGCGCTCTTCGCGGCATTGGCCCACCATGATGCGGAGCTGCTTGCTGGCAGCTTCGGCTGTGCCCGAACGGAACACCAGCAGGTCGTACTCATGCTGGCATTTCTCGAGGTCGCTGTTCACCTGGTTCCACTCCTTGTAGAGTTCAGCCAGGTTTTTTGAGAACGCCTCAATGTTGTTGTCGCGCCATCCGTTGAGGGTTACGGTGTCGTCGAGGTCTTCGTAGAGGTGTTCCAGACGATTGTCGCTTTCCTCCATCAGTGCGCGGTACGTTTCCACACGCTCATGGTAAATCTGCAGCTCGGTGTCGTACTGCCAGAACTGCTGACGGAGATCGTCGACGATGGCTTTCGCCTCGCGCACCTCGAGGTTGATGTCGTGGAGTTGCGTGGTGTGGAAGTCGAAGCGGTTGATCTGCTGCTCGTACTCCTTGATGTGGCGATTGGTGGAGTCGATGAGCATCTCGATGGTGGTGCGGCGTGCCTCGCGGTTGACACTGGAAGAGCACACGGCAAACGAAGCGTCGAGACGCGAGAAGCGTACCCAGTCGGCCTCAAGCATCTTCTGGTTTTCGATCATGCGGTCGAGCACGGCACGCTCAGCCTCCAGCTGTCCGGCGCGCTTCTGGGCTTCGGCCACCACTTCGGCAGCCGTTACCTGACGCTCCTCGTACTCCTTCTTGGCCTGCACGTAGTCCTTCTCGAGCTGTGTCTGCGTTTCGCCCAATTCCTGTTCCACTTCGGTGTTGTAAGGGTGGTGCGCACTACCGCAGACGGGACACGGGCTACCTTCCTTCAGGCTTTCGCGCAACTTGCGGGTATTCTCGATTTGCAGGAGGATGAACGACTTGCTCAAGCGGTTGAAGCGTTCAAAAAGACGGTTGACGTCGCGCTCGGCCACCTGCTGCTCCATGCGTTTCTGGTCCACCTGGCGGACGAGGCGTTCGAGTGCTGCACGATGGCTGTCGATCGACTCATAGCCCGCCACGAGCACCTGCCACGCCGTGCGAGCCGACTCCAGCTGCACAAGACGCTGTTTGGCCTGTGAGAAGCGGCGGTAGAGGAGAGCGCTGTCCATCTCGTCGATGGCGTTCTCGTGGACCTTCTGGTCGGCGAGGAGCGCTTCGAGACGCTCGGTTTTCGTCTGCAGCGCCTTCTTCGTCTTATCGTGCTGGGTTTGCACCTCCACGTGTCGGCTGTTGTTGGCCGAGAACTGCTTGTGGGTGCGCTCGTTGTACTTCACCTCCGAGTTGTAGAGCTGAAGTTTATCCGTCACGGCGTAGTACTGCTCAAAAAGCTGCTGATGTACGGCGAGCGCCTGGTGGCGAAGATTGAGGGCTTCGAGCTGCTGCTTTACGCGAGCAATTTCGATTTGTCGGCTCTTGTAGTCAGCCTCCTTCTCGCCGAGTTGCTGCTGGGCATCGGTGAAGTTGTCCTCGGCGGTCATGAGCTGCGAGACGAGCATCTTCATTTCACCGTCGAGCACGTAGCCCTGGTCAATGATGGCCTGACGCTGGCGGAGCTGCTCCTCGGCGTTGTTCAGACGGTCTTTGGCCACGGTGTGCTGCTTTTCCGCTTCGGCGATCTTTGTGCGCACGGGTTCGATGGCCTTCGCCACGTCCGACTCCATCTCCATAATGCCCTCGATGACTCGTCGGCGTTCCTCCATCTTCTCGTAGAAGTGGTGGAGGTCCTGCACGGAGTCGAAGAGCTCGAGTCTCATCTCCTCATTTCGCAGGGCGAGATATTGCTTGTTGACCTTGTTGTGGTGTGCCGTGGTGTCCTCGAGCATCGCCATGGCCTGCTCGTTCTGTTTGTACCATTGCTCCATTTTTACGATGGCCTCAAGCTGTCGTTGGCGGTCAGCGATGGAAACCATGACGTGGTGCTCGCGGTCCGTGATTTCCTTGTAGTCCACGTCGTTGAGTCGCACCGCGCCGCTGGCCTGCTGCGCCAGAATGGTGTCTGTGATGTACTTATTGTTCATAGTGATGGTAATTTAAGTGCAAAAGTAAGCCAAAATCGCGACATACGCACGTTTTTGGCTTACTTTTTTTATATAATGTGTGTTTTTTTTGAGGAATGGGGCTAATGGGGCTTATAGGGCCTATGGGGGGTATAGGGCTTATGGAGCTTGTCTTAGAGTTTGAGGCCCTTTTGCTGCATTTTGCTCGTGATGTCTTCTGCGGTACCGTCGTCGCGGTAGTGGTAAAGGCGTTGGTTGGTGGTGGCGGCGGAGAGGGGGCCGAGGGCTTCACGCCAAGGACCGAGCTTCACGTAGTCGGGGTGAGGGTATTGGTCGAAGCATGCGGGAAGCTCTTGGCGGCCGCTGTACCATCCCGTGCGGAGCTGCGGACGGGCTTCGCGCAGCGCCGTGAGGAGACGCAGCACCTCAGCGGGATCGTTGTCGCCGCCCATGAGGCCCACGCAAGTGATGCCCACACCGTAGTGGTCGGCCATCTGCAGCAGACGTTCGATGGTAAGTTCTTCGCCCACGTCGTCCCACAGATATTGGCTGTGGCAACCCGGGCAATGGCAGGGGCATCCGCTGATGTTGACGGCGAGCGTCACCTCGTCAGGAAATTCCTGAAATACAATGTCGTAATTGGCAAAACGAAGCATATCGTGAAGAATTTTTGAAAAAAAAGCTGTATTGGTTTGGTGAAATGATGTTTTCTCATTATCTTTGCACCGTGGAGATTAGAACCACTGCAAGCTACCCAAGAAGTAGCGCTTCCTCAGCCAAGTGTAGGCTGTTCTACATGAATGATGAGAGTTGCATATAGGCGAGATAACTTCAAGCTCCGCAACCGTCAGTTTATATGAAGCCGTGGGCGAGAGCCTACGGCTTCAGCATTTCTATTTTTTGTTGTATCTCCACACGTGTTTGATATTTTGCGTTGACTCTTACTGCTTCTCCGTCAAAGACGATGTAGCAGTCGGTTATCATGCCGCTGGTGAAATCTGCTTTTCGCCGTGAAATGTAGCGTGACAGTTCAAAGGCGTTGACTTGGCGAATGTGCTCGTCGAGATCAATGACAACGATTTTGCATCCTTGTTTTTTTGCAGCCTTGAACCCTGCGGTAATACCCTTTTCGCCCATTATCCCTTTCCGGTCTCCCAGTTGTTGGCAGATGGTGTACTCGGGGTTCTTGTGGCCAAAGGCAAGTACGTGAGGATTGATGATAATGACAACTTCGGGAAATGAGGCAAGGATAGCTCTTGCGGCTCTGACGTTGCTTGCTAATTCGGTCTTGTCGGCAGACACGCTGATGAGCAGCCGTTTTCCGTATACGTCGTCTTCAAAGTAAGAAAAATCTTCCATGCCGGTGTGTGAAGAGGAATGATTATTCCAAACAAAAAGAATGATAGAATGCGAGCCTCCGGCCGCTTGTGCCGAAGGGGCATTCTATCATATTCTCATTTATTCTTTTTGTCTTAGAGGCTCTGCGCACCGGCGGCGTAGTAGCGGCGGGCAGCCTCCTTCTGGCGATCCATGGAGAAGTTGCTGACGCGCTTGAGGTAACCGATGATGCGGGTGAGGTAATCCACGTTCTTGCTGCCGCAATGGGGGCACTCCTTGAGGTAACGCTTGTCGATTGTACCGCAATCGGTGCAGAGCGTGTTGGGGATGTTGAACGTGAAGTAGTTGCAACCCTCGGCAGCAGCCACCTTGAGGAGCTGGGCGTACTGGGCCTTGGAGAGATGCTCGTCGAGATTCATGTGGAGGGCCGAACCACCGGTGAGATGCTCAATGTAGCGGCGGCCGTGGAGACGGAACTTCTCGATGGGGTCGCAGTTGGTGTCTTCAACCACGTAGAAGTAGCTGTTGTAGCATTCGCGGGGCACGTAGTAGCCGTCCTTCTTGTCCCAACGTGCGTGCTTCACGCCCACATTTTCAGCAGGAATCATTTCGCAGTTGAAGAGGAGGTCCTTCGTGCGGTAAAGCTTGTTGTACTTCTCGACGGTGCCGAGGATGTTCTGTACAAACTGGCAGTACTCGTCGTTGTCGCTGATGGTCATACCGAGGCTTTCGGCAGCCTCCACGATGCCGTTGACACCGATGGTGAGGTACTGGCGCTTGATATTGATGTAGCCAGCGTCGAAGAGGGGAAGGAGGCCCTTGCGGCGCATCCAGTCGAGGTTCTCGTTGTAGGCCATCTGTACCTTGTGGACGAGGTCTACGACTTCTTCGAGGAAGTCAACGTAGTTGCGGCCCTGGCGTGTAGCATCCTGAACGCAGCGGTTGATGTTGATGGTGAGCACCGACTTCGAACCCGTGCTGACGCCACCGGCGCCGAGGGTGTAGCTGAAGCCGTTGTCCTGGATCTCGTTGCGCAGACGGCAGCAGCTGGCCAGTGAGTCGGCGTTGTCGCTCATGTAGGTGAAGAAGGAGTGTCCTGCGGCATACATCTCAGCGGTCCACTCGCCGTACTCCTTGTCTTTGCACTCGCCATTTTCGGTGAGGAGGGCCATCGTCTCAACGGGGAAGGTGAGGACGGTCTTCGTGCGCTCGGCGTTGAACCACGTCATGAAGCGCTTCTGCAGCCAGTTGAGGCCGTCCCAATCGGGCTGTGAGCCGTCGGGGAAATAGAAGTTGCCGAAGATGGACTCGAAGTAGTAGCGGTCGTAGTACGAGATGTTCCAGAACACCGACTGGAAGTTGCGTGCGCCGGTGGGCTGGTTGATGCTGTAGACGATCTGCTCGAAGCAGTCGGTGATAATCTTATCGATGGTGCGCTGGCGGAGCGAGAGGTCAGCCTGCTCCTCGGCACGGGTCCAATAGTCGAGGCCGTACTCCTTGCCGAGGAAGTAGTTCATATACATCAAGAACTCGGGCGTAGCGCATGCGCCACTAAGCATGGAGCTGACGATGAACACCATGTTGATGAAGCCACCGCAGAACGACTTGAGGTTCGTGGGAGCCACGCTGTTGCCGCCGATGCTCTTGGTGCCCGTGGTGAGCCAGGGGTACATGGTGATGGAGGCGCAGTAGTTGGCGAGGCTCGTCTCGTCGTTCTTGTAGATGAAGTGGTTCTTCAGCAGATAGATGTATCGGTCGGCGAGTTCCTTGCCGTACATGGCCTTGATCTTGTCGCAGAGCAGACGACGGTTGAGGCGGATGAAGTCGCCCTTGGGAATTTCGCCGATGAGCGTGGCGAGGTTCTTGTTCTCCACGTTTGCGTTAGCGTCATACTGACTGCCGGTTGCAGCGTTGTTGGCGTTGCAATAGTCCACGAGGAAGCGGAGCTTCTCAGCGGTCTCGCGGTCTTCGGCGCGGCGGTGGCGGTACACGATGAAGGCCTTGGCAGCCTTGAATCGCTGTTCGGCCATGAGGGCCACCTCGACCTGGTTCTGGATGTCTTCCACGCTCATGCCGTTGCAGAAGCGGAGGTGATTGACGATTTTCTGAAGTTCTTCTGCATTGAGGCTATCGCCTACGGCCTCGCACGCCTTCATGATGGCGCGCTTGATCTTTTCGATGGAAAACGACTCGCAGTTGCCGTCGCGCTTGGTAATGATAAAGCTATCTGTGCTCATACGATTAGTGGAGAAGAGGGGTGAAAATGGGGTGAAAAGATTAAAAAATGGAGATGTTTCAGAGCCTTTGCCCTGCGATGGTTGTTTTTGTGCTGTCCGGCACCGCCCTCTGGCGTGTCGGTGTGTTTTTCCGCGTCCTGGTTTCGCCGTCGGCCGTCGTCGGAGTTCCGAGGTGCCGCTGCGAGGGGTTTAAGGTGGAATTCGGGTGCAAAAGTACGTACAATTTTTGGCACGGCAAAGCGAAAGGGAAAATATTTTTTTGAGGCCATACGTAAAACATTTTTTTTGTGCAAGAAAAAAGCAAAATATTTTTCAACTTTTTTCGTTTCGGAAAACTTTTCTCTAATCACGAAAACCTATAACGCTGAAAAATAGGACAATAACACTACAAAATGGAAAACTTCGTGAAAACTGTGTATTGCAAAAGTTGTAAGAAATGTTACTCGATGTTCCACAGCGGAGAGGCCAGCAAATACGGGGAAAGTGCGGCATTTTCGAGGTTTTTTCGGGCTTGAAAAAGGAGGGTTTCGGGCAGGATTTGCCGCTGCGAACAAAAAAGAATTTTGCCTTTTCAAGGCGCATGTTTCTGCATGCCACACAAACCATAGGGCGCTACCCTGTGCTATGGAGTTGTTGGCCTTTCAGACCGATAGCGAGAGGGCCGAAGGTATACGTTCGCTGGTGAACCTTCTCCGTATGTCGGACAACAAAAATTCCTCTATGGACATTTTCCTGACGCTCCCCATAAGATAGATAACGGTCTCGGCAAATTATGTTGTGTCACAGCTGTGAGACGAACGTGCCACATCTGTGAGAATATCGTGCCACGGCCGTGGCACAACATAATTCGCCGCGAGAGAAAACTATGCTCCAATGACATTTCCTTATTTCGCCGCGATGCTTTTGGATTTTCTCACGCGCGAACAAAAATATTTTCGCGCATATGGCGTGCGTTCCAATTATTTTTTGTATCTTCGCACCGAATTTCAAAAAAACACTGTTTACACACTTATGAAAAATCAACTGAAGAAAGTGCTGGTGCTCGGCTCCGGCGCTCTCAAAATCGGTCAGGCCGGTGAGTTCGACTACTCCGGCAGTCAGGCACTTAAGGCCCTTCGCGAAGAGGGCATCAAGTCGGTGCTCATCAACCCCAACGTAGCCACCATCCAGACCTCGGAGGGCATCGCCGACAAGGTGTACTTCCTCCCCGTGACGCCCCACTTCGTCACTGAGATTATCAAGAAGGAGCGCCCCGACGGCATCATGCTCGCATGGGGTGGCCAGACGGGTCTCAACGTCGGCACCGCCCTCTACCAGAGCGGCGTCCTCAAGGAGTATGGCGTCGAGGTGCTCGGTACGAGCGTCGAAGCCATCATGAACACCGAGGACCGCGACCTCTTCGTGCAGGAGCTCAACAAGGTGGACCTCAAGGTGCCCGTGAGCGAAGCCTGCGAGACGATGGAGGCTGCTGTGGCTGCTGCCCGTCGCATCGGTTACCCCATCATGATCCGTTCGGCCTACGCCCTCGGCGGCCTCGGCTCCGGCGTGTGCCCCGATGAGAAGACCTTCACCGAGATTGCTGAAAGCGCCTTCACCTTCGCTCCTCAGGTACTCGTCGAAGAGAGCCTCAAGGGTTGGAAGGAGATTGAGTTCGAGTGCATCCGCGATGCCAACGACCACTGCTTCACCGTAGCTTCGATGGAGAACTTCGACCCCCTCGGCATCCACACCGGCGAGTCGATCGTTGTCGCTCCCACCTGCTCGCTCACCGATGAACAGGTGAAGATGCTCCAGGAGATCACCATCAAGTGCGTGCGTCACCTCAACATCGTCGGCGAGTGCAACATCCAGTTCGCCTTCAACGCCGAGACCAACGACTACCGCATCATCGAGATCAACGCCCGCCTCAGCCGTTCTTCAGCCCTCGCCTCCAAGGCCACGGGTTATCCCCTCGCCTTCGTTGCTGCCAAGATCGCTCTCGGCTACACCCTCGACCAGATTGGCGAAATGGGCACTACGAACAGCGCCTATGTGGCTCCTTCGCTCGATTACCTCATCTGTAAGATCCCCCGTTGGGACCTCTCCAAGTTTGTCGGCGTGAGCCACAAGCTCGGTTCGAGCATGAAGTCCGTCGGCGAAATCATGTCAATCGGCCGCAGCTTCGAGGAAATGCTCCAGAAGGGTCTCCGCATGATCGGCCAGGGTATGCACGGCTTCGTGGGCAACGACCACACCGCCTTCGACAACCTCGACGAGGAACTCGCCAACCCCACCGATCTCCGCATCTTCGCCATCGCTCAGGCCCTCGAAGAAGGCTACACCGTGGAGCGCATCGAAGAGCTCACCAAGATTGATCCTTGGTTCATTGAGCGCATGAAGAACATCGTGGACTTCAAGCACGTGCTGCAGGGCTACAACAGCATCGAAGAGCTTCCTGCCGACGTGATGCGCAAGGCCAAGGTGATGGGCTTCAGCGACTTCCAGATTACACGCTTCGTCCTCAAGATCGGAGGCACCAACATGGAGAAGGAGAACCTCGTGGTGCGCGAGGCCCGCAAGAAGATGGGCATCCTCCCCGCCGTGAAGCGCATCCCCACCGTAGCGAGCGAGCATCCCGACCTCACGAACTACCTCTACATGACCTACGCCGTAGAGGGTCACGACGTGAACTACTACAAGAACGAGAAGAGCGTCATCGTGCTCGGCTCCGGCGCTTACCGCATCGGTAGCTCCGTAGAGTTCGACTGGTGCTCCGTCAACGCTATCCAGACGGCTCGCAAGCTCGGCTATAAGTCGATCATGATCAACTACAACCCCGAGACCGTATCGACCGACTACGATATGTGCGACCGCCTCTACTTCGACGAGCTCAGCTTCGAGCGCGTACTCGACGTCATCGACCTCGAGGCTCCTCGCGGCGTCATCGTGAGCGTGGGTGGCCAGATTCCCAACAACCTCGCCATGAAGCTTTATCGTCAGAGTGTGCCCATCCTCGGCACGAGCCCCATCTCCATCGACCGCGCCGAGAACCGCAACAAGTTCTCCGCCATGCTCGACCAGCTCGGCATCGACCAGCCCCAGTGGAGCGCCCTCACGAGCATGGACGACGTGAAGGAATTCGTGGATCGCGTTGGTTTCCCCGTTCTCGTGCGTCCTTCCTACGTCCTCTCCGGTGCTGCAATGAACGTCTGCTACGACTACGAGGAGCTCGAGCGCTTCCTCCAGATGGCCAGCGAGGTCAGCAAGGAATATCCCGTCGTGATTTCGCAGTTCATGACCGAGACGAACGAAATCGAGTTCGACGCTGTGGCTCAGAACGGTGAAGTTGTGGAATACGGCATCAGCGAGCACGTTGAGTTTGCCGGTGTTCACTCCGGCGACGCCACGATGGTCTTCCCCGCACAGCAGATCACCTTCGCTCAGGCCCGCCAGATCAAGCGCATCAGCCGCGCCATCGCCAAGGAGCTCAATATCTCCGGTCCCTTCAACATCCAGTACCTCGCCAAGGGTAGCGACATCAAGGTCATCGAGTGTAACCTCCGCGCCAGCCGTTCGTTCCCCTTCGTGAGCAAGGTGCTCAAGCGCAATCTCATCGAAACCGCTACGAAGATCATGCTCGACGCTCCCTACCAGAAGCCCGACAAGAGCGCCTTCGATATCGACCGCATGGGCGTGAAGGCTAGCCAGTTCAGCTTTGCTCGTCTGCAGAATGCCGACCCCATCCTCGGCGTCGACATGAGTTCAACGGGCGAGGTAGGCTGCATCGGCGACACCTTCGAGGAGGCGCTGCTCAACTCGATGATTTCGACCGGCTACAAGATTCCCGCAAAGGACAAGGCCATCATGATGTCCAGCGGCGACGCTCGCGGCAAGGTGGCTCTGCTCGATGCTGCCAAGGCGCTCTGCAAGGCCGGCTACACCATCTACGCCAGCGAAGGCACGGCCCGCTTCCTCAACGAGAACGGCGCCGAAGCACTCCCCGTGGCATGGCCCGACGAGAAGGATACTGACCGTCCCAACGTGATGGAGATGATTGCCGACCACAAGTTCGACCTCATCGTCAACATCCCGAAGAACCACTCCAAGCGCGAGCTCACGAACGGCTACATGATCCGTCGTGGCGCCATCGACCACAACACTCCGCTCATCACCAACGCCCGTCTGGCCTCTGCCTTCATCGAGGCCTTCTGCGAGAAGCAGCAGGAGGATCTCCAGATCAAGAGCTGGCAGGACTACGAATAAGTGAAAGACGTAAAGCGCTCCGTCATCATTGGCGGAGAATGACGTAACCACAACGCCGTCATAGCGAAAATAAAAGCGCCCCATAGCACGCTGGAATTGTGCGATGGGGCGCTTCGTGGCTTGAAAAAGTGAAAAAATGTTGATTCTTGCGCTTTTTTGAGCTTGAGGGTTGCACGCAATCGGAAAGTTCTTTGTATCTTTGCAGCAGAAGAAAGGCCGACGCACCGCCTTGCTTCCACTGACGTCGGCGCACTCCTATAATATTATTATAATAGACACGAAATACACAAGCGTTATGAAAAAGATTTACTCTCTCCTCTTTGGCCTCCTCGTCACCCTGATGGGCGCTGGCCTCTTCTACTCCTGCGAGTGGTGGACCGAAGACGACGAAATCACCTACAACCTCGAAGGAACTTGGGGCGGCGAAATGTACTTCGCTTCCTACTACGACAACAATTGGTACTACAGCAACTACACCAAGCTCGAATTTATCGAGGACGGTTACAACCGCGGCTACGGTTACTGGGTGGACTACTACAGCCAGGCTCCCTGGGACTACGTGGCCAATCACTTCGATTGGGCCGTACGCGGTGGAATCATCTACATTCACCTCATCGAGGACAACTACGACATCCAGATTCGTGACTACGACATCACCCGTCGCGACTTCAGCGGCTATGTTTACTACGAGGGTGAAGAGCGTCACTTCGACCTCTACCACACCTCTTCGCCCAACTGGGGTAACTACGACTATGGTTGGGGTTATGACTACGACTACGGCTATAATGGCTGGTACAGCAACCGCCGCGGTGCCGCAGACGATAGTGTAGCAACCGACAGCGCCGAAGCCGACAAGGCAGCAGACGCCGCTGCTCAGGCGCCCGCCGAGCGTCCGAAGCGCGTGCTCCTGCCCGCTGAAGGCAAGTTGCCGGTGATGAAGTAACTGAATAACGATAAAAACAAAGACCTCGAAGGGAATTCTTCCTTTCGGGGTCTTTGCTTTATTTCATGCGGCCTTTGTTTATTTTATATGGGCCTTTGCTTACTTATTTCATGCGGGTTTTGCCGTCGCTGATGACGATGCTGCGGCTATTGCCGTTGCTGCGGCGGCCCTGGAGATCGTAGATGCCCTTGGCTGCGGCAGGTGAGGCGGGGAGGGTGGTGACGCCGTCGATGACGAGCTTCTCCTGCTTGAAGTTGATGACGCCGCCGATGACGGGTTCGGCAGAGGGGTCGGAGAAGTAGAGCGCGTACTGGTCGATGAAGATGTAGAGGTCGTCTTCGTATTCGTAGAAAGCTACCGTCACATCACCACCTTTGAGGTTCATAAAGGCATCGCCCTCATCGTTCTCCGTATACTTCAGCACGAAGTCCTCGCCACTGCCCTCAACGGGGATGCGCAGCGGAGAGCCGCAGAGGTTGGTCACGTAGTAAGCACCCGTGGCCTCGTCCTTCTCGAAGCTGAATGCCTCGTTGCTGGCTTCTTCGCCATCCTCTTGGATGGCCTTGTAGTTGCCGATGTAGACGTCGAGATTCAGATCCTCAGGCACGTAAGCCTTCTCGGGATCGCCGAAGGTGAAGCGGAACGTCTTGCCGCCGTTCTTCAGACCGTCGGCCGTCGTGGCAAAGCCCTCGGGGAGCACCACCTCGTACACACCCTGATGATACTGTTCGGAGTAGATGTAGTCGGCCGTGGAAAGACGCAGCTCGATGACGTCGTTGCGGTGGCTATCGCCGCCCGTCTTGAAGCTGACGGAAGCAATGTTGTGGGTGGTGCCCGTGGTGACGTTCGTCACGCTTGCGCCGCCCTTGTAGTCGATGTTGGCAAACTTCTCGTCGTACCAGAAGTAAATCACCGTGACGCGGTCGCCGTCGGGGTTGGCTTCGGTAGCGGGAGTGAGCTGGGCGTCGATGAGCGAGTCGTACTTATCCTGGCGGATGTACTGGCCCTTCTCGTCCTTGATATAGTTGCCCTGATCGTCGGTGAGGTATTGGGCGTCGTAGCCGATGCCCGTGACGTCCTTGACGGGCAGCACGCTGGGCACGACGCTGAAGGTGAGGGTGATGGCGGGGTTAGTGCATCCGCCCTCAGCGATGATTTCCTCCGTCGTCATGGTGCCCACGGGCATGGCCAGATTGTTGGTCACGCCCTCGGGGACGCTGATGATCACGTTGCAGGCCTCGGCCACAGGGGTGGCGAAGCTGATGACGAGCTGCTCATTGCGCACGGCGGTGGTAATGCCGCTGATGGCCGTCTGCTCGGTGCCCACCACCTTGGTGGCGCTGACGGGCTGCGAACCGGGCATAATGCCAATGGGGGCGTCGAAGCCTTCACGGGTGAGGATGATGCTGACGCTGGTCACCGCGTTGACGGTGGCTCCGTCTGCAGGATCGCTGACCACGGTGGTGTAGGTGGGAATGCTCTGTGCTGCAGCGCTCACGATGCCGCAGAGAGCCAGGAGAATCAGTGAGAAAAGATGTTTCATGCGAACTATACTTCAGATGTTAAAGGTCGATGTAGGTTTTGCCGCCGCGCACGTAAGGCTGACCCTTGACGGGAGTGCTGATGCGTCGGCCACGCATGTCGTAGAGTGCGCCGTCGGTCATAGGCTGGCGCTCAGGAGCAAGGGGAGTGTCGATGCCCTCGGTGTCGTCGTCCATGTTGAACCACGCCGCACCCTGACGGATGTAGATGGTGTAGAAGCTGGCGCGGTCGCGGGTGCAGAGCACCACCTTGCCGTTACGGCCTGTCATATCGTTGGGCAGCGCGTCGGCAGCCATCGTGATCTGTACGCAGCCGTACTCGTCCCACTGCGACTCGTCGTAGCTGATGGCGTTGATCCAGTCGGGAGCATCGTAGATGGTGATGTCTTCAGCGCCGAATGTGCACTCAATGGGGAAGCCAGCCTCGCCCATGAAGTAATTGCCGGGCCAATCGGGGTCAGCAGGGTCGTAGTAGATCTGTACGAGGTCAGCGGAGCTCACCACTTCGCCGCGTTCGTACTTGCCGTCCCACCAGCCCCACGTGCCGATGTAGTTGAAGTAGCCCTCGATGTTGACCACGGCGTCGCTGTTTGCCTTGATGTCTGCCATCGGCGCAATGTCCTCCTCGCCATACCAGTCGACGTAGGCGGTGTGGGTAGGATAGATGCCCTTGTTGTCGATGGCGCGGGGCAGCCACACGTTGAGTTCGTCGCCGGCAAAGCCCGAGATGATGACCTCGAAGGGAGTGTTGATGACTACGCCGCTCGAAGGCAGGGAAATGTTGACGTTGCGGATCGTTGTGCCGTCGTCGAGGGTGCTGACGAGGGGCACACGGCTGATGCGAACCGAACCCTTGTAATCTTCAAGAATGTCGGTGCAATCTTCGTTGTAGATGTTGATCGCTACCTCCAACTCGGCCGTAGCATCGTAGTCAGGAGCGCAGACGAGGGGGAAGCTCACTGCTGTGGCCACGAGACCTTCGAGGGGATTGCCGAAGTCGATGCGCAGGGTATTGTAGTGGTCGGAGTCGAGCAGCGGGTCGCGCTCGTAGGTGATGGGGCAGTCCCACTGGTCGTAGCGGCAGAGGGGCAGCGTGTGCTGGCCCTTCCAGTCGGGCTGGGCAGCGAGCAGACGCGTGTTGTACCACTTCACGTTGGGCGCGTTGTCGCCCAGCTGGTAGCGGTTGCCGTCCATATCGCGCACCGTGAGGTCGTAGGCATTGCCCACACCCATGAACGACACGAGGTCGAGGTCTGTAGCGTCGTCGCTGATGCGGTTGGCGAGGTTGTAGGTCGTCGTTCCAGCTTTGATGGAGGCCAGTTCCGTGTTATAAATGTTGAGGTGAGCCTTGTAAGCCTGGGTGACGAGGGTTGGTTCGTTGACCGCAGGCTTTAGGGTGCTGGTCGACAGGCCTACGAGATACATGCCTTCGCCTGGCAGGTAGTAGGGCTTGTCGTAGCCGCTCTGTGCCATAGCGCAGGTGGTAAGGGCGAGGAGCGGGAGGGTGGTGAGTAACTTTTTCATTATATATTTTTGGTTAGTGGTTGTTTTTTTTAGGACTCTAAGGACTTTAAGGTCTTTAA
>JAUNIC010000046.1 GCA_030523615.1 Bacteroidales bacterium
TATGCGCATGGTGGACACGCATTCTATCATTTTATCATTCTTTCATTTTTTTCATTTAAAACAGGTAGCCTTGCTGCGGATCCTTGCTCATGGCAATGGCGCGTCCGAGGTGCTCGTAAGCCAGTTCGGTGACTTCGCGGCCACGGGGAGTGCGGCGGATGAAACCCTCCTTGATGAGGAACGGCTCGTAGACTTCCTCGACCGTGCCAGCATCTTCACCGATGGCCGTGGCGATGGTCGTGATGCCTACGGGGCCACCCTTGAACTTGTCGATGATGGTCATGAGAATCTTGTTGTCGATTTCGTCGAGACCATATTTGTCGATGTTCAGCGCCTCAAGGCTGTACTTCGCGATTTCGAGGTCAATGTCGCCATTGCCCTTCACCTGCGCAAAGTCGCGCACACGGCGGAGCAGCGCATTGGCAATACGGGGCGTGCCGCGCGAACGTCCGGCAATCTCTGCTGCCGCCTTGGGATCCATCTTCACACCGAGGATGGATGCCGAGCGCTGCACGATGGTCTTCAGCGTCTTGGCGTCGTAGTACTCCAGGTGCAGGTTGATGCCGAAACGCGCACGGAGCGGAGCCGTGAGGAGGCCCGAACGTGTCGTAGCGCCCACGAGTGTGAAGGGGTTGAGGTCAATCTGGATGCTGCGTGCCGCGGGGCCCTTGTCGATCATGATGTCGATGCGGTAGTCCTCCATGGCCGAATAGAGATATTCCTCCACCACGGGCGAGAGGCGATGGATCTCGTCGATGAAGAGCACATCGTTCGGTTCGAGCGAGGTGAGCAGGCCGGCCAGGTCGCCCGGCTTGTCGAGCACGGGGCCGCTGGTCAGTTTGAAGCCCACGCCGAGCTCGTTGGCAATGATGTTGGAGAGCGTGGTCTTACCCAATCCGGGAGGGCCGTGGAGGAGGGTATGGTCGAGCGGTTCGCCGCGCTGCTTGGCAGCCGCCACGAAAACCTCGAGATTGTCCACCACCTTCTTCTGTCCTGTGAAGTCGGAGAAACTGAGCGGGCGGAGCGCATTCTCGAAGTCGCGTTCGGAGGCAGCCGGTGTGCGCTGCTCGGAGCGTATGTCGAAAGTATCTTCTGTCATAATGTGTGGTCAGGAAATTTGAATCGCGTGCAAAGTTACGCAAAAAAAATGAAGTAGGGTAGCGCTTTTGCAATTTTTACGTTCAACAGGCCTTTTTTTATCTTATATATATATAAGATGAGTAAAACGGGGCAAAATGGCACGCTTTTTTTTGCCCAAAAATTTGCACCATTGCATATTTCGCCGTAATTTTGCGCCGCTAAATTATAATTCGAACAATGCAGAAGAACTTAGTTATAGTGGAGAGCCCCGCAAAGGCCAAGACCATCGAGAAGTTTCTCGGTAGCGACTACAAAGTGATGTCAAGTTTCGGTCACATCCGCGACTTGAAGAAGAAGAACTTTGGCGTAGACCTCGAGACTTTCCAACCCGAGTATGAAATCCCCGAAGACAAGTTGCGCGTCGTAGCCGAGCTTCGTTCGCTGGCTAAGAAGGCCGATACCGTGTGGCTCGCATCCGATGAGGACCGCGAAGGAGAAGCCATCAGCTGGCACCTTGCAGAGGTGCTGAAGCTCGATCCCCAGAGCGCCCGCCGTATCGTGTTCCACGAAATTACCAAGCCCGCCATCCTCGCCGCCATCGAGCATCCCCGCACCATCGACCTCAACCTCGTCGATGCCCAGCAGGCCCGCCGCATCCTCGACCGTCTCGTAGGCTTCAAGCTGAGCCCTGTGCTTTGGCGCAAGGTTCGTCCGAGTCTTTCTGCCGGTCGTGTGCAGAGCGTCGCCGTGCGTCTGATTGTGGAGCGCGAGCGCGAGATCGAGAACTTCGTTGTCGAGAGCAACTACCGCATCGTGGCCAACTTCAGTGTGCCCGATGAAGACGGCAACATCGTCAGCATGCGTGCCGCCCTGAGCATTCCCTTTGCCACCGCCGACGAGGCCAAGGCATTCCTCGAGGACTGCAAGGACGCCACCTTCACCATCAACAGCATCCAGAAGAAGCCTGTGAAGCGCTTCCCTGCGCCTCCCTTCACCACCTCTACCCTCCAGCAGGAGGCAGCGCGCAAGCTGGGCTATCCCGTGTCGCTCACCATGCGCATTGCCCAGAGCCTTTACGAGTCCGGACTTATCACCTACATGCGTACCGACTCGATGAATCTCTCTGCCCTCTGCCTCAATACCGCAGGTCCCGTCATCGAAGAGATGGCCGGCAAAGAGTACCACAAGCGCCGCAACTACCACACCAGCGCCAAGGGTGCGCAGGAGGCTCACGAAGCCATCCGCCCCACTGACATGAAGCGTTCCGCCATCAAGGGCTCTACCCAAGAGCAGCACCTCTACGACCTCATCTGGAAGCGCACCATCGCCTGCCAGATGGCCGATGCCGAACTGGAGAAGACCACGGCAGTCATCAGCATCAGCGGTAAGGAAGTCGAATTTGTGGCAACGGGTGAAGTAGTGACTTTCGACGGCTTCCTCCGTGTGTATCGCGAGAGCTACGATGACGTTGAGGAAAGCGAGGACAACCGCCTCCTTCCCCCCATGACCGAAGGTCAGGTCATCGAGCGCGAGGACATCAGCGCCGTGCAGCGTTTCAGCCAGCCTCCCGTGCGCTTCACCGAGGCATCGCTCGTGCACAAGCTCGAGGAACTCGGCATCGGTCGTCCTTCGACCTACGCCCCCACCATCCAGACCATCCAACAGCGCAAGTATGTGCGTCGTGGCGAGAGCGACGGCGTGAAGCGCAACTACGAAGTATACACCCTCAAGGGCAACAAGATCAAGGCCTCTACCCGTCACGAAGTCATCAGCAACGACCGTGGCCGCCTCGTTCCCACCGACACGGGCACCATCGTCACCGACTTCCTCAAGGCCAACTTCCCCAACATCATGGACTACAACTTCACGGCCAACGTGGAGCAGGAGTTCGATGACATTGCCGAAGGCGGCAAAGATTGGGTGGAACTCATCCGCAACTTCTACACCGAGTTCGATCACGCCATCGAGGCTGTTATGGCCGAGCGCAACGAACACAAGGTGGGCGAGCGTCTGCTGGGCGAGGAGCCCGGAACCGGCAAGCCCGTATGCGTCAAGATTGGCCGTTTCGGTCCTATGGTGCAGATTGGCAACGCTGACGACGAAGGCGAAAAGCCCCGCTTCGCCAAGCTCGCCAAGAACCAGAGCATGTCCACCATCACCCTCGAGGAGGCCCTCGACCTCTTCCGTCTGCCCCGCACGCTGGGCGAATACGAAGGCGACGAGGTTCGCGTAGGCGTCGGCAAGTTCGGTCCCTACGTGGCACACCAGAAGAAGTACACCTCGCTCGAGAAGGGCGACGATCCCCTCTGCATCACCCTTGAGCGCGCCATTGAACTCATCCAGGCCAAGCGCGAACAGGACCAGAAGAGCCACCTCAAGTCTTACGACGAAGAAGCCGACCTCGAAGTGCGTAGCGGCCGTTTCGGTCCCTATATCGCCTATAAGGGCACGAACTACCGTATCCCCAAGGCTCAGGCCGAGCGTGCTGCCGAACTGACCTACGAGGAAGTGAAGAAGATCATCGAGACAGAGGCTGCTCGCCCCAAACGTAAGAAGTAATTATGAAATGCATCGCTTTGGTAGGCTATATGTGTGTAGGCAAGACCACCGTAGGTAAGGCGCTCGCCAAAGAACTCGGCGCCTTCTTCTACGACCTTGACTGGTACATTGAGCACCGCTACCGCCGCAAGATATCCGAAATCTTTGCCGAGGAAGGCGAAGAGAAATTCCGCGACATGGAGCGCCGCATGCTTCATGAAGTGGCTGAGTTCGAGGATGTCGTTCTCAGTTGCGGCGGCGGCACTCCCACGTATGCCGACAATATGGACTATCTCAACACCGTGGCCGAGACCTTCTATCTGAAGGCCTCGCCCGAGACCATATTGGCCCATCTCAGCATGGCCAAAGGCAATCGCCCCCTCCTCGCGGGCAAAAGCCCAGAGGAACTCGATGCCTACGTCCGCACGCAGCTGGCTGCTCGCGAAGCGTACTATGCCAAGGCGCAGCACGTCATCGACGTCAATATCCTCGACTCCTTCGAGCGCATCAACGATGTGGTGCAGCTCATTCGTAAGGAACTCTAATCCCTTCCCCCTTTACCTGCTAACCTCTTATTCTCTCAACCTTAAAACCCGAAATCACCGTGAGAAAGTGGAGACTCGAAGACTCTGAAGAACTTTACAACATCAAAGGCTGGGGTGTCAACTACTTCGGCATCAATGAGCAGGGCCATGTCTACGTGCGCCCCAACAAGGACGACGCACAGATCGACCTCGTCAATGTGATGGAAGACCTGAGCATTGCCGACGTCACGGCGCCCGTGCTGCTCCGTTTCCCCGACATTCTCGACAACCGTATTGAGAAGACGGCCGGCTGCTTTGCCAAGGCCGAGAAGGAGTATGAATACCAGGGCGAGCACTTCATCGTGTTCCCCATCAAGGTCAACCAGATGCGTCCCGTCGTGGAGGAAATCATCTCCCATGGCAAGAAGTACAACCTCGGTCTGGAGTGCGGTTCGAAGCCCGAGTTGCACGCTGTGCTCGCTACCAACATGGATAGCGACTCGATCATCGTGTGCAACGGCCACAAGGACCAGAACTTCATCGAGCTCGCCCTGCTGGCCCAGAAGATGGGCAAGCGCGTGTTCCTCGTCATCGAAAAGCTCCCCGAACTCAAGATCATAGCCCGCACGGCTGAGAAACTCGGCGTGCGTCCCAACCTCGGCATCCGCATCAAACTGGCCAGCCGAGGCACCGGCAAGTGGGAAGAGAGCGGCGGCGACGCCTCAAAGTTCGGTCTTAACAGCACCGAGCTCCTCCAGGCGCTCAACATGCTCGACGACCTTGGCCTTCGCGATTGTCTGAAGCTCATCCACTTCCACATCGGCAGCCAGATTCCCAAGATCCGTCTTATCAGCATCGCTCTCCGCGAGATGGCGCAGTACTATGTGCAGCTCCGCAAGATGGGTTGGAACATCGAATTCGTCGACTGCGGCGGTGGTCTTGGTGTGGACTATGACGGCACCCGTAGCAGCAACTCCGAATCCTCGGTCAACTATAGCGTGCAGGAGTATGTCAACGACATTGTCTACACCCTCTGTACTGCGGCCAACGAGAACGAGATACCTCACCCCAACATCATCACCGAAGGCGGACGCTCGCTGACGGCCCATCACTCCGTGCTTGTGCTCGAAGTGCTCGAGACGGTCGGCGTACCTCATATGTCCGAGGACTTTGTGCCCGCTGAAGACGACCACAAACTCGTGCACGAGCTCAACGCCATCTGGGATAAGATTTCCTCGCGCTCCATGCTCGAGGACTGGCACGACGTGCAGGACATCCGCGACGAGGCTCTCGAACTCTTCCGTCACGGCCTGCTCGACCTCCGCACGCGTGCTCAGATCGAGTCGCTCTATTGGAGCCTCTGCCACGAGATCAGCGAACTCGTGACCCATCAGAAGCATTGCCCCGACGAACTCCGTAAGCTCAGCAATATGATGGCCGAGAAGTACTTCTGCAACTTCTCCCTCTTCCAGAGTCTGCCCGACCATTGGGCCCTCGACCAACTCTTCCCCATCATGCCCATCCAGCGCCTCGACGAGCGTCCCACGGTCAGCGCCACGCTACAGGATATCTCGTGCGACAGCGATGGTAAGATTTCTACCTATGTCAACCACGACCAGCAGACCAACTACATCCCCCTCCATGAACTCAAGGACGGCGAGAAGTACTACGTGGCTGTGTTCCTCGTGGGTGCCTATCAGGAGATTCTGGGCAACATGCACAACCTCTTCGGCGACACCAATGCTGTGCACATTACGGTCGACGGCGACAACTACAGCATCGACAAGACCATCGACGGCGAGACCGTAGCTGATGTGCTCGAGTATGTGCAGTACGATCCCAAGCACCTCGTGCGCCGTCTCGAAACGTGGGTGAGCAAAGCCGTCAAGGAAAAGAAGATTACGCCCGAGGAAGGCAAGGAATTCATCTCCACCTACCGTGCCGGCCTCTACGGCTACACGTATCTTGAATAGAAGAATATGGCTGTTAAAATCGAATCCTCATGGGCCGAGCGCCTCGCAGGCGACTTCGCGCAGCCCTATTTTCAGCGTCTGACGGAGTTTGTCCGTCAGGAGTATGCTGCAGGTCCCTGCTATCCGCCCGGAAGCAAGATCTTTGCTGCCTTCGATCTCTGTCCCTTCGACAAGGTCAAGGTTGTCATCCTCGGCCAGGATCCTTACCACGAACCTGGTCAGGCTGAAGGCCTCTGCTTCTCTGTGGCCGACGGCGTGCAGCAGCCCCCCTCGCTCGTTAATATATTTAAGGAGATACAGGACGACCTCGGCATTCCCGCTCCTACAAGTGGCAGCCTGCGCCGATGGGCAGAGCAGGGCGTCCTTCTGCTTAACGCCACACTTACCGTACGCGTCCACCAGGCCGGCAGCCATCAGCGCCAAGGCTGGGAGGAATTCACCGACGCCGTCATCCGCCATCTGGCCACCGAGCGCACGGGACTCGTCTTCATCCTTTGGGGCAGCTACGCTCAGCGCAAGGGCTCCTTCATTGACCGCAAGCGCCACCTCGTGCTGCAGTCGGCCCACCCCTCGCCCCTCAGCGCCTATCGTGGCTTCTTCGGCAATCACCACTTCTCGCTCGCCAACCGTTTCCTCGAGCAGCAAGGCCTCACTCCTATCAACTGGTAATTCAAAACATCAACGCGTTATGAAGAACATACTCACTACTATCATCCTCTTCGCGCTTAGCGCCATTGCAGCCTGCGCCCAGAGCATCAACATCAACCACAGCGGCATCCAGACCACCTACGATGCCATTGATGTCAATTCCTTCAACTTCAACAGCGGCGGCGCCATCCTCAACGTCAGCCGTGAAAGCGGTGATCCCCTCACCCTCCGTACTTCCGACATCACCAGTATGGAGAGCTCCATGGAACCTGCCGACTTCTTTACGAAGTATGTTGACGGAGAGCCCGCACAAGTGGTGTTTAGCTGCATCGAGGTGAACAACACCAATCCCCTGCAGACGCAGAACTTCCGTCTCGGCAAATCCAACAAGTACCTGTTCGACGCTGTTATCCTCTTTTCGTCCAACGTCAACTTCTCGAAGCGCGACAATGAGGTCTACATCCACAACAACGACAACGTGCAGGCCATCCTCAATAATTGGGACCACTACATCAAGCCTCTTAAGGAAAAGGGCATCAAGGTGCTCCTCTCCCTCCTTGGCAACCACGACGGCTCCGGCTTGGCCAACATGAGCGACGAGCGCTGCCGTCTCTTTGCTCAGGCCATCGCCGACACCCTCGACAAGTACCAGCTCGACGGTGTCTTCTTCGACGACGAATACTCGGAGTACAACAAGGACCTGGCCGCTCAGGGCTTCGAAGGCTTCCAGAACCGCGGCTCTGCGGCCTGCGCCAGCCGCTTGGCCTACGAGACCAAGAAGGCCATTGGTGACCGTTGGGTTGTTCCTTACAAGTACGGTGCATTCTACAGCCTCAATGAAGTCGACGGCGTGAAGCCCGGCGAGTACATCGACTACGTCCTCACCGACTATGGCGTTATCGGCACCTGGAGCAGCAACGAATCTGCCTATCCCGGCACCACCCCCCGACAGTACGGCATCTGCAGCGTCAACATGGGTGGCTACACCAACATGACCTTCCTCAAGCGAAGCCGCACAGAGAAGTACGGCGCGCTGATGATCTACAATCTTGATCAGGCGAACGGTAACTACGGCTACATCTACGAAGACACGCTCATCAAGATTGCGAAGAATCTCTTCGACGATACCCTTGAGGTTGATCCCACAATCTACAAGAAAGACTGGAAGCCCGTCGACGGTCTTGGCACTCCCAACCGCCCGTAAAGCCAGTAGCGTGATTTAATTTTTAATTATTAATTTTTAATTACAAGTGCTCCCCATCCTGCAAGTAGGCGACGTTCTTCTCTCGCCCGACATACTCACCGAATACTTCTGCTGCGACCTTGAAGCTTGCGGCGGCGAATGCTGCATCGAAGGCGAGGCCGGTGCCCCCATCACGATGGAGGAGATAGACCATCTCGAAGCCGTGCTCGCCGAGGTGTGGGACGACCTCAGCCCCAAGGCCCGTAAGGTCATCAACCGCGAGGGCGTGAGCACTATCGATCCCGAGGGTGACCTCGTCACCACCATCGTCAACGGCAAGGACTGCGTCTTCACTTACTACGGTGATCTTGATCTCCCCGATGGAACGCACGTCGGCAATTGCTGTCTCTGTGCCACAGAGAAGGCTTTCCGCGAGGGTCGCACCAATTGGCCCAAGCCCATCAGCTGCTACCTTTACCCCATCCGCGAGAAGCGCCTGAGCAACGGCACCGTGGCGCTCAACTACCACCGCTGGAAGGTGTGTGAGCAGGCGTGCAAGAAAGGCCGCGAGCTCAATCTGCGCGTTTACGAGTTCCTCAAAGATCCGCTCATCCGACGCTTCGGAGCCGACTGGTACGCAGAACTCGAGGAGCTTGTCGGAGCACTGAAATCGCAAGGTCTAATGTAATTAAATGTAGCGAAAAAAGGCCGAATTGTCGTTTTTTGAGCGAATAATTTTGCCGTTTCAACAATTCTTCGTACTTTCGCAACCGCAAAACGCACGTTTGGACCATGGTGTAATGGTAACACTACAGGTTTTGGTTCTGTCATTATGGGTTCGAGTCCCGTTGGTCCAACTTAAAATCATCGCGCTGAATGGCTGCGTCATCGACGCCTCCACTCAGCGCATTTTTTCTGTTTTCAAGTACACCCTTATGGCAAGTTTGAAATCATTGGCCAAGGATACCGCCATCTACGGCCTCTCGAGCATCGTCGGACGTTTCCTCAACTACCTGCTCGTGCCGCTTTACACCGCCACCATCGCTGCTGCCAGCGGAGGTTACGGCGTCATTACCGAAATCTACAGCTACACGGCGCTACTCTTCGTGATCCTTACATTCGGCATGGAGACGAGCCTCTTCCGCTTCATCAACCGCGAGGACGAGGACGATCCCACGCGAGTGTACACAACGACACTCATCGCCGTGGGTACCGTGGGCCTCTTGTTCCTGGCCGCCGTGGCTCTCGGCATCGGCCCCATCAGCACGTGGATGGGCTATGCTGATCATCCCGAGTACATCTTGATGATGGCTGGCGTCATTGCTCTCGATGCTTTTCAGGCCATCCCCTTCTGCTACCTGCGTTATCAGAAGAGGCCGCTGAAGTTTGCTGCGCTGAAGCTTGGATTCATCTTCCTCAACATCGCCCTCAACCTCGTGTTCTTCTGGCTCCTGCCTCGCGTGGTCGAAGGTTGGGAGGTTCAGGTGGGCCACGTCTTTGCCATCAACCTCTTCTGCACGGGAGTCATCACCTTCGGCTTCTGGAAGGAACTTACCGGTGTGCGCTGGCGTCTGGACATCGCGTTGCTGAAGCGTATGCTCAGCTATGGCTGGCCCATCCTTGTGCTCGGCATCGCCGGCATCTTGAATCAGACCGCCGATAAACTCATCTTCAAGCACGTCATGCCCGGCCATCAGGGTGAGGTGGAGCTCGGCATCTACGGCGCCTGCGTCAAGATTGCCATGATCATGGCGATGATCACCCAGGCCTTCCGCTATGCCTACGAGCCGTTCGTCTTTGCCTCGAAGAAGAGTGGGGAAGACGCTGACAACCGCGAGATGTACGCCACGGCCATGAAGTTCTTTATCATCTTCACGCTGTTGGCCTTCCTATGCGTAGTGGGCTACATGGACATTCTAAAGCACATCATCGGCCGCGACTACTGGCCTGCCCTCAAGGCTGTTCCCATCGTCATGGTGGCCGAGATTCTCATGGGCGTATACTTCAATCTCAGCTTCTGGTACAAACTCACCGACCGCACCATCTGGGGCGCGTGGTTCTCGGGAGCCGGCTGCGCTGTGCTTATCGCCATCAACATTATCTTCATTCCCCAGTACAGCTATATGGCCTGCGCCTGGGCTGGTGTGGCAGGTTACGGCACGGCGACGCTTCTCAGCTACTTCGTCGGTCAGCACTATTACCCCATCAAGTATCCGCTTGGCAGCATCGCCACGTACGTAGTGTTGGCTGCCGCCATCTTCTGCTTCATGCAGTATGGCGTCACCTACATTGAGATTCCCGCATTGCGAGTGATCATCAACACTCTCCTCATCGCCCTCTTTGTGAGTGATATCGTGCGCCGCGACTTCCCCCTCCGCAACCTTCCCGTCGTCGGAAAATATTTTGCAAAAAAATAGCTATGAATGCGCAGCATAAACGCTGCAGCGCTTTGAGACGCAAGAGGATACGCGTGTAGCAAACGTTTCAGAAAAGCGCTTTTTCTTCAATATCGTATATGCAAACCCATACTTTTGACAACGGACTCCGCGTCATCTTTGAGCATAAAGATAGCGACGTTGTCTACTGCGGTTACGTCATCTGCGCTGGCACTCGCCATGAGGAGTCGGCAGACAGTGGTATGGCCCACTTTATCGAGCATATGAGCTTTAAGGGCACCGAGCGCCGCCGCAGTTATCACATCAACAACGGCCTCGAACGCGTAGGCGGCGACCTCAATGCTTTCACAAACAAACAGGAGACCGTCTACTACGCCACCGTTCTCAGTGAAGATTTCCCCCGCGCCGTCGATATCCTTACCGACCTTGTCTTTCACAGCACCTATCCGCAGGCGGAGATCGACAAAGAGGTAGAAGTCATTGCTGACGAGATAGAAAGCTACCTCGACAGCCCTGCCGAACTCATCTTCGACGACTTCGAGGCCATGCTTTTTGAGGGCAATGCTTTGGGGCGCGATATTCTCGGCCGTGCCGAACGCCTGCGCGAATATACCACCGCCGATGCCCGCCGTTTCGTCGACACCCATTATCGTCCCGACAATGCGGTCTTCTATGTGACTGGCAACCTCGATTGGAAGCGCGTCCTCCGCGAGCTCAACCGTTGGAGCAGTCCTATGAGCCCTGTAAGCCCTATAGGCTCCAAACGCCTCATAAGCCCTATGAGCTCCATAAGCCCCATCGTGCCCTCTACCCGCATCATAGAGAAAGGCACCCACCAAGCTCACGTCGTTGTGGGCGCTCCCACCTTTGGCGGACACGAAGCTGGCCCAAAGCGCTATGCTATCGTGCTGCTCAACAATATCCTCGGCGGCCCTGGTATGAACTCCCGTCTCAATATGTCGCTCCGCGAGCATGCCGGCCTTGTCTACAGCATCGACAGCTACCTTACCACCTACCCCGATGCCGGATGGTGGTGCGTCTACTTCGGCTGCGATATCGACGACGTCGACCGCTGCCTCCGTCTTGTGCGAAAGGAATTGCAACGCCTGGCCACTGCGCCCCTCTCGGCTGCGCGCCTTGCTGCTGCAAAAAAGCAGATTATCGGCCAACTCACTATTGCCGACAACAATGCCGAGAGCTACGCCCTCGCGCTCGGCAAGCAGTACGCCCACTACAACACCCAGCGCTCTAGTGCTGCCATCGTCGAAGGTATACGTGCCGTCACGGCCGAAGACATCCTGCAGCTTGCCGCCGAAATCTATGCACCCGAACGCATTTCTACACTCATTTATAAATGAAAGATTGCAACTTTTCGGGGAATTGCATAAAAAACAAAAAAAAGGACTTGCGAACTTCCTTATTCTCAAAAGTTTTATGTAACTTTGTGCGCGATTTTTCGGTTGTGCATTTCCTTGCATAACAATCCGACGAACACACTTACAATTTAATTATATTTTTTTTCGATGAACGTTATTACAAAGACTGTCTCTCTGCCTGATGGACGTACCATCAGCATCGAGACCGGCAAACTTGCCAAGCAGGCTGATGGCGCTGTTATGCTCCGCATGAACAACACCATGCTCCTCGCTACCGTCTGCGGTGCCAAAGACGCTGCCCCCGGCACCGATTTTATGCCCCTCCAGTGCGATTACAAGGAGAAGTACTCTGCCGCCGGTCGTTTCCCCGGTGGTTTCACAAAGCGCGAAGGCCGCGCTGGTGACTACGAAATCCTCACCAGCCGTCTCGTTGACCGTGCTCTCCGTCCCCTCTTCCCCAGCGACTACCACGCTGAGGTATATGTAAACATTATCCTCTTCAGCGCCGACGGCGTTGATATGCCCGACGCTCTCGCCGGCTTCGCTGCTTCTGCTGCCCTCGCTTGCTCCGATATCCCCTTCGAGGCTCCCATCTCTGAGGTACGCGTAGCACGCATCAATGGCGAGTACGTTATCGATCCTACCTTCGAACAGCTCAAGGAGGCCGATATGGACCTCATGGTAGCTGCCACCGAAGAAAACATCATGATGGTGGAAGGCGAAATGAAGGAAGTGCCCGAAAGCGCACTCCTCGAAGCCCTCAAGGCTGCCCACGAGGCCATCAAGCCCATGTGCCGCCTCCAGGTGGAACTCATGAAGGAACTCGGTACCGACGTAAAGCGCGAGTACTGCCACGAGACCAACGACGAAGAACTCCGCGAGCAGGTGAAGAAGGAACTCTACCAGCCCGCTTACGACATCACCAAGAGCGCTCTCGAGAAGCACGCTCGTGCTGAGGCTTTCGAGAAGATCCGCGAGGACTTCAAGGTGGCTTACGCCGAAGCTCATGCTGAGCTCACTCCCGAAGAACTCGAAGAGAAGTGCGCTCTCATTGACAAGTACTACCACGATGTAGAGAAGGACGCTATGCGCCGCTGCATCCTCGACGAAGGCATCCGTCTCGACGGTCGCAAGACCACCGACATCCGCCCCATCTGGTGCGAAGCCGGTCCTCTGCCCATGCCTCACGGTTCTGCCATTTTCACCCGTGGTGAGACCCAGAGCCTCTCTACCACCACCCTCGGCACCAAGCTCGACGAGAAGATGGTGGACGACGTGCTCGATAAGAGCTACATGAAGTTCCTCCTCCACTACAACTTCCCTCCCTTCTCTACCGGCGAGGCCAAGGCACAGCGCGGCGTAGGCCGTCGCGAAATCGGCCACGGCCATCTCGCTTGGCGCGGTCTTAAGGGCCAGATCCCCGCAGACTTCCCCTACACCGTTCGCGTAGTGAGCGACATCCTCGAATCCAACGGTTCCAGCTCCATGGCTACCGTCTGCGCAGGCTGCCTCTCCCTCATGGACGCTGGTGTGCCCCTCAAGAATCCCGTCAGCGGTATCGCAATGGGCCTTATCAAGAACCCCGGCGAAGAGAAGTACGCTGTCCTCTCCGACATCCTCGGCGATGAGGACCACCTTGGCGATATGGACTTCAAGACCACTGGTACCGTAAACGGTCTTACCGCTACCCAGATGGATATCAAGTGCGATGGTCTTTCATACGAAATCCTCGAGAAGGCACTCATGCAGGCCAAGGCTGGCCGCGAGCACATCCTCGGCGAGATGATGAAGACCCTCGACAAGCCCCGTGAAGACTACAAGCCCCACGTTCCCCGCATCGTTGCATTCGAGATTCCCAAGGAATTCATCGGTGCTGTTATCGGCCCTGGTGGCAAGATCATTCAGGGTATGCAGGAAGAAACTGGTGCAACCATCACCATCGACGAAGAAGACGGCGTAGGCAAGATTCAGGTTGCTGCTCCCAACAAGGACAGCATCGACGCTGCTGTTGCCAAGATCCGTGCCATCGTTGCCATCCCCGAAGTAGGCGAAGTTTACGATGCAAAGGTAGTGAGCATCATGCCCTACGGTTGCTTCGTTGAGTTCATGCCCAGCAAGGAAGGCCTTCTCCACATCTCTGAGATCGCTTGGAAGCGTCTCGAGACCGTTGAAGAGGCTGGCATCAAGGAAGGTGACCACATCCAGGTGAAGCTCCTCGAGATCGACGAGAAGACCGGCAAGTTCCGTCTCTCTCACAAGGTGCTCGAAGAGAAGCCCGAGGGTTACGAAGAGCGTCCCGCCCGTCGTCCCCGCCGCGAAGATGGTGAGCGTCGTCCCCGCCGTGACGGCGATCGTCCCCGCCGCGACCGCCGCGAAGGTGATGCCCCCGCTGCTCCCGCTGCTGAGTAATTGCCCCTCGCAGATTCCTACGATAATAGTAGATCCGCATCTTTTGTAAAAGAGCAGCTTCGTTGATACCCTCAATCTCTCTTTACAAATTATTATATGAGTGCGCCCCATAGCCATTATGGCCGTGGGGCGCACTTTTTGTTTTCTCCCGGCTTTCGATGCATCGCTCGTTTCCGCTTCTGGCGAGGTTCCGGCCTCCAGGAGCGCTTTTTTGTGCCTTTTCTTGCAAAAATACTTTAAGAAATCGCCCCAAATTGCTGCAAATGAGAATAATCACGAAGAAAATGTAAAAAAAGTCGCATTTTTTTTTGCTGATTCAAAAAGAAGTCTTACCTTTGCAGTCGAAATAAGTCGTCTCACTGCTATGGCACGATATTCTCACGTTCCTTGTGCAACTTTCTCTCGTTAATGATATTGATGTGGCACTGTCGTGATGATACTGTCCTACGTCCGTGATTCTATCGTGCCACAACAGTGGGATGGCTTGTTCACCCCTGTGAAAATACTTTGCCACAGCCGTGGCACAATATAATTCTGAAGCGCAGACAAAACGCTCCCCATCTCCGTACGTGTCACTCATCTAATATTATTATATAGCGTACGCACGCGAAAGATCATCTCCCCAGCGGCAGTTGAAGGGACGGCATGATTTCATTCGGAGGCAGCGGAAATGCGTTCGTTCCAATCAACCCTTTATTCACCTTTTACATCAACAAACCGTTATGGCTATTCCCTTTGAATTCTACACCAATCCCAATCCGGATCCCCAAGCCCCGAAGCGCTACCATCCCCGCGTGGTGGCAAAAGGTACCGTGTCGTTGAAGGAAATCGTCGATACGGTTTCCGGAAGATGTACGCTCAGCGCTGCTGACCTCCATGCTGCTGTGACGGCCATCGAACAGGTTGTCAGCGAAAATCTCGCAAACGGATTCCGTGTGCGACTGGATGGACTCGGCTCCTTCTCGCTCACGCTCTCTTCCCCCGAGGTAGATGATCCCACAAAGGTGCGTTCGCAGAACGTGGCCGTGAAGAGCGTTGTCTTCTCGCCCGAGAAATCCTTCGTGGCTCATAGCCAGAGCCGTGGCTTCGAACGCTCCGCTGAGAAACCTCATTCTGCCGACGTTTCCCTCGACCAGGTAAAGGAGGCTATCGCCGAGTATCTCCAAGCCAATCCCTTCGTACGCCGTGCCGATATCGAGCGTCTCCTGGGCCTCACCAAAAGCACAGCTCAGCGCACGGTGAAGACCCTCATCGCTGACGGCTTTTTGAAGAACATCAGCGGTGACGAACATCATCCTCTTTACGCTCTGCGCTAATCGATTTTAAGCAAATAATAAAAGGCGGTTTTGACTCTCAAAATCGCCTTTTTTTGGTACTCAAACATCACATTTCACCTTTTTTGCCACTTTTTTTTGATTTTACCGAAAAAAAATCGCAAAAATACTTTTTTGTTAGAGGAATTTTTCATACTTTTGCACCGAAATGTCGTGTACCAGCTTGAAAAGTGTCGAAAGATACTTCAATTCTTGGTATGCATAACACGCATCAATTCCACTCCTGGCTATTGACACGACACCTCCCCAGAACAGAGCTGAGGCTCAACGCTGGCGGAAGCCAAGGGAAACAAAATTCACACATATAATATATTAATTTAATTCTATTCGTATGAAAAGAAAGTTGTTAAATGCTGCTCTTTTTGGTGCTGTCCTCGTTGCTGCACCTGTGAGCACATTCGTTTCTTGTGCTGATTACGATGCTGACATCAATGTGCTCAACAAGCAGATTGAAGACCTCAGCGCTATCGTTGATCAGAAAGAAACTGTCATCAAGCAGCAGATCGCTGCTCTTGAGGCACAGGACAAGGCTCTTGCTGACAAGGACGCTGCTCTCGAAGAAGCGCTCAAGAACTGCAAGGCTGAGTGCGCTGCCGCTCTCGCTCAGTGCAAGGCTGACTGCGCAGCTGCTCGCGAACAGCTCCAGAAGTCTATCGACGAACTGAAGGACGCTCTCCAGAAGGCTAACGACAAGGAAGCTAAGGATGTTGCTGATCTTATGGAGAAGGACGCTGCACTCCAGGGCGCTATCGACGCTGCCAAGGCTCGTCTCGATGCTGCTGAAGGCCGTCTCGATGCTATCGAAGCTCAGCTCCCCAACTTCGCTACCAAGGAGCAGGTTGCTGACCTCCAGACTCAGATCAACGCTATCAAGGAAGACATCAAGAAGATCAACGAAACTCTTGACAAGGAAGTTAAGCGTCTCGATGGTCGTATCGATGACCTCACCAAGACCCTCAACGAAACCAAGACTGCTCTTGAAACTGCTATCAAGGCTAACACCACTGAAATCAACACCCTCAAGGATCGCCTCAAGGACTATGAGACTACCATCAAGGCTCTCCAGGATGCTGACGCTAAGCTCGCAAAGGATCTCGAAGAAGCAGTTAAGGCTATCCGCGGTGGTTACACCGGCAGCATGAAGGACCTCAAGGACCTCATCGACGCTCTCAATACTCGCGTAAACGGTGTTGAAGGTCGTGTTGACGCTCTCGAAACCCGCGTAGACGGTCTCGACGCTGAGGTGGCAAAGAACACCAAGGCTATCGTTGACATGCTCGTTCGCATCGTAGCTCTCGAAGAGGATGTTTACGTTCTCCAGAACTACGTTGGTACTCCCGCTGGCGAAGGTGTTGAGGCTACCGGTCTCTTCAAGGCTATCGACGACCTCAAGGCTGAGGACGTTCGCCTCTGGACCGCTATCAACAACGTATACACCAAGGGTGAAGTTGACGCTCTCCTCGTTCAGAAGTACAACGAGTGCCTCGCCGCTGCTAAGGCTTACGCTGATCAGGTTGCTGAAGATGCCAAGAACGCTGCTATCGCTACCTCTGACGCTCACACCGACGCTAAGATCAGCGCTCTCCGCACTGAACTCGAAGGCAAGATTGCTGAGGTTCGTACCGAACTCAACAACTTCAAGGCTGAAGTTGCTCGTACCTACGCTACCAAGGTTGAGCTCGCTGATGCTGAAACCCGCATCACTGCTGCTTACCAGGCTGCTGACGCTGCTCTCAAGGCTGAACTCGAAGCTGAGATCTCTGCTCTTGATACCGCTCTCCGTGCCCTCATCAACGAGGTAGCTCTCGCTCTCTCTGCTGAGGTTAAGGGCTTCGTCCTCGAACCTGCTTCTTACTACGAAGGTATCCAGGCTATCGAAGGCACCAGCTATGAATACAGCAAGTGGGATGTTACTGATCCCCTCAACCCCGTTCAGGCTGCTGACATCACCACTCAGTACTGCCCCGAGGTTATCGCACGTTACCACGTGAATCCCTCTGCAGCTGTTCTCAGCACCGACGTTAACAACTACGCTTACGCTGTCCTCGATCGCGTTAACCGCGGCGTCAACACTCAGCTTGGTCCCGTTGTTACCAAGGTCGCTCAGGAAGGTGGCATGCTCGACGTGACCCTCCGTCTCACCGACGCTTCTGCCAACAAGACTCCTCAGACCCATCAGGATCCCTGCGAGGTTACCGTAATGGCTCTCCAGTACACCAACCCTGCAGCTAAGGCAGCTAACCAGGTTGTTACCTCTGACTACGCTGTTCTCTACCTCAATCCTCTCCAGGAAGTTTCTCTCGTAAGCTCTGCTGACCAGAACCACGAGATCGGCGACGCCGCTTCCTTCGCTGAAAAGGATTATGTAGAATACACCGCTACTGAGTACAACATCGAAGAGCAGATCAAGACCCGCTTCGGTGGCGAAGACGCTCTCAGCATCTCTGACGCTAAGTGGCCCGAAGGCTTCACCTATCGTTACACCAAGGTTGCTGGCGACGTTACCTACTTCTCTGACATCACCGCTGAAGGTGTTACCAAGCCCCAGCTCCCCAACGGCAAGCCCGCTACCACCGCTTGCATCGGTAAGAACATGACCGTTCGTATCGACGTAATGCACGGCGACGAAGTGGCTGAAGTTGGTTTCTATCAGCTCATCATCACCGGTGAGGCTATCGTTGAGACCGCTCCTACCGTAATCACCGACGAAATCTACGCTGTAGCTTGCGCACCCTACGCTCACCCCGCCCTTAGCGTTGACCTCGACATCAAGAATGTTTGGGATCTCATCGTTGAGAAGACCGGCGAAACAGAAGCTGAGGTTAAGGCTAAGTACGCTGTATCTCTCCTTAGCGAAGGCCCCGTTGCTCAGTTCAAGGAATACGAGAGTGCAGAAGGCAACCTCTACTACAAGCAGTACGCTGGTAAGGGTACCGTAACCTACAACAAGACCACTGGTAAGGTTAACTGGACCATCCCCTACACCGATCCCGCTATTGCAGAGGAAATCCTCTCTCTCACCAAGGACACCAAGGCTCTCACTACCTACATCCGTGTACGTAGTATCGACGCTATCGGTTCTGATACCTACAACGAGTTCTACCTCCCCCTCACCTGGAAGCCCGAAGCCATCGAGTTCTGGGGTGAATATCAGCCCCTCCACTGGGAGTACACTCGCGTAGCTAACCAGTGGCAGGCTAACGGTGTTACCCGTGAGGAAGCTGAGCTCCGTCTCTATGCTGACCTCAAGCTTTCCGGTACCACTCCCTTCACCTACGACATCCCCACCAAGGCTATGAAGGGTGAAATTAAGACCACCTTCATCGGCACCGCTAAGGACTTCAAGTATGTTGACGAGTTCACTCTCACCAACGCTCACTTCCGCTTCATCGAGCATCCCGTAGAAGCTGCACGTCACTACAACGTAGAAATGGGCGACGGCATCGTATCTACTTACGACATCACCGTTTCTGAGGACGGCGCTAGCCTCCTCGCTGCTCCCCACAAGGGTGCTATTGCTCCCGTTGTTATCGCTACCATCACTCCTTCAGGTATCGTTAACCTCGAGAACAACGATGTTTCTCGCGTACTCCTCAACGCATTCGAGAAGGACGACCTCGCTTACGGTCACACTCTCTGCGCTCGCGTAGGCTACGAAGTTGAGTGCTGCGCTGGTGAAGTTAAGGTTGTTGACGGCGACTTCGACGTTCGCTTCATCAAGCCTCTCACCGTTATCGATGAAGACATCAACATCTCCGATGCTGACGACGTAGAAAGCGCTGGTATCATCAAGACCACCGTACTCAACAACATCGTTTGCTTCAACGGTTACACTCTCGCTGAGCGTCCTATGTACAAGGATGTATTCGTCGTAGGTCTCAACCTCGGCGACGTTCAGGATTGGAAGACCAACTACGATGCTGCAAAAGACGACTTCAGCAAGTCTCTCCTCGACAACCACATCAATGGTCTCTTCGACAAGGATGAGGCTAC
>JAUNIC010000253.1 GCA_030523615.1 Bacteroidales bacterium
TTTTCATTCTTTCATTCTATCATTTTTTCAACTTGCAGACGCTCTTCCCCGATGTGGAGAAGGCGAAGATCGAAAAACTTATATAAAGAGAAAGCCCTCGCAAACAATGGATGCTTGTTTGCGAGGGCTTAATCATTTGAATACTTTAGAACGCAACGCCCAGACGCAGCGTGGCAGCACCTTGGAACGTAGTTGTAGCCTCGGGCATGAAGATGGCGTGGACGGAGGGCTGGAGGAAGAAGTGCGGCGTGAGGGTGACCATGCAAGTAAATTCCGTAGCCCACTCGCTACCTTCAGCGAAATTGGCGTAGTCAGTGAAGACACCCAGCTCGGCACGATCCCATGCGTAGCGACCACCAAGGCCGGCGAAGTCGCGGCAGGCGGCCCCCCTCAATCCCCCCGACTGGGGGGAAGTATCAAAGGCGTGGGAGTAGCCGGCGATGATGGAGAGGCGGTCGTTGATGCGCTGCTCGGTATAGGCCCAGGGGGTGAAAGAGAGTGACCCCCAAGTATCCCCCGAAGGGGGACTCTCGATGCTGCTGAGAGGTTTCGTGGCCGAGTATTCATGAGTTCGGGTACTGGGGGATAGATAGATAGAACTGCCCAAGAAGTAGCTGCTGCCGCCACGATGGTACTGCACTTCTGCGAGCCCGAAAAGGCCATCGTCCTTGGGGCAGAAACGGAATACATTCTCACGGCCCGTAAAGCGGTTGTAGCCCCGACCGTTGTAGAGGGAGACCTGAAGACACACCCCCGACCCCTCCCTGGAATGGAGGGGAGTAGATACAACATCTTCTGAAGAGCCATTGATAGGCGAGGTAACCTCTCCCCTCCCTTTAGGTGAGGGGCTGGGGGTGGGTCCGTATCTGTAGTGCACACCCACGGAAGCAACAGGGTAATTGGCAATGTCGTAATTCGCGCTGATGGTGGGGAAGATGCCGCACGAACTATTGGTGAAGAGCGACGTCACGGGGCTGCAGAAGTAGTCCTCATTCATGTTGCGGATACCCAAAAATAGTGAGTGATGGTCGCCCGCGTTCCAATTCACGCCGCACTGCGAGAGGGCAAACGGGATGCGTTCGGCGTCGAGATTGGAGAACGTCTGTAGGTCGTCGCCAATGCTCTCCTTGGCCGTCATGAAGGTGGAGAGCGAACCCACATCTACCGAGAAACCGTGGGCTATGGGGAGGTTTGCCTGCAAGCGCAGAAGGTTGGCGCAATTCTTTCTTATGAAAGCGTCTCCTTCCGTCGCCGAGCGATAACGGCCTTTGGTTGTAACCTGTTGTTCTGTGATTAATTCGGCGCCCCATTCGGGAGCCCATCGTAGCGAGTCGGTGTTCCGTGCTTCCGCTCCGAGGGCAAAGAGCATGCTGAGGGCGAGGAGCAGCGGATTCATCAGTCGTAGTGTTTTCGTCATGCGTGTTCGTTTCGTGTAGTTTTTGCGAGAGAATATGCAGATGCAAAGTTACGAAGTTTTTTGCACCTGCACAATCCTCTCTTTTGGGTATTTCGTGAACTCTTTACAACCACTTTCCGAATCGGCGGATGTACCACATCTTGATGCCTTGGGTCAGCACGCAATAGCTGAGCAGGATGGCGACGAGCCAGGGGAAGTAGCTCAGTGGCAGCGGCATGAGGCCGATGTAGGCGCCGAAGGGAGTGAAGGGAATGGCGATGCCTATTGCCATGATGACGAACGTCATGAGCATGAGTGGCCATGCGGCGTAGCTCTGCACGAAGGGTATGCGACGCGTCGTATTATTTCATATAATTGCCCCGCTGCGCTCGGCATCTCCGGAGGAGTGACGCTTGCCTTAGCAAGAACTTTCGGCAAAATCCCTTCCATTTTGTTCCTCCCGACTGTCATTTTGCATCCTCTGGTGCCACTTTGCACGAATGGTATGCTTGGCACGCTCTGCATAGCAAGTGTTCTTCACCATCTTCAGCAGTGCATTTCTTTGTCTTTGACTTAAAAACTCAGCTTCTTATAAAAATCATAACCAAAGGCCTTTGCCTTTTCCAAATATTTTTGTAATTTTGCCCACAAAATCAGCCTTCTCCACTCTTGCGCCCTGGCATTCAACCTCGGCTGCAAGTGGGAAGATTGAGGCTAAGTTTTATCAATCCTATTGCCTTACCCCAAAAATTACTAACGAAGCAGATGAACTATCAACAGATACTACAAGATATCTACGAAGAGATAAAGCCTCATGCAGATGAAGGCAAACAGGCCGACTATATTCCTGCTTTGGCACAAGTCAATCCTAATCAGTTTGGCATTTTTCTGCAACTGCTCAGCGGAGAGACCTACACCCTTGGAGCCTACGACCAGAAGTTCTCCATACAGAGTATATCGAAGGTCTTTTCATTGGCCATTGCCCTCAGCATCCTTGGCAAGAGCCTGTGGGAGAGGATAGGTAAAGAGCCCTCAGGCTCAGCTTTCAACTCTCTCGTGCAGCTGGAGTACGAACACGGAAAACCGCGTAACCCTTTCATCAATGCAGGAGCCATCGTCGTAGCAGATGTGCTGCTATCCAATCTGGATGATCCCGAGCAATTTTTCCTCAACTTTGTGCGCCAACTCTCTGGCAACGAACACATCGACTACTCCCCTGATGTGGCCAGCTCCGAACAAAGTTGCAGCTACCTGAATGCCTCCATTGCCTATTTACTCAAGCACCACGGCAATCTTCATAACCGAGTGGAGGACGTCCTTCACCTCTACTGCATGATGTGTTCTGTGGAGATGAGTTGTCAGGATCTCGCCCATGCCTTCGCCGCTTTTGCTCGCAGCAACGAACCTTTCTCTTACGGCGGTGTCACTCTCTCTGTCTCTCGTGTGAAGCGCATCAATGCAATCATGCAGACATGTGGTTTCTACGATGAAGCTGGTGAGTTCTCCTTCCTTGTCGGACTTCCCGGCAAGAGCGGTGTGGGAGGTGGCATCGTAGCCATCTATCCCTCGCGCTATTCCATCGCAGTATGGAGTCCCCGCCTTAATGCTCACGGCAACTCCATCATGGGCATGAAGGCGCTGGAACTGTTCACCACAATAACCAGCGAATCCATTTTTTGAAATTAT
>JAUNIC010000047.1 GCA_030523615.1 Bacteroidales bacterium
CAACTCAATAACTAAACCACAAAACAATTATTATGGTAAAAAAACGTTGGTATATTCTGATGGCGGCAATGATTATCTTTGCCATCTGGGGTGCGTTTGCGCCCGAAGGCTCGTTTGAATGCAAGTTTGGCGACGGTGAAGGTATGATCAACCCTGCCGATGTGGCGTGGATCATCACCGCTACGATTTTTGTGCTCATGATGACGCCCGGTCTCTCGTTCTTCTACGGCGGTATGGTCGGTGCACGCAACGTGATTTCAACAATGCTGCAATCCTTCATCGCTATGGGCCTCATCTCTGTGCTGTGGGTGGTCATCGGCTTCTCTCTCTGCTTCGGCGACGATGTGGCAGGCCTCGGCATCATCGGTAATCCCCTGACATTCCCCATGCTCAACCACGTGGGCGGAGACGTCTACACCACCGCCAACACGGGCCATATCGTGGGCGGCGCAACCATTCCTCTGGCGCTCTTCTGCCTGTTTCAGATGAAGTTTGCCATCATCACACCCTCGCTCATCACGGGCTCCTTTGCCGAGCGCGTACGATTCTCGGGCTATATGTGGTTCATGATGTTCTTCTTCTTCTTTATCTATTGCCCGCTCGCCCACATGACGTGGCATCCCGACGGCCTCTTCCTCAACTGGGGCGTTGTCGACTTCGCCGGTGGTATCGTGGTGCACGCTTCGAGCGGTGTGGCCGCTTTGGCCGGAGCCCTCTTCCTGGGTCGCCGCAAGACGGAGAACCGCAACGCAGAACCCGCCAACATTCCCTTCGTCCTCCTCGGTGCCGCCCTGCTGTGGCTCGGCTGGTTCGGTTTCAACGCCGGTTCAAGTCTCCACGCCGACGGAATGGCAGTCAAGGCTTTCCTTAACACCAACACCGCTTCGGCCGTGGCCATGATGACGTGGATCTTCTTCGACTGTCTGCGCGGCCGCAAACCCTCCGCAATGGGCGCCGCCATCGGTTGTGTGGTAGGTCTTGTTGCCATCACTCCTTCTGCAGGTTATGTGACTGTGGGACAGAGCATAACCATCTCGTTCATCATCACTATTATCTGTAATATGGCTGTGCATTGGCGTGAAAAGAGCCGCATTGACGACGCTCTCGACGTATTCCCCACACACGGTACGGGCGGTATTTTCGGTACGGTCTTGACGGGTATCTTCATCCAGGAAGGTCTCATTGCCGGCACGGGCGAAGGTTTCGTCATTTTCCTCTACCATCTGCTCGCCATCGTCATTGTCTTCGCCTACACCTTCGCCATGAGTTACTTTGGCTATTGGCTGGTGGACCACTTCATTCCTATGCGCGTGAGCGAGAAGTCGGAGCAGATTGGTCTCGACATTTCAATGCACGCTGAGCACTACGGTCTTGCCCACGTCGGAGAGCGCGAGATCGAAGAGTACTCGGAGTACGAGCAGGAGAAGAGGAAATAGAAGACCCCCCAGTACCCCCCAGAGGGGGTACTAGTGTAGTGTCGTGAGCATAAAAAGATTATTTCTATCCCAAATTTGAGAATTAGAGAATTCGTTTCCTGTAATTCTAGTATTCCGGATTTTAAGGAATTGCAAGAACGGAAATTCTTAAATTCTCAAATTCGGGATAATACTTATATGCATGAGACAGTACACTAGTGTAGTGTCGTGAGCATAAAAAGATTATTTCTATCCCGAATTTGAGAATTAGAGAATTCGTTTCCTATAATTCTATTATTCTGGACTAGGAGGAATTATAAGAACGAAAAATTCTTAAATTCTCTAATTCGGGATAATACTTATATGCTTGAGACGGTACACTAGGGGGTCTTATTCATTTCACCTGCACCTTCTCCGTGCGGGTGATG
This sequence comes from Bacteroidales bacterium, assembly GCA_030523615.1. Lineage (GTDB taxonomy): Bacteria > Bacteroidota > Bacteroidia > Bacteroidales > Bacteroidaceae > Alloprevotella. Next base: position 1,844 of record JAUNIC010000047.1, read on the forward strand.
TTGCCGCTTTGCATACGGACAACATAGGTGGCGGGGAGGAGAGGATGAGTGGCGGGAACATTGGCGAGGAAGGCCACGAGACGACCGTCGGCAGCATAGATCCAAGCCTTGTCGACATTGGTGAAGTGCAGCGCGCCATCGGCTGCGTCAACGCGGCTTACAGCTTCAGCAGGAGCGGCGGAGATGCCCACAACGTCCTGCTTCGTCAGACCGACAGGTTCGTCGGCTACACCCTGATCGCGATAGTCGGGAGTGGCGGCACGCGGAGCGTTGGTACCGCTGATTTCGAGGGGGAAATCGATGGCGAAACCACCCACATGGAGGCCCGAAGGACCGGGATGAGCGTAGTAATTATTGTTGAAGACGAGACGCAGACGGCTCTCACCGGGATGTGCATCAGCGGGCACCTTAATCTGGAAGTTTGCCGTAGCTCCCAGCTCCGTATTCATCTTCTTATTGTTGGAGAGACCCGAAGTCCACACCTGTTCGTCGGTGAGCACTACGCCGCCGTTTTTGGGCGAAGTGGCGTCGAACTGACGGTTGCCGTCCCAGTCGGCATAGCCGCGGGCACACGACTGCTGGAGCGCCGAGGGAAGCTGGAGCGTGCAGCGCAGCGTCTGTCCCTGTGTCACGCGGATGGGCTCGGGAGCCAGCACGTAGTTCGTCTTGTCGGCATGATCTGCGTCGGTTCCGGCAGCGATATCTACCATGTAGGGATTGCCTGCAGTATTGATATAGGAGTAATCCTCGTCGGCACCCGTCACGCTGAACGCAGTGACGTAGCCACCCTTCAGCGCGTCGTTCACACTCTCGCCCTGGAGATCCAGACGAATGGCGGGCCAACCATCGAGATCGCGCTCCCAGCGGCTTGCAGCAGCGGCTGCATCGTGGGGCACAGCCGTCCAGACAATGGGGCTGTACGTCTTACCGTCAACAGAAGCCGCACGAACACCGACGTAGGTGTCCTCGTCGGTATCGATATTGCCCACATAGGCACTCCACGTTGAAGTGCGGCCTACCTCGCGCACACGGCCGTCGGCACCATCCTTGAGGAACACCTCAAAGTGGTCGATGGCCGCCTCGTCATTATAAAGGAGATCATTGGTGGGACGGGTAAGGGAAGAGGTGGAGAGAGAAGAAGCGTCGACGTCCCAGCGCAGCTTCACGCTCAGGCTTTGTGTGGTCTCTTCTTTCACCTCTACAGCAAGATCGCGGACGGAGGCGGGAGTGACGGCAGGAGCATCGTCGGAAAGGGCCAAACGACCCACGAGAAGGCCGTTTACGTTTCCGCTGGTACGGAGGCCCACATACTCGATGATATCGCCTTCAGCGACGCCCTGAAGCGCAGCCTCGACCGTTGTCCAAGTGTTGCCCTCAAGAACAGGCAGCGGAGTCTCAATCCATTCGCTAGCATCTTTCTTCTTGATGATAAGTGAGAGCGTGCCGTCAGCCCCTCCCTGGCCCTCCCCGTTAGGGAGGGAAACGTTTGCCGGACGCTTCAACGCAAGCTCTACCTTCGGATTAGCAGCACCTACAGTCAGTGCGCAGCGGTAGAGCACCACATCCTGCGGCACGGTGGCCGTGAGACGCACCGACGTGCCGCCGATGTAGGCATCGCCGTAGGTATATTCGGGCAGGCCGACAGTCATAGCGTTCGTTGTACCAGCTTCGTAGGCCAACCAGCGATAGGTGGGCACAATGTCCTGCTGGCCCATGTTGTACCACGAGCCGTGTGTGCGCTTGCCGTTGTAATAATAGCATTCGCCAGAGCCGAGGCAGAAGTTGGTGGCGAAGGGAAGCGACTGCTGCAGTGTGGCACGCTCGGGAATATATTCAGCCACGCCTTCGAAGGGCAGGAGATTGACGATGTCGCGCCACTTGCACTGCTGGCCGGGAGTAGGACGCAGTGCAGGGTTGCGGTTACCGCCCGAGAAGAAGTATTCCTGACGCTTCTGGTACATCTCGGCGAAGTCCTGCGCATCCTCGCCCTTGCACCACGAGAAGATGCGGCTCTGATCGTGTTCGCCCCACAGCACCACCTGCATACGCTTGCACGCATCGGTTTTGTTGAGCGCCTGCCAGTTCTTGTCGGCGCCGAGGCCCGAGAGGAGCGCACCCTGATAGCAGTCCTGCGCCGAACCGAAATACTTCTCGGCCGTCTCCACACTCTTTGCAATGGTGCCGTAGGAAGCGAAGGAGCCGCCGCTATAGTTGAGGAAGGCATCGGCCGTCTTCACACCGTCCTTGCCGAGGAGCGCCTCGGTCGAACCCTGCGAGGTAAGGGCAGAAATAGAGGTGTAGAGACCGATGTGGAAGTTGTCGAAACCGCGTTCCTTGGCGAGTTTGTAGCAAGCCTGGTGGAACTTGATGACCGTCTGCTGCGAGTAGCCGGCGTCTTCCCAGTTGTAGTTGATACCGTCCTGGCCGAAGTACATAAGGCAGTTGATGAGTGGCTCAACATACTTGTAACCGTCGTAACCCTTAGGATCCTGGGCGCTGATGACGTTGACCCAACCCGAAGCCTGGCTGCCGGCCGTCCAACTCTCGAAGAACTTGATGCCGCTGTATACGTCGGTGCCGTGGCGGTGGCCAGCGTCGACGGTAGCAGCCGGAACGTGGAAGAGATCATGGTTCCAGGAGCCGAAAATGTGTGTATAGTTCCAGCCGGAGAAAGTATCGTCGGTGAAGCGCGAATTGGGGTAACCACCCGTGTGCTTACCCACGCCGATGGGAATGTTCATCCACAGACGACGTCCTTCGCCAACGATGGGGTTGACGTCCTTCGAGTGGTCGACCATTGCCGAGCGAGGACGCACATGGCTGCGCACGAAGGCAATGTCCATGAGGTCGTAGCCAGCGGCTTCAAACTCAGCGTCCGTGGGATAGCGGCAACCATCCTGCAGAGCGGTGTAGAAGAGTTCGAGCATCTCCTCGCCACCAATGTTGTTGGAGTAAACATTAAAATCCTGCGCTTCGGCACAGAGGGGGAGAAAGAGAAGAGATAGGGGAATAAGGTTCTTTTTCATAGTTGTAAGGATGTTTTCGGCAAAAGTACAAAAAAAATCCCGTATACCCAAAAGCATACGGGAAATTTTGCACGATAGAAAAAAATACCGCGGAGAGAGTTTTCATTTGGTGTACACCAAATTTGAATTTAGTGTACACCAAAAACAAATTTAGTGTACACCAAATTTGAACTGCCTCCGCGACTAGTGATTTAGTGATTTAGTGCACTAGTGGTTTGGTACGTTTGTGATTTGCACGAACTAAAACACCAAATCACTAATAACTAAACAACTATTTATTGAGGAGTTTGATGCTGCGGAGTTCTTCGCCGTTGCGGACTACGCGGACGATGTAGGTGCCTTGCTGGCCGAGACGAACGGCCATGTGCTCGCTGCCGGTGATGGCTGCTGCCGCGCTGGCTACGAGTTGTCCTGCTGCGTTGTAGACCTGAACGGTGTAGTTGCCTGCCTCGGGGAAGGTGAGGATGGCTTGTCCGTCGATGGCGATGGCACGAGCTTCGCCGGTAGAGGGAGCGTTGATGCCGTTGGGGTCTTCGAGGGCTTTGACGGTGACGACGCCGAAGGTCTTGGTGTCGGAACCGAGGCTGTTCTGGAGCGTGAGGGTGACGGTGTAGTCGCCGCCCTGCTTCCAGGCGATGGTGGCCTCGCCCTGCTCGCCGTTGTTGCCTTCGGCTTCGGTCATGATGGCCTTCTTGTAGCGCCATTCGGGACGGGTGATAACGGGATAGGCGGTTCCCTTGACGAAGGGGCAGCCGCTGGTGTACTCGCTCTTCGTCCAGTGGAAGACGCCCTGGCCTTCGCCGCCTGCTGCTTCGTAGCTGTGGCATCCGGCAGGTATCTGCTTCTGGCCGACGGAGGTGAAGGTCCAGTCGTTGCCCTGCTCGGAGTCGAGATCCCAATAGGCAAGGACATTGCTCTCGAGGTTCGTGGCGTCGATGTCGCCCATAGCGGCCTGCATCATGGCTTCGGTGGCTACGCCGTCCCAGACGATGACGTTGTCGACGGTACCCTTGATGCCGCTACGGCTGTGAGCGGAGCCGCCGATGGCCATGACCTGACCGTTGGTGATGCTGTAGACGTTCTTGTGGTAGCCGTCTTTGTCGGGGCTGCCGGCGATGGAGCTGGTGCGACTCACGCTGGTGACGTTCTGCTCCTTGCCGTTGACGAAGAAGTGGGTCTTGAACCAGCCGGAGGCGTTGTAGTCGAAGGCGAAGCCGATGTGTACCCAGTTGCCGACGGGAATCTTGGTGTCGCCGAAGGAGTACTTGAGTTCGTTGTTGCTGGTGGCGTCGGTGCCGCGGAAGGTGAAGCTGCCGATGGATCCGTCGGCCATCATGTTGACCCAAATCCAGCCCCAGTCGGTCTTGGGCCAGGTGTCGAGCTTGTTGGCCACGGAGAAGAGTTGGGTCTCGCCGCTGGCGAGTTCGTTGATCTTGAGCCAGAAGCCTACGGAGAAGCTCTTCTGACCCACGACGCCGAGGTCGGCAGCTGTTGCGCCGAAGCGCTGTTCCTGAAGGTCGACACCCTGCGAACCTGCGCCGTCGGCAGCGCGGCCGGTGTAGCGAAGGGTTACTTCTTCGTCCTGCATGACTTCGATGTCGGCCTCTTCGTTGTTGGCGGTGAGGGTGTAGATCTTAGGCAGAGCGCCTACGCTCTCGCCGCTGACCTGAATGAAGCTGGCGAAGGTGCGGGTGTTGAAGGCAGGAGCGTCGCCTGCGCCCTCTTCGGGGTGGGCAATTACCCACTGCACGCCGGTCTTGTCGGTGTAGACTCCCTTGCCTGCCTCGCGGGCGTCGGTGCCGAGGCCCTGGGTGGCGTTCTTGTAGATGAAGGTGGGCTCGCCTTCGATGTTGTTGATGGTCCAGGCGTCGGGGGAGTCGGCTGTGTCCCAAGTGCTGACGCTGCTGTTGTAGCCTACATACTTTCCGCTGCTCATGCTCTTGATGGTGTAGCCACCAGCCGAGGGGGTGATTTCGTAGTATTCGGGCGTAGAGGAGAGCGAGCAGGTAGCCTTGCCGTTGTCATCGTACTCGTCGGTAGAGAGGTAGAGCTTCGTGCCGTAGAGTTGGATGCTGTAGCTCGTGGGGTCGATGTCTACGACGGGAACGTCGCCTACGGGTTCTTCGACAATGAGGTTGTAGCTGCCGATTTCGGGCAGACCCTCGCTGACGGTGAATTCATGGACGTTCTTGGCGGTGTAGAGCACGTTGTCGCTGCCGTCGGTGATTTTCCATGTGGCGGCGTTGTGCTTGGGGTCAACGTAACCAATGGTGAAGTCTTCGCCGGGCTTGATGACGGTTTTGTCGATGGTGACGTCTTCGCTGTAGGCATAGTCGCTGACAACCTGGTATTCGCTCCAGGCGATGGGGCTCTCGCTCTTGTGGTCGAGGCTGACGGCGCTGACGCCGTAGCGCACCTTCATGACGTCGGCATTGACATTGACGGGCACATTGTAGATGAGGTCGGCCCAAGAGGTGCTGACGCCCATGAGGACGGGTTCTGCGCCTTCCTGCTGAGCGTAGACCTTGAAGAAGGAGGTATTGACGTCGAGGTTGTAGCAGGGTTCACCGGCTGCCTTATCGTTGGGCATGTTCCAGATGAGCTTTGCGTCGAGACCATTGCGGTTGAAACTGAGGGTCTCGGCCTTGGCGAGAACGGGAGTGGCGGGGGTGGCGCTGGTGCCGCGTACGATGGAGAATTCGCCGAGGACGAGTTCGAGGCCGCGTGCGTTTTCAAAGTGAAGGGCAATGAGGGCGAGGTCCTTGCCGTCGAGTTCGTCGCCAACGGTGAAGCTGCGGGTTTCCCACACGTCTTCGTCGGCGAGGAGGGCGGGCGTCATGACGTTGAAGTCGGTCTCGTTGATGGGCTTGGTCTCAGCACCCTTGGCGGTGAGGACGAGGTTGACGTTACCCTGACCCTTGTTGAGCTTGTAGCGGAAGGTGATGACGTCGCCGCGCTTGAGGGTGTACTCGGTCTTGAAGAGGTGGAGGTACTCGTTGTCGGTGTTGCCGGTAATCTTCACGGTAGAACCGCCGAACCATGCGTCGTCCCAGGTGTACTGGGCGTCGAGACCCGTAGCGGGCACGTCGGCTGCGTCGCGGCCGAGGAGCTTGGAGGCAAACCAATAGTGCCAAGTGGGCTGGTAGTCCTGAGCGGAGATGTTGTACCACTCGCCGTTGTGCTGGCGCTGGCCTTCGAAGTTGAAGAACTTACCGTTACCTACGTTGAAGTAGGTGATGAAGGGTTCTTCGGCGAGGTCCCAGCAGAGGGGTGAGCGGGCGGTCATCATGGATGACATGCCGTGGAACTTGTAGTTCTCGACATTGTACTTGTTGCTGACGATGATGTCGGGACAGTTAGCGGGGTTGCGGGTACCGCCGGTGAACCAACGCTCGATGCGCTGGAAGTAGCTGTCCTGCTGCACAGCGGGGTCGGATCCCTTTTCGCCGCGGCTTTCCCAGAACATGTTGTTGCTGTGGGCGCCCCAGAGACCGATGGAGATGGGGTAGTCCTTGAGGAGGGGCCAGTTGTTGGTGGCGGGCTCGTTGCCCTGCATATTTACGCCGGCATAGAGATCAAGCGGATTACGTTTGATGCTCTTGGCGAAGTCTACAGAGGAACTGAGGAGCGAAGCTCGGTTCCAATTGTAGTTGAAGAAGAGCGAGGTGCGAACGTTGTCGCCGTCGCCGAAGGTCTGCTGGTTGTGTGTGCCGAGACCGCGGTCAAAGGAGATGGTGGAGTTGTCGTTCGTACCATCGTACCAGATGTTCTCGAACAGAGGATTGTCCTTACGGGCAGCCTTTACGAGACCAGCGTGGAATTCGCGGAGCTTCTTGATGAAGGCCTGACCGCCGGCAAACTCGGAGTTGTAGCCCATACCATCGATACCATAGTAGCGGAAGAAGCGGGCTGCAAGTTCGGGATCGCTATTGGCGTAGTCCTTGAGCTTTGATTCCCACTGGCTGCCAGTGAGGGAACCGTAGGGGATGGAGGCTACACCGCTGACGGGCACACCGTTCTTGTGGGCAACGTCGAGGAAACCGCCGGGGATGCGGCCGATGGGAGCCGTCCAGTTGCCCCAATGGGTGACGTAGCTCCACATGGTGAAGCACTCGGAGTCGAAGATGCCGTCGGGGAGGGCGTTGTTGAGAGTGTTGTTGACGGGTACCCAGGCTACGAGGTGCTTGTCGTTCTCGGCGGTGATGCCTTGACGAACCTGCGTAGCTTCGTTGCGGAAACGGGCGTGGGGCTTGACGCGGGAGATGAAAAAGTTATCGTCGTCGTTGACGTAACCATTGACGCCCCAAAGCTGATTGAGCTGTGTGGGCCAGTATTCGCTGCCGCCGCCCCAATCTACGTAGCCGTCCTTATAGGCTTGTGCACCTGCGCTGCCAGCAACGGCAAAAGCTGATGCAAGGAGAAGGAGATTTTTGAGTTTCATATTTTAAGTTGTTTGGTTGTTTAGTCGTTTAGTGGTTTAGTCGTCAGCAATCAATGCAGCAATCATGGCATAAAATCACTAAACAACTAAACCACTAATAAACTAATTTACTTTTGGATTACTTCACAATGAACTTCTGGGTGCGGATGACCTGACCGTTCTGCATACGAACGATGTAGGTGCCGAGAGCATAGTTCGTCACGTCGATGGCGTCGGCCTCCTTGGCAAACTTCATGAGCTTACCTTCGGCATTGTAGATCCATGCCTTGTCGACGTTCTCGAGACGGAGTTCACGACCGTTGAGAGCAGCCTCGCTTACGGTGCCGCTTACGCCGTGGATACCTACGAGGGGATCAACATTGAGTGCAACGGGTTCGTCGGCGATGCCCTGATCGTGGATGTCAACGCTGACACGTCCGGGGTTGGTACCGCTGATTTCTACGGGGAAGTCGATGGTGAAGCCCTTAGCAGTTACGCCAGTAGGACCGGGATGGGGGAACCAGGCGTCGGAGAAGACGATGCGCAGACGGCTCTCGCCGGGCATTGCGTCCTCGGGGATGGTGAAGCCGAACTCAACGGGGTTGGTGAGTTCGCTGTTGGCAGCCTTGGCATTGCTCTTACCGAGTGCCCATACTACTTCGTCGTTGCCACCGTTGAACTGGTGATCGCCGTCGAAGTCCATATAGCCACGAACGGTGCAATAGTTGAGACCGTCGACGCTGCTGCCGCCACGCTTGTCGGTGGCGTTGTAGGCGAGCTTGCAGGTGAGGGTCTGACCTTGTGCCACGCGGATGGCGCCATCGGCGAGGATGTAGTTGCTCTTGTCACAGTCCTTGTCGGCGAGACCGTTGGTGTAGCGGTCTACGAAGTAGGGAGTGCCGACCTTATTGGTGTAGGTGTAAGGCTCTTCGCCGCCATTAACCTGGAATGCGGTAACGAAACGGTTGTGGAGAGCGGCTTCGATACCTTCAGAACCCATGTTGAGGGTGCTGGCGGGATATGAACCCATAGCTGCGCTGGTCTCGGGGAGCTGAGCAGCATTGGCGCGGGGGACGTTGACCCAAACAATGGGGCTGTAGGTCTTGCCGTCGACAGAAGCTGCGCGAACGCCGATGTAGGGGTTCTCGCCTTCAGCCATGGGGATGTTGCCTACGTAAGAGCTCCAAGAGGTGGTGCGGCTTACTTCGCTCACGCGGCCTTCTTCACCGTTCTTGTAGAGTACTTCGAAGTGGTCGATGTTGGCTTCGTCGTTGTAGACGAGGTCGTTGGCTGCACGGGTGACAGCTTCGGCCATAACGTCCCAAGCGAGCTTGACAGAGAGGCTGACCTGAGTCTCTTCCTTAACGTCGACAATGAGGTTTTCTACCTTGGCGGGAGTAACCTTAACATCGTCGTTGAGAGAGAGTTCGCCGACAAGAAGGCCATTGGTATTGCCGCTGGTGCGGAGACCTACGTACTCAATGACGTCGCCCTTGGCGATGCCCTGGAGGCTGACGGTCTGCTCTTCCCAGGTGTTGCCCTGAACATTAGCGAAGGGAGTTTCTGCCCATTCGTCGCTGCCCTGCTTCTTAACGATGACGCTGACGGTACCTTCGGGTGCGCCGGCGAAGCTCTTGAGGGCTACGGTAGCGGTGGGATTGCCTTCGCTGCAGGTGAGTGCGCAGCGGTAGAGGACTACGTCGATGGCCTTGTCGTTGGTAAGACGGAGCGAACCACCACCGATGTAACCATCAGCGCCAGTGAGTTCGGGGAGACCCTCGATGACGGGAGTCGTGGTGCCCTTGTCGTAAACGAGCCAACGGTAGGTGGGCTGATAGTCCTGAGTACCGAGATTGAACCAGCTACCAGCGGTCTTCTTACCCTTGTAGAAGTAGCGGTCGCCAGAACCGGTGTTGAAGTAGGTGGTGAAGGGGAGGTTCTGCTGGAGAGCGGTGCGTTCGGGCACGTATTCAGCAAGACCCTGGAAGGTACGGAGGCCGTTGCGGCTCTCGTCTTCGTTCATCCAGTCGGCGCCGTTGTTGGCTGCGGGACGCATAGCGGGGTTGCGATAACCGCCGGAGAAGAAGCGATCCTGAAGCTTCTGATAGTTTTCGTGGAAGTTGATAGCGTCGTTACCGGTGCAGTAGCTGTGGAGACGGCTTTCGTTGTGCTCACCCCAAAGTACGATACCAATCTTCTTTGCGTTGTCATTGGTTACGAGGTTGGACCAAGAACGGTTCATACCTACGATCCATGCACCCTGATAAACACCGTCGAGTGAGGGAGCGTTGGCATCTTCAATGCCCTGCTGGAGAGCGCAGGTAACGCTCTGTGCTGCGGTACCGGCGAAGTCGCCACCTGCGTAGTTGAGGAAGGCGTCGGCGGTCTTCACACCGTTGCGGCCGTAGAGACCGATGGTGTTACCATTGGTGAGCATGGAAGAAGAGGTGTAGATACCAATGTGGAAGTTGTCGAAGCCGCGTTCCTTGGCGAGCTTGTAGCAAGCCTGGTGGAAGGCTACAACGTTGGTGTTGGTGTAACCAGCGTCTTCCCAGTTGTAGTTGATACCATCCTGACCAAAGTACATGAGGCAGTTGATGAGGGGCTCAACATACTTGAAGCCTGCATAGCCATTGGGATCCTCGGTTGCGAGGACGTTCATCCAGTCGCCAGCGCCTACGCCGCCGGGGTTACCGGTGGTGTCGAAGAACTTGATACCAGAGTAAACGTCGGTACCGTGCTTGTGGCCGGCGTCGGTCACTACAGAGGGGCAGTGGAAGAGGCCGTTGTTCCAAGAACCGAAGATGCGGGTGTAGTTCCAACCGGTGAAGGTATCGTCGGTGAAGTTGCTGTTGGGATAACCACCCTGCTCCTTACCGATGCCGAGGGGCACGTTCATCCAAAGGGGACGACCGGCGGCAACGTTCTGATTGACGTCCTTGCTGTGGTCAAGGAGGATGGCACGGGGACGCACGTGTGAGCGTACGAAGTTGATTTCGACGGGATCAACGCCGAAGGCTTCGAACTCCTCGATGGTGGGATACTTGCGACCGTCCTGCAGAGCATTGTAGAAGAGATCGAGAATTTCGTCGCCGAACTTGGAGAGATTGTACACGTCAGTCTCTGCCGAGGGGGCGTACTGTGCGAAGGCGCTCATAGAAGCGAGGGCCAGCGCAGCGAGTGGGAGTAAACGTTTTTTCATAGTGCTTATATTATATTATTATATGAGTAGCGAGGATGTTTAGGGGGCTTATAAGGCTAATTGGGCTAATTGGGCTAATAAGGCTTATAGGACCCCATAAACTTATTCAGCCTTAGTGCCGTTGTCGCCGCTGTTTTCGGTGTCGGGATTAAGCACCTGACCGAAGCCGAGTTCGTCACCGGGCTCGTCGAACTGGAGGCAGCTCTGCAGCGTGGTGCATGCAAATACTGCGAGAAGGATATAAAGAATCTTTTTCATAGACCCACCCCCGACCCCTCCCTGCGAGGGAGGGGAGAATATACCACTGGGGGTGTAAGTGGCTTTTAAAAGTTTTTATTCAATGTAGTGACCACTCCCCTCCCTCGCAGGGAGGGGCAGGGGGGTGGGTCTTTTAGAAGTTCACCTTCAGGTTGAAACCGAAGCTGCGGGCAGAGGGCACGTTGAAGATTTCGAAACCGCTCATACCGTTACCGGTAGAGAGGCTGACATCGGGATCAACGGGAGCCTTCTTGTAGATGAAGAAGAGGTTGCGGCCCACGAAGGAGAGAGCGAGGTTCTTGCCTTCGCCGAAGAGATCGCGGAAGGTGTAACCGAAGCTCAGCTCGCGGAGACGGAAGTTAGTGGCGTCGTAAACGTAGTTGGCAGGGTTGATGCCGACTGCGGTGTAGTAGTCCTGAACACCTACGAGGGTGCGGCCGTCATTGATGTACATGGCGTGCTTTGCACCGTCCTCGCTGAGGGCGCACTGCTGGTTGTTCTTGATGCCGAGGTTAGCGGCTTCAGCAGCGAGACGATCGTCGGCAGAGCGTTGGCTCACACCGTTCTGGTCGAGGTAGAGCTCGGTGAGCGACATCACCTTACCGCCGATGCGGCCATTGATGAGGAAGTAGAGGTTGAAGTTCTTGTAGCTGAAGGTGTTGGACCAAGAGAGCTGAACCTTAGAGTTCATGTTGCCGAGGAACTTGGGATCGTTCTTCGAGCTAACGAGCTTGCCGTCCTCTACATTGTAGGTCTGATTGTTGACAGCGGGCTTGCCGTTGTTGACGAAGATATCGCCTTCGCGAGCCACGAGTTCGCCGTTGCCAGAGGTATTGTAGGTGCCGTCGCCAGACTTCCAAACATCGCTGCCGTAGCGGTCGAAGTCGATGGTAGAGTACATATCACCGTACTGACCGTCGACGATGTAGCGAACCTCGACACCCTTGGCGATACCCTGGACGATAGGCTTGGCGTTGCCAGTCTCCTTGTCGATGTAGGTGGAGACAATCTTGTTGGAGTTGTACGAGAAGTTAGCGCTCGTCTTCCAACGCCAGCCATTACCGATGTGCCAGTCGTAACCGATGGTCATTTCGATACCCTGGTTGCGGATCTTACCGGAGTTCACGGGCTGGATGCGGCTACCCTGAGCGATGGTGAGGTAAGAGTTGCACATCGCAGAGTTGTAGTAAGTAACGTCGAGGTTGAGGGCGTTGTTGAAGAACTGGCTCTCGAAACCGGTCTCGAAGCTCTTCGTCTTTTCAGGGATAGGAGCGAAGCTATTGTACTTGTTGGGGGTGTAGGTACCCTTGATGTAGTCGTACTGGAGGAGAGAGTACTGGATGTTGGGGATGGAGTTACCTACCTCAGAGTAAGAGAGGCGATACTTCAGGTAGCTGACGGGTTCAGCCATCTTGAAGAGTTCGCTGAGGATAGCGCTCGCACCGAAGCCGAAGTAACCGTAGTTGTCGGGAGCGTCGAAGAAGGTCTGACGGAAAGCACGATACCAGTCACGACGATAAGAACCGTCGACATAGATCATATCCTTCCAACCGAACTGTACGGTACCGAGAGCTGCCTTGTCCCAGTTAGAGGTCTTGCTCTTTGAGGTGGTGCGTACGCCGCCAGCCTGAGGATCGGAGACGTTGAACTTCGTGGGGATGGGCGACATGAAGCGAGGATCGTAGTCGGTCACGCCAGTCATGTCGACGGTAGCGTTGCCAGCGTAAGTGTTGTGGCTCTGGCCCTTGAGGGTGTGAGCTACCCAACCTGCCGTAGCGCTCACGCTCCAATCGTCATTGAAGATCTTGTTGTAGGAGAGGAGGTAGTCGGTGTAGATTTCGTTGGTGCGGCTGTCCTCGAGGTTGTAGCTACCATAGGCGTTGATGGTGTTGGGACCCCAGGTGGTAGCCGAGGTGTGGCTCTCGCGGTTGTACTTGCTCTGGTCGATGCTGACGCGAGCCTGAAGAGCGAGACCGTCGTAGATGTCGAGTTTACCCTGTGCGCTACCGTAGAAGCGGTCTTCACGGGTCACACCGGTGTTCTGGTTGAGGAGCCAGTAGGGGTTGTTGCGCATACCGTTCTGGATGGCCCAGTTCTGCATGTCGCCCTGGAGGTAAGCGAAGCCCTTACGCTCGAGATAGTTGGCGCCCTTCTTCTCGTAGTACTTCTGTGTACCAGCGGTGTTGGAGCGCCAAACGCCCTGAGTGACGTAGTTGTCACGGTAGTAGTCCATGTCAACGTCGCGGGGAGTGAGGTAGAGGTCGTAGATGGGGTTGCCACAGGTACCACCACCGACGCGGTTCTTGGTGCGGGTGGTCACGTAGTTGGCGCTGACGTCGATGCTCAAACGATTCCAGAAGAAGAAGTTCTCACGGAGAGCGAAGGTGTTGCGGACGTAGCTATTATTGGGCACCATACCGTTGGCATACGAGTTGGCGTAAGAGAAGTAGCTCTTCATCTTCTCCGTACCGCCGGAGAGTGAGAGAGAGTTGTTGGTCGTAGCACCAGTCTCGAAGAAATTGGCCACATCGTTGACTGCCTTGTCGCGAACGTGAACGGCGTGCATATAGCCTTCAGCGTAGTCGTCCTTTGTAAAGCTGAGGCCGTACATGTCGGCAGCCTTTGTCTGGAAGTTGGCGTCGGTCGTGATGGTCTGGATGCCCTGCGTGCTCTGGCTGACGGGAAGACCCCAGCTGGAGATGTTGCGAGAGAGCGACGAACCGATGTTACCGCCGTACATATTTTGGATTTCGGGAGTAAGCAGAGGAGTCTCGAAAGTAACGTTCGAGGTGAAGTTGATGTCGAGACGACCTTCCTTACCCTTCTTCGTGGTAATCATCACAACACCGTTGGCAGCCTGCGAACCGTAGAGTGCGGCAGCGTTGGCGCCCTTGAGTACGTTCATCGATTCGATGTCGTCGGGGTTGATCATTGAGAGGGGGTCAGAGCCTTCCACAGCGCCGCTGGCGTCGATGCTTGCACCAGCACCGATCTGGCCACGGGTGTTGTTGGTCATAGGCACACCGTCGACAACGATAAGCGGAGCGTTGTTACCCATGATGGACTTGTTACCGCGGAGCAGAATCTTCGAAGCACCACCGGCACCACCAGCGCTGGGGGTGATGGTCACACCGGAGATCTTACCTTCCATGCTGTTCACGAGGTTGGGATCCTGCACCTTCATGAGGTCGTCGCTCTTGAGCTGCTGGGTAGAATAGGTCAGTGAAGTAGCCTTGCGCACGATACCCATGGCCGTTACAACAGCCTCACCGAGGGTGGTGTCGTTCTCCTTGAGCACGATGTTGAGCACTGACTCACCGTCCCACACCACCTGCTGGGTGACGTAGCCGATGAAGCTGATGTTGAGCTTTGCGCCCTTCTTTACGTTGCGGAGTTCAAACTTACCGTCCATATCAACGTTGGCACCGTTCGTCGTACCAACTACAACCACCGATGCACCCATGAGGGGTTCGCCCTCTTCGTCGAAGACGGTACCGGTGAGGGTGGAAGTCTGCTGCACAACGTAATAGTCATTGGCCATGGCCGTAGTAGGCATGGCGGTTCCTCCGATGAATGCGAGCGCACTCAGCAGAAGCGTTACTTTGGTAGAATTCTTACACATATAGAATATAATGTTTTTGTGATTTAAAGATTTAAGGGCATATTACAATGCGTGTGCAAAATTAAAATAAATATGCGAGACGGCCAAATTTTCTCATCTATAAATATAAAAATGCAATGTTAAAATTAAAAATAGCACGTTTTTCTTTGTGATTTCATGCAGACTTTGTAACTTTGCAACGTGATTTGTACATTGCGCACAAATCGCAATACCATCAGCGAAAAACAAATACAAACAATAAAACTCTAAATTCTAATCCTATGAGAAAAGTTTTACTTTCTACTCTCGCATTGGCGGCTTGCCTTGGCGCCTATGCCCAGAACCCCTCTTCCATCGACTTTAAGAAGGTTATCAGCGGTAGCGACGCTCAGGCTGCATTGGACGCCCTCTCTGTAAAGCTTGGTCAGGTAAAGACTGGTGTCTACAACATGCGCGGTGGTAAGGAAGGCGGTGTACCCGCCAGCCACGCTTATCAGTATCAGTACAACCTCGATACTGACAACTACGCACAGTATTTCGTTATTACTCACAAGAACTTCCCTTACGCCAACAACACCATCACCTCTACCTACAACATCAGTGGTTTCAACGGTGCTGGCCACAGCGGCTACAACCTCGTGAAGCAGAATATGCCTGCACTCCTCGTGAGCCCCGAAATCAACAACCTCCCCGAACTCAAGGCTGTATATCTCCTCTACTTCGACCTCATGGCTCAGGAGAACGCTGACCTTTCCGGCCCCTTCACCTACAAGGAAGACCTCGCCAACAGCGAAGACCCCCGTACCTATCAGAGTGTGAAGGACATCTACTACGCTATCAAGGCCGACATCGACCAGTGCGTGGCTTGCTGGGAGTACTTCGACGCTAACCGCGACGATGCCTACAAGAGCGTCATTACCGGCTATCTCGACATGATGGAGAGCGACGGTAACGCAAACTGGAACTATGGCTATTACAGCGAAGTCAACGATCGCTTCATCACCTTCAAGCACCTCGCCAACTCGCTCCAGCTCCGTCTCGCTATGCACATGGCAAAGGTAGAGCCCGAGACCGCAAAGAAGTGGGCTGAAGAGGCTGTACAGCGTGGCGTCATCGCCAACGTCAAGGAGCAGCAAGGTGTATTCCCCACCACCATCGGTTTCACTCATCCCCTCGTTGAGATTGGTTGCACCTGGAACGATACCCGCATCTCCGCTTCCTTCGAGAGCCTCCTCATGAGCCTCGATCACCCTTACACCAAGTACTTCTTCCTGCCCAACGCAAACGCTATCGAAAATCTCACCACCCACGAGATCACCGATGCTGAAGATCGCATCATCGGTATCCGCAGCGGTGAGTATGTAGGCGAAGGTCAGGCTGCCGGTTCTAACCCCTTCATCAACTACTCTACCTTCGAGAAGGAAGTTATCGGTACCGCTCCTCTCTACTTCATCAGCTATGCTGAGACCTGCTTCCTTCAGGCTGAAGGCGCCATCCGTGGCTGGAACATGGGCGGCACCGCTAAGGACTTCTATGAGAAGGGTATCCGCAACGGCTATCTCGAAGATCCCTCTTATCTCGAGCAGGGCTGGCTCTCTGCATCTCACGACTACAGCGAGTACGTAGATGACTATCTCAAGGTGACCGAAGCTAAGCCTTACACTCAGGTAGATCCTCAGGGTCTTGGCGAGCCTTGGCCCAGCGTAACGAAGATCGGTGTGGCTTGGAACGAAAGCGATCCTCTCGAAACCAAGCTCGAGAAGATCATCACCCAGAAGTACATTGCCCTCTTCCCCGACAGCCACGAGGCTTGGACCGAGCTCCGTCGTACGGGCTATCCCAAGATGTTCCCCGTGCTCAACGCCTCTGACGGTGACGGCTCTATCAAGCAGGGCGAGATGATTCGTCGTATCCCCTATCGCTACACTGACCCCGTTCAGCTCGGCTATTGGGAAGCTACCGGTCTCCCCGCTCTCGGTGGTCCCGACGTTCAGGCTACTCGCCTCTGGTGGGACGTTCCCGGCGACAACTTTGCTGCTGGCGTTCAGAACATTACTGTCGACAACGCTCCCAAGGCTACCTACAGCCTCGACGGCCGCAAGGTGAACAACACCAGCGCTCACGGCGTTTACATCGTGAACGGCAAGAAGGTTATCCGCTAAAAGTGAGAGCATAGGCAACGAGCTCGCTCGATTGCCTATGCCGAACGTCAGGATAAGCTCGGCGAAGCCAAGGTGATCCGCTAATTTTCAGCGAAATATAAGTTTTGTAGCTAAGGCTAAAAAGTCTTGGTAAGCAACCGAAAAAGCGAGTCTGCCGCTATTGGCAGACTCGCCTTTTTTGCAAAAGAACAAAGAAAAACTACAGCGGCAGTAGATAAAACTGTAAAGGCTGCAAAGAAAGCTACTTTGGGAACTGAACATTCTACTTAGGGCAGTTGAGTGTTATTCTCTATTTGTATTCCCTTTTCGCTTTCTATAAATTGTAATACCCCAAAAAGCAATAATTATCAGCAGGAGAATATACCAATAATTTTTAATGACGATTATAAATCCGAAAATTATACCTATTACTATAAATTCGAAACGCTGAGACTTATCCACTTTGCGAAATTGTTCAAAGAAATTGTATTCTTCTAACAAATACTTTTCGCCGCCTTGAAATAGCGTAATTGTATTTTTAGTTTCGTTTATCGCAACAGTATCCACTGTCGTAGGTACTGTTTTGTATTCGCTATTGTCGTAATCCACTTCTGTCCATTGAATTACCGCTCTGTTTGAGTCTAAAGTGTATTTTCCTTTCAACTTATCGCTGAAATTTCCTACAAAGTCTGTTGAACTAATAGTAGCCTCCACATCCGAATCGTTAACGAACTCTATACTTATATCTTTGCAATTCTCATAATAATCACTGTACTTCTTTCC
>JAUNIC010000254.1 GCA_030523615.1 Bacteroidales bacterium
GTACACCAAATTTGTTTTTAGTGTACACCAAATTTCAACTGCGTCCGAGAGCGTAAAAACGCTCTGCGTTCTCCGTCCCTTTTACATCTTACCTCATTTCTTCCAACTCCAAGAGCTTACTCGCTGACTTTCACCACATACGCCCATCGAAAATCTCTATAGAGTTTACTTTTGCGCCCCTCCACTTCGTCATGTCAGCATTTTGGCGTAATTTTGTATGCGAAAATACACACACAATTCATCGTAAACACACTCCCCATGAAACGTCTACTCGTTTTCTCTTTCTTTCACTTTTTCATTCTTTCGTTTCTTTCAGCCCAAGGTTTCATGCACGCCGAGGGCAAGAAGATTGTCGACAGTCAAGGACTGGAATTCATCCTCCGCGGACACGCTCCCGGCGGATGGATGGTCAAGGAACCCTACATGATGGAGATGGACGCCTTCACCGATTCGCAGCACGCCATCCACGCCAAGATTGAGTCCGTCCTCAGCCCCGAAGACGCGCAGGAGTTCTACCGCCGATGGCTTGCCAACGGCTTCACCCGCAACGACGTGAAACTCCTCGCCGAAATGGGTTTCAACAGCATCCGTCTGCCCATGCACTACAACCTCTTCACCCTCCCCATCGAGCAGGAGCCCGTCAAGGGACAGCAGACGTGGCTCGACGGCGGCTTCAAGATGGTCGACGACGTGCTGGCATGGTGCAAAGAGTTCCACATCTACCTCATCCTCGACATGCACGCCACTCCCGGCGGTCAGGGCTACGACTCTGCCATCTCCGACTACGACTTTGAGAAACTCTCGCTCTGGAGCAGCACTGCCAACCAGGACAAACTCGTGGCACTTTGGGTGAAGTTGGCCGAGCGCTACAAGAACGAGTCGTGGATTGGCGGTTACGACCTCATCAACGAACCCAACTGGGCCTTCAAAGGTAGCAACAAGAACGGTTGCGACGAAAGCACCAACACCCCGCTTTGGGACCTCTACAAACGTCTCATCACGGCTATCCGCGCCGTCGACCCTAACCACATGATGGTCCTCGAGGGCAACTGCTGGTGCAACAACTTCAACGGTCTGCCCAGCATCCGCACGTGGGACACGAACCTCTGTCTTGAGTTCCACAAGTACTGGACGGTCAACGACGCCGGCTCCATCAAGTTCATCACCGATCTGCGCAACTCGAAGAACGTGCCCATCTGGTGCGGCGAGAGTGGCGAGAACTCCAACAAGTGGTACACCGACGCTGTGCGCCTGTTCGAGCAGAACGGCATCGGTTGGTCGTGGTGGACGTGGAAAAAGATCGGTTCCGTCACGGGCATCTGCACCGTCAAGGCCCCTGCGGGTTACGATGCGCTGAAGAACTACTGGAAAGGCAGCGGCACGAAGCCTTCGCAGGAGAGTGCCCGCAACACGCTCTTCGCCCTTGCCGACGCTTACCTCCTTGAGAATTGCACCGTCAACAAGGCGGTTGTCGACGCTCTACTGCGTCAGCCTCACAGCGACGAACTGCTGCCCTACGCCGACAACAAGATTCCCGGCACCATCTACGCTCCCGACTACGACCTCGGCCGCTACGGCGTGGCCTACATGGACCTCGACGGCGTGGAGACCACCCACACCACGGGCGGTGACTACACGGCATGGAATCAGGGATGGGCCTACCGTGCCGACGGCGTCGACATCGAGACGTGTGCCGACGGCAGCAGCAACGGCTACAGCGTAGGTTGGACCACCGAGGGCGAATGGATGAAATATACCATCGACGTCGAGCAGGCGGCAGCCTATCAGCTCGTCATCCGTTACGCCAGCAGCAACACCACGACGACGATGGGCTTCGAGGTGGACGGCGCAGCCATCACCGCACCCATCACGCTGAAGGGAACAGGCGCGTGGGACAAGTGGTCGTCGGCCATGCTGACGAACATCGTCTTGCCCGAAGGCCGCCACGTGCTGAAAGTAACGACGCTCTCGGGTGGCGCAAATCTGGCCAGCTTCTCGTTTGTCAATCCCAAGCCGCTGAGTTCTGTAGCGTTCAGAGCCGTGACTGCCACGACCTCCGAAGACGGCCGGCACATCTATCTCTCCGTCAACCGCGACGTCGTAAGCACTCCTTCTGTCAGCGACTTCACCGTGAAGAGCGACAACAACATTGTGAGCATCGCTGGCGTCAAGACCGCGTCTTCGCCCATGTGCATCGACATCGCTCTTTCGTCAACCCTCTACCGCAGCAACAACGTCACGCTCAGCTACAACGGTTCGTCGGTCAAGGACGCCGACGGCACTGTCCTCCCCGCACTCAACGCATACAAAGTGTACAATGTGGCCGAAGACTGCATGCCCATCCCCGGCCGCATCAATGTCGAGGACTACAAGGAGCAGAAGGGCCTGACCTTCGAGAAGTGTGAAGACAACGGCGGCGGCGCCACCAGCTTCGGCTATACCGATCCGGGCGACTATGTAGAGTTCCTCGTCGACATCCGGGAGACGGCCGACTACACCTTCCAATACCGCACGGCGGCGATGTATGCCGGCGGCAAGTTCGAGGTGCAGCTCTTTGATGCCGCCCAGAAGAAGACCGTCGTAGGACAGTACGCCGTCGACGGCACAGGAGGATGGCAAACCTGGAAGACTACCACCGCCCAGGCCCGACTGCCGAAGGGTGTCTACCGCATGCGCATCTATGTTGTAAATAAGGAGTTCAACATGAACTGGTTCAGTTTCACCAACCCTGTGCCCATTGCTGGCATCGAGACGATAAAGATGGCCGATTTCGTCGTGCGTCCCAATCCTGTTCGCGGCACGGCCCACGTGGATACTTCCGACATGCGCGGCACGGGCTCCATCAGCGTCTACAGCATGACGGGTGCACAGGTATACCGTCAGACCCACAGTCTCGGCGGTATCGTCGACGTTGACCTCCATCATCTGCCCCACGGCACCTACATCCTCCGCCTCACCACCGGCGGTTCCTGCTATTCCCAGAAGATTATTGTTGAGTAATTTGGGGTTTAAGGTTAATAGGTTTTAAGGTTTATAGATTTAA
>JAUNIC010000255.1 GCA_030523615.1 Bacteroidales bacterium
CCTTGAGAGAAAAAACTATACTCTCAAGGATTTTTTGTCTGTCTGCGCAGAAAGGAAAGTGCGCAAAGGGTTACAATTTCACGATGCGGGTGCCGTCGGGTTGCTCCTCGATGGTCACGCGGCGCACGTCCTCGGGGAGAATCTCCTCGACGAGTTCCGGCCACTCGATGAAGCACGGCGCTCCGCTGTAGAAGTAGTCGTCCACACCGATGTCCTGCGCCTCGCCGATGCCCTTGATGCGGTAGAAATCGAAGTGGAACACAGGGCCGTCGAGCACCGTGGAGTGATACTCGTTGACGATGGCAAAAGTGGGGCTGTTCACCACGTCGTCCACACCGAGCTCCTCACACAGCGCCTTGACGAAGGTGGTCTTTCCGGCCCCCATCTTGCCGTAAAATGCAAAGACCCATCCGCCCTCGCGGCGCGCCCGGGCAGCGTGTTCGGGGAGAAGCTCCATCTGCGCGATAAACTCACGTGCAGCGGTACGAATGTTATCTAATGATGTTATTTTGATGTCCATAGTTGCAGTTTATTCGTTGTAGAGCGCAAAGATACAACGATTTTTTCATTCCACGCCACACTTTTCGCGAAAAAGTTCGTAATTTTGCACTCGCTAAGATGAAAAGTGTAGCACGAGGACAGATTTGACTGCTTGCAACCTCTCAAAAAAATGCTAAAACGGCGGACCTGCACTGCGAAGGTCCGCATTGGGCTGCCCCCTGAGTGCGGCTCGCCATCGTATGAGCAAGCAAACTGACGAACTGCCCCCCACGCTACAAAGTGGTGAGCAGTTTTTTTATTCGTTCGCCGCCGTCATACGATTATTTCAAAACTCTACTAACAATATGTACCTTTTCACTTCCGAATCGGTGTCTGAAGGACACCCCGACAAGGTGGCGGACCAGATTTCCGACGCCGTCCTCGACGAACTCCTTGCCTACGACCCTATGTCGAAGGTAGCTTGTGAAACCCTCGTGACTACGGGTCAGGTGGTGCTGGCCGGCGAGGTGAAGTCGACCTCCAACATCGACCACCAGCGCGTGGCACGCAACACCATCAAGCGCATCGGCTACACCAAGGCCGAATACATGTTTGACGCCGACAGCTGCGGCATCTTCTCGGCCCTCCACGCACAGAGCGCCGATATCAACCGCGGCGTAGAGCGCAAAGACCCTGAGAACCAGGGCGCAGGCGACCAGGGCATGATGTTCGGTTATGCCAACAACGAGACCGACACCTTCATGCCCCTCCCCCTCTCGCTGGCCCACGACATCCTCATCGTCCTCGCCGACATCCGCCGCGAAGGCAAGGTGATGACCTATCTGCGCCCCGACAGCAAGAGCCAGGTGACCGTCGAATATGACGACAACGGCCACGCACAGCGCATCGACACCATCGTTGTCAGCACCCAGCACGACGAATTCATCAGCGCCGAGCAGGCCGGCAGCCAGGAGAAGGCCGACGAGATGATGCTCGAGCAGATTCGTCACGACGTCATCACGATCCTCATGCCCCGCGTGCTCAAGGAACGCATCAACACCCCCGAGGTGAAGGCGCTCTTCGACAAGGGCGGTGCCATCAAGTACTTCGTCAATCCCACCGGCAAGTTCGTCATCGGTGGCCCCCACGGCGACACAGGTCTCACCGGTCGTAAGATCATCGTCGACACCTATGGCGGTCGCGGTGCCCACGGCGGTGGTGCCTTCTCTGGCAAAGATCCCTCGAAGGTGGACCGTTCGGCAGCTTACGCCGCACGCCACATTGCCAAGAACATGGTAGCTGCAGGCGTGGCCGACGAGATGCTTGTTCAGCTGGCCTACGCCATCGGTGTGGCTGAGCCCGTCAGCGTCTTCGTTGAGACCTACGGCCGCAAGCACGTCGACATGACCGACGGCGAAATCGCAGAGAAGGTGAAGGAGATCTTCGATCTGCGTCCCTACGCCATCGAGCAGCGTCTGAAGCTTCGCCAGCCCATGTATCAGGAGACCGCCCGCTATGGCCACATGGGCCGCAAGAACGAAGTGGTGACCAAGACCTTCGACTGCACCTACGGCCAGGAGCCCAAGACCATGGAGGTTGAGCTCTTCACGTGGGAGAAGCTCGACTACACCGAGAAGATTCGCGAAGCCTTCGGTCTCTAAACACCATCGACCATGAAGATTACCGTCTACGGCGCAAGCAGCGGCCAGGTGCCCCAAAAGTACAAGGACGCTGCTGCCGAATTGGGTCGCGTCATGGCTCGCCGTGGCCACACCCTCATCAACGGCGCTGGCCGCACAGGCCTCATGGGCGCCACCTGCGACGCTCTCCTCGCCGAGGGGGGCGAAGCCATCGGCATCATCCCGCAGTTCATGATTGAGCAGAACTGGCAGCACACGGGCATGACGGAACTCATCGTAACCCCCGACATGCACCAGCGCAAGGAGAAGATGGCCGAGATGAACGATGCCTGCATTGCCTGCCCTGGTGGCGTGGGAACGTTCGAGGAGCTCTTCGAGATCATCACCTGGAAGCAGCTCGGCCTCTACCTCAAACCCATCGTCATCCTCAATACCGACGGCTATTTCACCGCCTTGCTCGACCAGCTTCAGCGCTGCGTCGACGAGCAGTTCATGCGCCCGCAGCACCTCGCCTGCTGGTGCGTGGCCACTACCCCCGAAGAGGCCATCCGCCTCTGCGAGACCACTCCGCTGTGGGACACCAATGTGCGCCGCTTCGCTGCCCTGTAGCGCAAGGCCGCTCCCGAACACACCCGTTACACTCCATAAATAATAATATATAGTGCCCGACGCTCAAGTGTTAGCAAATCTTGACTTTGGAAGCGTCGAGTTGCACGCCAACATTGACCAAAAGCCTACCTCTCCGGCACCTCCCAAGAAGAAGGTGATTGACTCACCGCTTCCGCCGAAGAAGAAAGCAAAGGATGCGCCTAAGCCTGCAAAGAAAAAGGCAAAGGACGCGCCCACAACGCCGACCAAGAAAAAGGTAAAGAGCGATTCTGC
>JAUNIC010000256.1 GCA_030523615.1 Bacteroidales bacterium
GTCCTTGCAGCCTTCGGGCAACTGGTGACGGGTGATGCGGTCGGTCACCTCTCGCAATTTCAGGAACAATCGTTCGCCTGGTTTGTCGTTGTCGGGATACATGTGTAGCGCGAGTCCGCTGAGCGGTCGGAGGTCGTCGGGTTTGAGTAATGTTGCCGATGGTATGGCGATGGCCTTGTGTCCTGCCGACATTATAGCCCAGCAGTCGCTACATCCCTCAGTGACGAAGAGCGGTTCGTCGGGTTTCAGCATACGTAGAATCTGTAGGTTATACACGTGGCATTGGCTTCCCTTGAGAAATCTGAACCGCGGTTCGCCCTCTATTTTCTTTTTCGCATATTGTCCGAGGTATCTCCACTGTATGCTCTTCAGTCGTCCGTCGAGTCCGAAGTAGGGAATGATCAGATGCGAGTCATTGCTGTTGATGCCACACCATCGGATTACCCTTGGATCGAGTTTTCTCTCGTCGAAGAGGAAAGCCTTGGCAGAGTCGGTGAGTGTGGGATGTTCCACGAGATACGTCAACCTTGAGATGTCGGGAGCCTTGACCTCTTGATGCTTTTCTACCTCTATCACCTGTCGTCTTTTCACTCCCCTCATTGGTTTTTCAGAGCCGTTGGCTATAGTTATGCCGAATGTCTGTGCCAACCATCTCACGGCATCCCTGAAGTTGAGTCCCTCCAGCTGCATACAGAGGTCGATGGGACCACCGTAGTGGTCGCACACGTAGCATCTGAATTTGTTCTTGCCCACATTGAAGTGTAGCGACGGCTTCGAGTCGTTGTGATAGGGGCACAGAGACCAATGTCGTGCCACCTTGAGTCCTAAGGCGTCAGCCACCTGCTCTATAGGCAGCAGGCTGACTTTCTGAATGTCGTTTTGCTCAATCATAACTTTCAATTCTCACTTCTCAAATATCAATATCTCAACTTCTCATACACGTTCTTTGCCGTCTTCCTTATCCATCCCTTGGCATTCCATTGGCTGAGGAAGAAGCGGGCATCGGTGGATAGCTCGTTCTTGGTGATGAGTTCTTCGAGTTGCGCTCGGGTGAACGTGGTGGTGAGCTGGTCGATAAGAGCCTTGCGGTTGTCGATTTTCGCCCCTGCCAATCGCTTCATGTAGTAGTCCTCATACTGTTGTCCCCAACGGTTGTTGGTGGATTTCAGACAGAAGTCGGCCATAAACCTGTAGAACTTTCGGCATAGCTTGCGAATCTCCTCTTCGGAATGTAGCTCGCGTCCGGCCATCTCGTTGTCGAGCAGATAGAGGTGATAGAGCAGACCGGTGCATCTGAAGGCGTTGACCGAGGCACGCTTGCGGAAGGAGTCGAGGGATAGGTAGCCCTTCACTCCGCGGTCCTTCATGTCCTTCACCTGTCGGCACATCTTGTTTGTCCACTTGTCGATGTCGGCAAAGAGCCACGACATGTCGAGATTGATCACGGGTTGGAGTCCGCCGTGCTCGTCGTAAGTCTGCCTCATCAGCAAGTCGAGCATCCGCTTGATGTTGGCTTCCTGTTCGGGTGTGAAATCCTCAAAGTGGGCAGGGTTGGCTCCCGTCTCGTCCTCCAGTGTGCAGATTATAGCCCTCGAGCATCCACCTCCCACAATCTCTCGCTTGGTGAACACGTCGTCCACATCGCCTGGCGTACCGCAGAACATCGAGCAAATCTGCACGTCGGCAATGGCCGAATATGAATTGTCGGAGGCAAAATCCTGTCCGTACTTCGAACCGATGTCGTATGCCACTCGCATTACGGTCCTTAGATTCGAGAATCCCGATTTGCCCGCATCGTTCACCTGTGCCAATTCCTCAGACCACATCCAGAATGTGAGATAGTCGCCCAAGATACGCTTATAGTAGTCGGCACGCTTCACGATGACCGTCTTTGATGTGGATGCAGGAATACATCGGATGGTGGTTTTCGGAGCCTCGCCTATTTTCTCGTTCTGTGTGCGGGCGTTCTTCTTCTCGCGGTATTCCTGTTCTTGGCGTCTCTGCTGTTCGTCGAGAGTCTCAAGTGTGGGAGTGATGATCTGCTCGACCACGTCGGCAAAGCATCCCTTACCCGTGCTGGGCGGCCCCTCGAACACCACCTGCAGATGGCATGCGTGACGCCTCTTGCGGTCGTAGGGATAAGCCATCCTGATGCGGCAGTCGATAGCCCCGAGGGGCGAGAACAGCGAGAGCATGATGGGCACCTTGCGCTTCATTGGAGCCGTGATGAGGTTTTCGCGGAAGATACTTGGGAAGAGAGCTTCCCTGAATGGCAGCTTCACATAGTCGGCTGTCTTGAATGGCGCGAGGTCTTCGTCCTCGTCCACCTCTGTGACTACGGCAGCAGGCACTGCCGCAGTCTCCTTGAAAATGTCTTTTTCTTCACTCATGATTTGTTTATGTTTTAGTCAATCACGTTGAATGCATTCAGTATCTCTGAATACACGTCGAAAGCTAACATGCTGCGGTCGAGGCTCTTGCTGGCCTGTATTGTCTTCATGTGAATCTGATACTTGCCGTCCTGCCGGTGCACGAGCGAGCAATACTTGCCGTCGTAGAGTTTAGGGTTGCGCCTCACGCTCTTCGCCTTCACGGCCTCCTCAAATCTGAATCCGTCGTCAGTGCGTGAGATTACTCCGTTGAGGCAGCCGTTGTTGTCGAGCCTCTCCGATGTTGTCTGAAACTGGCACACCAAGTTGGTGGCATTAAAAATCTTTTTTCCATAATCGTTTTTTTTAAATGTTAGTAATCCAATTCCTTGATGAACTGTGACCAAACATCGACAGGCTGCCCTTATAATCGGCCGACTTGCCTAAGTTAGTCACAACCGCTATAACCTTATCGTTGAGATAGAAATACATCTTCACGAATGGCCAGTGGCGCAGATGCTCCGCCACCAACTTTTGGTTCTCAGGCTTGAGCGTAGAGATAAAACATTGATAGTAATATTTTCTTTTCATTTTTTGTT
>JAUNIC010000257.1 GCA_030523615.1 Bacteroidales bacterium
CGTCAATAGGAGCCCCTAGAATGAGGTCCAGCCGCCATCGACAGTCAGTTGAGCTCCATTTATATACGCGTTGTCATCATCAATGAGGAACAGTATTGCACGCGCGATGTCCTCTGACGTTCCCATCATGTTGTTCCCTGCCGCATCGCAGCCCAAAGACACGCCGCCACGGACGTTATACAGGTCATTGCCCTCTGGATCCATGACGTCGCGATCTGGCCACTTTTCCATGGCGTTCCCCAAAATGCCCGAGATGATTGCGCCCGGATTCACAACGTTAACCTTTAGGTTGCGCCAGTGATATGACCACGCGAGGTTTCGAGCCAGGCCAAGAACCGCATGCTTGGAGGTGACATATGCAGCGCCGGCAGTCGAGCCATACAGGCCACCAACAGAGCCAACTATCACGACGTTCGCCGCTGGCCCCTCATGGTCAAGCAGCATCGATAGGCAGTCACGAACCAGGTAGAAGCAATCGTTGCAGTTCACATCCATGACGTACTGCCAAAGCAAGTCGTCGGTCTTGTGGGCTGGGCACATGAGGTCGAGAACCCCCGCGACGTACAGCAGGCTGTCAATTCGCCCGTACTTCTCGCGAACAGTCGTGACGAGCCTTGACCGGTCCTCGGCACTTGTGACGTCTCCGTAAACCACGTTGAGATTGTCTTTGAATTCTGGCAACTCCTCGTTGATTTCATCGAGCGTATCGGCCATGTTCTCCCTGTTGTTGTCGAATCCGATTACGGTTGCGCCGGCAGCAAGGAGCATCTTGAGGGTCGCCGCCCCCATTCCCGAAGCGCATCCAACCAGTACGACAACCTTTCCCTTCATAGAAGCCATGAGGCATCCCTCCTAGCACCACTTGGGAGTTACGATTACGGCAGGTGAATCGTTGGGGCCAATAGTTACCTTGGTACCAATGGAGCACTTTTCCGCATCGACAATCGCAAAGCCGATGTTCTTGTCGACTGTGTAGCCGTAAACCATCTGACGGCATTTACCAACCGGCACGCCACGCTTGCGGACTATCTCGTTCTGACAGATGTCCTCATAGCTCTCGCGTTCTATCTCAACGCCAACGAATGCAAGGCGCGGACCCTCCTCCTGGGCCTTCTCCAGCGCAGCTCGTCCGATGAAGTCGCCCTTTTTGTCGAAATGGACCGACCATCCAAGGTTCGCCTCAAATGGCGTCAGGAAGTGATAGTCCTGCCGGAGAGCCATTCCCTTCTCCATAGGGAGACTTCTCACAAATACCTCGAGTGTCTGCAGCTCCCGGATGCCAGTGCTGCTGAGAAGCTCAGAAACGCGAGCGGAATCAGACCGTGAGCAGTAGAGCTCATAGCCAAGCTCTCCCGTAAAGCCGCCTCGGTCAACATGAACCGGGATTCCAGCGATGGTGGCATCCACGATTTGAAAACGCTTCAAATCGTCGACGGGAACGTCTAGGAGCTTATCCATCACCTCTGTCGAGCGAGGGCCCTGCACCGAGTACATATCCACAGTTGCCGTGATGTCGGAATAGGAGACATCGAATCCTTGCTCGTGCTCATCCAGCCACTTAATCATTTGAGGCCCGTAGAGCGTCGAGAGCCACCAGTGGCTCTCCCCAAGGCGGATTGCCATGAGATCATCTATAATTCTGCCGTTGTCGTCAAGCATGGTGGTGTACTTTTCACGCCCCACCTTGCACAGCGCGACGGTATTGACAAGAAGCTTATCCAGAAGCGCAGTCGAATCCGGCCCCGCCACGTCCACTGTGTCGTGGGTCCAGCGATACCAGCCAGCGCTGTTTCTCACCGCAAATGCATCGGCTCGCGCAACTTCGTCGTCTTTGAACAACATAATTCGTCACTCCCCTACACCATGCGGCTATCGAGCTTGCGCCCTATCTGAATGAACTGGAACTCGTCGTCTTTTCCGTCAATCCAGACGGACCACTCGGGCGACACAAGCGTCTTAATTGCGCCGTTCCACTCCGCCTCGTATCCAGCGGTAATTTCGTCGAGGGGCGCCATGGGAAACCGGCCATTGAAGTCGTCTGTCGAGACCTTTATGGTGACGCCGTCTTTGTCGAACGCCTCCCATTCGAAGGGGACAAGCTGGCAGCCCATGATGGCGCCAATGTAGGCACCCATGACACGAGGATCGTTATCTCCAATTTCGCGAGGAATGTCGAGCCACGTCCTGAGACCCTCTCGCGCGAAGGGGTCGATGAAGTGGTTCTTTCCTGCGGTTGCAAAAACGATGGAAAGCACTCGGTCAAAGTCACCCTCGTTTTTCTCCATATCCCTTATTGCGATAAGCGGGAATGAGACCGACCAGACCCAGCCCATCTGAGCAACCCAGTTGTACTGCCACTCAAAGGACTGCTCCTCACCGAACGCCTGCGTGTACTGGCCACTGCGAAGGCCCTCTGCATGCTTCACACGGCGCTCTGGTGGTGTGTCGTGAACGGGAGCAGTAGACGCGCCTCGGTGGTCAAGCCACCCCTGGTGGTCCAGACCATACGCGTCAAGTCGCTCTGCAACCACTCGGCAGTGGGGGTTGCCGCACCCGCGGGCCTCGCACATGTTTAGGGCGACGTCATTGGTAATCTTCCCATGTTCGCCACCAGCCGCAATGTCGAAGTTAGCGGTAAACATCGCGGTTGTCATGTTGCACATCTCAGAGCCCACGATGTCCCAAGGGCAGGAATCGAGCTCCTTCTCAACCCGGTTGCGCGTGAATTGTATGACGCGGCCCGCCATGTCCTCGGCCTCGTCCCCGTAGTCACCCCAGATGGCGCCTATCCACGCCTCCCTGTCGACGAATTCGGGGATGTTCCATTCATCATAGAAATCATTGAGATACTGCTGCAGCTGGCCTTCGGAACCCGAGCATGCCGCACAGTTCATCATGTTCGCGCTTTCGCAGATCTTCTCCGTACGGTCCTCCCAGTCATCGTTGAGAACGCGCATGACCTGGA
>JAUNIC010000258.1 GCA_030523615.1 Bacteroidales bacterium
AATAATTTACGAATCAATTCGCGGTTAATTCACGGAAATTCGCGTTTAAAACTTTATTGGACACTAGTGTAGTGTCGTGAGCATAAAAAGATTATTTCTATCCCGAATTTGAGAATTAGAGAATTCGTTTCCTATAATTCTATTATTCTGGACTAGGAGGAATTATAAGAACGAAAAATTCTTAAATTCTCTAATTCGGGATAATACTTATATGCTTGAGACGGTACACTAGTGTAATCAAATAATCAAAAAACTACTGCCCGATCCTTTCCACCTCGTACAACGCCTTAAGATATTCAATGCGATGGATGGAGCGTTGGATTGCGGCCTGATTCTCACGCGTGATCTCCTGAAGCAGTGCATTCGTGTCGATGATGCCTGCGGCAAGTTTCGCCTCTGCAGCACGTCGCACATTACTGCGTAACTTCACAATTTCATCGTCATCCGCCATCACGCGACGATAGCGCAGCACATTCTGCTGTTCTTGCGTCGAAAGCAACTGCTGGTTGAAGCGCCACGTTTCGCGTTCCACCTCTACAGCGTCGCGTTGTGTTGCCAATCGTCGCTTGTCAGCGTTGTGCGTGTAGAGCGCCGAGATGTTCCACGTCAGCCGGGCACCGACGATGCCGTTGAGCGTGGGAGAGCGGTGGAACATGTCGCGGTACATATCCAAGCCCGTGTAGCCATAGTAGCCTTGGGCAAAGAGTCCCAACTTCGGCATCAGTCGCGAACGCAGAGAGCGCTCTTGCGCATCTACCATCCTCAGTTGAGTGTCGAAGAGATGCATCTCCGGGCGTTCCGTCTGCGTCGTCGCAAGTCGCTCTTCGGGTTCCGTCACCGACGTAATCTCTCGTCCGCAGAGCAACGTCAGCACTCGCTGCATGGCACCGCGTGTAGCCTCCAGTTCGCTCTGCTGTTGCCGTGCCGTGGCCAGTTCCGCCCGCACAGCATCTACGTCGCTGCCCATCGCCACACCGCCTGTCAGCAGCGCCTCGAGCTTCGTCACGTTGGCCGAGAGCAACGTCTGCAGTTCAGCGTTCAGGCGTAAGCGCTCTTCCACGAGCAACCATCCGAAGAACACGCCATTCACGCGCTCGCGTAATGAATAGATGTCAACGTCGTTGCGTGCACCCTCCATCGCCGCTTGGGCACGTGCCAACTCCTTTGCCGCAGCCGTTGCACCGCCGTCGTAGACCGTCTGCTGTACATCTACGCCAGCGCGGTATTGCAACGGATTGATGCCAACGATCTCAGTGCCCTGCGCCGCCATGATCTGCTCCAGCTGAGCCGGCAACTGCACCACGGCACTCTGATAAGTGGCTTGTCCGTAGGCACTCACCTGCGGCAACCATCCACGTACGATGTTTGAGAGCGTAAATTGTTCCGTCTTTGTCACGAGGTCATAACGGCGCACGAGAGGATAATTTTCCTCCGCCATCGCCAGACAATCTTCGATGGTCTCTGCCTCTGCCTGTTGGGGCGCGGTGAAGGCCGTCAGCGGCCCTGCTGTAAGGACCATGAAAAACAAGCGTTGTAGTGTGTGGTTCATACTGAGCGTTGTGTGTATGAGTAGTAGAGTAGTGTGATTTCGCTGCAAAGTTATTAATAATGCGCATAACAGCAGCAGAAATAATCCATAAAATATTGAGCAATATTGACAATTTCTATATTTTTACCCGTGAAATATCGCATTTTGCTCAATCTTTTTCGTACCTTTGCGCCGCACCTTATCCCTACCTGATCTCTAACCCTTAACCTTGAAGCCCATACCCCTTCGATGAACATCATCTTCCAACCCCGCGCCGGGTGGCGTATCTGTACCGCAGGCAGCCAACAGATACAGCACGGCGATACGCTGCGCACTCTCGTCCCTGGCACACTGCTCGTCATGTCGCCCGTCATCCCCATCCGTACCGTCAGCCAAACCGACGATTTTCGCTCCGTCGAAATATCCATGCCCTTCAGTGCCGTCATCCCTCTGCTCAAAAACATCGTCGGCACTGTGGTCAATCTCGGTGTCTTCGACGATCCCATCCTGCAGCTCACACCCCAGCAGATGGACTTCCTCGTCCGCCGTGCAGCCGAACTTGATGACCTCGCCGACCGCGTCGAAGCCGTGACAGACGATGTGGAGCACAACCTTTGCCAAACCTCTCTCACCCTCCTTCAGCAGCACACCTTCTTCGAGGTTGTACGCAACTTCTTCCTCCTCCGTGGCGGCCGCGGCGAGACCTCTCAAACCCAGCGTCGCGCCATCGTTCCGCAGTTTATTTTCTCCCTCAACATGAACTTCCGTCGTGAGCGCAGCGTGCAGTTTTATGCTTCCGAAGTGCACATGACCTCTGCTTACTTTTCCCGTCTTATCCGCGAGTACACCGGCCACACCCCTTCGCAGTTCATAGCCACCGTCACCTGCAATGCCGCCAAGTCCATGCTTCGTTACACCCCCATGACCATCAAGGAGATAGCCGCCGATCTCGGTTTCCCCGAGCAGTTCACATTCCGGAAGTATTTCAAGACCCACGTTGGCCTTTCGCCTACCGACTACAGGGCAAAGCACGCCGAGGGGAGTGACTGAAACTATTACGAAAATTTTCGCTGTGAATGCGCAGCATGATGCGCGTAATGCAAAGAAACATAGTTGGATACGCGTGTAGCAGGCGTGACGAGAAATGGGTTTTTGTGTCCACAATTATAGGCAAAGTTGGGGGGGGAGGCCGGTAATGGCCAGTTTTCGCTACTAGTGTTCTGCCGCAATCAGGTAAGTGATATCCTGAATTAGAGAATTGCGTTCTTGCAATTCTTCACATCCCAAATAAGCGAATTATAGGAAACGTACTCTTTTATTCTTAGACAAGCTCTCGGCATCACACTTCGTGACGACGAGAACTTTAATTCGGATTAAAATCTTTTTATGCTCGCGGCGCTACCCTAGGGTGATAGATCTGTCACC
>JAUNIC010000259.1 GCA_030523615.1 Bacteroidales bacterium
ATGAGGCTTATAGGGCTTATGAGGCTTATAGGGCTTATGGGCGCTCTTGTAAATTTAAGAACCTTAATTACTGAAAAGTCTATGTTTCTTGTCCTTCTCCAGCTGGCTATTGTTTTGGCCATGATCTTTGTCGGAGCCCGAAAGGGTGGCATCGGCCTCGGCATCTATGGCATGGTCGGCGTGGCCATCCTTGTCTTCGGCTTCGGCCTGCGACCTGGCAAATTGCCCATCGACGTCATGCTCATCATTGTGAGCGTCATCACCGCCGCCGCATCGCTCCAAGCTGCAGGAGGACTCGATTACCTCGTGGGCCTCGCGGCAAAGTTCCTGCGCAACCACCCCGACAAGATCACCTACTATGGCCCCCTCACCACCTGGCTCTTCTGCCTCGTGGCCGGCACTGCCCACACCTGTTACTCGCTTCTCCCCATTATCAGCGAGATAGCCACCAGCCGCAAGATTCGTCCCGAACGTCCTCTGAGCGTAGCCACTATCTCCGCATCCCTCGGCATCACCGGCAGTCCCGTGAGCGCCGCCACGGCCGCCCTCATCAGCACCGACCTCCTTGGCGGTCAGGGCATTGAACTCGGCGATATCCTTCTTATCAGCATTCCCTCGAGCCTCGTGGCTATCCTCGTGGCCAGCTTTGTGCAGAACCGTTTGGGACGCGAACTCGACGACGACCCCGAATATCAGCGTCGCGTGGCAGATGGCACCATCAATCCCGAACGCGATGCGCGACTGCTCGAAGAGATGCAGCAGCATCCCAACCCGCGGGCAAAGTGGAGCGTTGTCGTGTTCCTCCTGGCCGTAGCCACCGTCGTCATCTTCGGTAGTGTGCCCTCGCTGCGTCCCGCCTTCGAGGTGATGGGCGCCGATGGCCAGCCCCTTCTTGGTCCCGACGGGACGGTGACGATGGAACGCGTGCCGATGAGCGAGATCATCGAAATTGTCATGATGGCCTCCGCCGCCTTCATCCTCTTGGCCGGCAAGGCCGATGTGAAGGTAGCCGCGAAGGGTAGTGTCTTTGCCGCCGGCATGAACGCCATGGTGGGCATCTTCGGCATCGCGTGGATGGGCGACACCTATTTCAATGGCAATCTTGAATTCTACCAGAGCCGCATCGCCGACCTCGTTACCCAATACCCCGTGCTCTTCGCCGCTGCACTGTTCATCATGAGCATCATGCTCTTCTCGCAGGCCGCCACGGTGCGCACAATGTATCCCCTCGGCATCGGGCTCGGTCTCTCGCCGCTGGCCCTTGTGGCCATGTTCCCCGCCGTCAACGGCTACTTCTTCTTCCCCAACTACCCCACAGAAGTGGCCGCCATCAACTTCGACCGCACGGGTTCCACGCGTGTAGGACGCTGGGTGGTGAACCACTCGTTCCAGCTCTCTGGCTTCATCACGACGTTTGTGAGCATCGGACTCGGCTACGCCATCGTCGCAATGGTGTATTAAGCCTTCAATCGAAACAATTACTTTTGGCAATATGAAAAAGTTCATTATTCCCCTTTTCGCAGTACTCCTTTTCGCCAGTTGCAACGACTCCAAGAAAGACCAGGAAATCTCGGCCCTCAAGGAAGAAGTCGCCTATCTCAAGGACTCTGTTACTGCCTCCGCAGCACCCTCGCCCGGCCTTGTCAACACGCAGGCAGCCAGCCACAACACTCCCGGTTTCAACGTTTTCCTCACCGGCAGCATCGGCATCTGTCGCGAAGCTCAGCTCATCGTCAACGTAGGCGAGGGCACGGTCATGTTGGCTGCCCAGGAGCGTAACGTCCGTTTCAAGTCGTACGACTCCAACACCCACCAGCTCATCTACGAAACCTTCTACGAGGGCGAATACATCGGCGACTACGTGGGCACCTATGCCGACGGCAGCTACAAGGGCGTGTTCACCAACATCAAGAATGGCGGAAAGGTCAATTTCAATCTCCGTGACTTCGAAGACTGATACCACAGGCACTGCACCTCGGAGTTTGCCAGTTCGGCGTCACCGCATATGCCAGCCCGGCATCACCGTGTTCGCCATCGCGTCTCCCCCCCTAACGTGGCACATTTTACATCGTGTGCCACGTTTTTTTTGTGTCTTTTTACATTTTTATGGCGTGCGATAGCGCTTAAACCAAAATAATTACGTAAATTTGCGGCCGCAAAGAGTGCCTCCGTGTATTCCCTACGGTCTGCGGCGGGCCTCGAAGCACCCCAAACCCGTAATCAAAAACTCAAAAAACATACAAAACATTATGACAGACATTATCCTCGCCATCAGTGGCAAGCCCGGTCTCTATAAGCTCGTTTCTCGTGGTAACCGCACCCTCATCGTCGAGAGCATCGACGAGGCAAAGCGCCGCTTCCCCGCCGGTATGCGCGATCGCGTCACCAGCCTTGGCGACGTCAGCATGTACACCGAAGCCGAAGACGTGGCCCTCATGCAGGTGTTCCAGAACCTCTACAACGCCGAGCAGGGCGAGACCAAGGTGTCTCACAACGAAGCTACCGACGAGCAGCTCGTTGAGATCATGAACGTGGCCCTCCCCAACTGGGACGCTGACCGCGTACACAAGAGCGACATCCGCAAGCTCATCCAGTGGTACAACATCCTCGTTCGCGGTGGCTACACCGAGTTCGTAACTCCCTCTCCCAACTACGATTACAACATCGCCGAGGGCGCAGAAGCTCCCGCCGAAGAGGCTCCCGCAGTTGAAGAGGCTCCCGCCGCAGAGTAATCTGTCAGTCGGAAAGTTTTAGCCCCAACGGGGTATTTCCTCGCGCGTATAAAAATACTATATGAGAAAACAGGGAAGATTGTGCGAAAATGATTAAATTCGCGTATTTCCTCCCCCGCGTAATGCGCGCGTAACACACGCATTATGCACTCGTTATATACATGCGGCATGCAAGCACATACATGCGTAATGCACGCGACATC
>JAUNIC010000260.1 GCA_030523615.1 Bacteroidales bacterium
CCTATGGTTGCGCAGGTTAGCGCATAACCTTGCGGCCATTCTCAATCACGAGGCCATTGATACTGTTGGTGCGGCGACCGCTGAGATCGTAGACGGGACGAAGCATGGTGTCGTTGGTGACGGCCTCGATACCCTCGGGAGCCTTGCCCACGAAGAAGGTGAAGCGGCGCTCGGGAGCGGCGTAGGCCTTCCACCAGTCGCGATACTTATAGTCGGTGTCGCCCACGACGATGAAGTCCTGAGGAATGACGACGGTGTAGGCACCTTCGGTGTAAGAGGTGGGGAAGGTGAGGAGAATGAGCACCTCACCATTGTTCACGCCGGTGACTTCGGCAAAATCGACCGTCTTGACCTCCTGCTTCTGGCCGTTGGGCAGAATGACGTAGGGGCGCTCGGCCTCTTCGACGTAGAAGCAGTTGTAATAAGTGGCGAGGTCGGTGTTGGTGTAGTTGTAAATGTCGTCGGACGAGCGGAGTTCGAGCACACCGAACTCTTTCAGTTCACTACCCACAGCCGGAGTGAAACGAGCATCGTAGGTGCCGGCCCAAACGTGGTTGGAGCCCTTCGTCACGGTGTATTCGGCAGTGAACTCCTTCGTGCCGCAGAGGTACTCCTCGCTGTCGTAGTACACAAAGAAGTTCTTCGGCACGACGAGGGTGTAGTGGCCAGCGGGCACACCATCAAAGTCGAACTCAAATTCGTTGTAGTGGAAGGGATCGTTGTCGAAGTCGGCAAGACCGCCATACTTCTCGTTGTAGGTCCACATCACGCGGGCAGCCTTCGTCACCACCTGGCCATTGTCGGCACGGAGGTAAGGACGGCTGTCGATGGGCACGGTGGAAAGGCCGTAGCTCTTGGCCATGTAGTTGTAGTAACCCACGTGGTTCATGCCGTTCTGGGCGTAGGTGCCTTCAAACTTCACGATGACCTTGTCGAGGGTCTCGACGATGGCTCCGGCTGCAGGACTGATGGTGTGGGTGAGGTTAACAACGGGATCGGGGTCGGTTCCGCCGCCGGGGTTAACGGGATCTACGGGTTCACCTTCGGTAAGACCGATGATACGTGAAGTTTTGACGCCATTGATGATTTCGCCGGTCTTGCCGTCGATGAGGAGCGCCACGACCTCAACGTTCTTGCCGTTCTTGAAGGTAGGTTTCACGCTGTAGGAATAATCGTAAACTTCACCCTTGCTGACGATGGCGGGAATGCTGCCCTTGTTGCCGGTAGTGCTGGGGTAGATGCCGCGGGCCACGTCGTCGATATCGATTTTAGCCTGACGGGGCAGATTTTCAAATCCGCCCATCGCCGAGCCGCTGCCGTCGTAGTAGTTGGTCTGGACAATGGGGAGCTGATTCTCGAGCACAACGAAAGCGACGCGATAGTCAGCATTCGTCTCGCTGAAGGCGAAGCGCGAGTGGGCCGTGAAGTTGATCTTGCCCTCGGTGTCGTAGGTAGCTTCGACGGCAATGTCGGCGTCGGCCTGGGCATCCATGGCCTGATAGCGGTTGTAGAGGTTGGTGTAGGAAGGATCGACGGCCGATCCGCTGCGGTTGACGATGCTGTTGGGGTAGCCGCTCATGTAGCCGCCGATGAAGTTGTCGTAGGCCGTGATGGCGTACTGGTCGTTGTTGTGGATGCCGATGCCGATGAAGTCGTCGCCATACTTCTCCTTCATCTCCTTGAGGCCCACGATGCCGCGCACGCAATAACCGCACCAAGCGCCAGTGTGTTCTTCAACGACCATGCGACGCTTGAAGACTTCCTTGGAAAGTTCGACGCTGAACGCGCTGACGTTGTCGGCGGGAGCGTCATCGGCCTGACCGTCAGCCCATTCGAGCGAGAGTTCGACGCCGGCGGTGATGGCTTGGCTGAAGGATGTGGTGGGAATGTCAAATGAGAAGTTGGCCGACTGACGGAAGGCGATGGTGCCGTTGTGGGTGTAGGAGCCGATGGGCTGACCGTTGATGCTGTAACGGATGACGGGGTTCGTGGCGCTCTCGGAAGCGTTGTTCTTGATGACGCCGCTCACGCTGATGGGATCGCCCACCTGCACAGAACGCTGGCGCGTGGTGACGTCGAGGAGGGCGAGGTCGCGCGTGGGCACACTGCCGCCTTCGAAAACGGCTTCGAGCGAGAGGCTGCCCCAGCCTTGCGAAGCGTAGTTGGTCCATTCGCTGCCGGAGCTGACGTAGCATCCATCCTTCACGGGTGTTCCGGCAAAGGATACGCCGACGTAGGCCTTAGAGTCATTGTTATAGGAGGCACCGATGTAGAGTTCGGTTTCGTCGCCGGTGACGACGTAGGGGCTGACGCTGATTTCGCGCCATCCGTAGTTGGTCGACGTGGTGGAACCCGTGGTGAGGTCCTGACCATCGAGCGATGTGCGCACCCATCCGGTGAGTTTCTTGACACCCTGCGAGGTAGGCATGCCGTAGTTGACACCGACGAGGTTGCAACCCTTGTAAGCGGCTAGTTGCGCCTTCGAAAGGCGTATGGCAATGCTGACGGTGTTGCCCACCTGGCCGATGCTGGTGTATTTTCCAACGGACGACGAGGCGATTTGTCCGTCGCAGTATCCAACGTAGGACTTACCCTGTGCGCTGGCGCTCAAAATGCAGCAGAACGCACAGAGAAGGAATAAAAGATATTTGATGCTTCTCATATAATATTTAAAGATTTTGGCGCAAAGTTACAAAAAAGTTCGGTAATGCTGATATTTTTGCACGTTTTTTATTCGTTTTTTGGACGAATTGGCATTTTCTGCCCATAAAGGTGCGGCCGTCGGCGACCGCGTAACGGCGGTTTCTCATGAGGAACCTATGGTTCGCGGCAAAGAAATTGTGCACTACGCCAAAGAAATAAGGAACTGCATCAAAGATTTTTGTTGTGCCACAGCTGTGGCACGATAGTCGCACATCCGTG
>JAUNIC010000048.1:0-15117 GCA_030523615.1 Bacteroidales bacterium
GAGATTTTTGTTGTGCCACACTTGTGACACGATAGTCGCACAAGTGTGACACAATAGTTTCACGGATGTGACACATTCGTAGCACATCTGTGACACAACAAAAATCTCCGAGGAAAAAGAATAATTTGTCGAGGAAAGCGAATGTTTCTTCGCGACAGATTTTTCTATCGTTTGAGAAGCGGTAGGCGAGGCAGAGACGGTTTTTTATATCTACGGTATAGTTTTTCGCTTATTTTAACGCGGCGTCGTGCATTTTTCTACGAAAAAACTTGCAAAACGGCCTCCGCATTTCGTAACTTTGCAGCACATTACTAAAAATGCGCTTTTATTTTTTACGCGCGCACAATGACGCGCATCGCGCACACAAGAAATCATAATAACCCAAAACAAGTAGAAAAAAGTCTGCAAGGACTTACCACCCAATATGGCAAAGAAAAAACACCGCCACCATCCCGGACGTCTCAACTCATTCACAGCATGCATCAGCACGGCCATGGTGCTCACCCTCGTAGGCATCATCGCATGCTTCGGCCTCATGGCCAACTCGCTCGAGCGTTCGGTCAAAGAGAACTTCACCGTGCAGGTGTTGCTCGACGACAGCCTCTCGCAGGGCGAAACGAAAAAACTCATGTCGGAGATTGGCGTCATGCCCTACGCCAAGGAGGTGAGCTACATCTCGAAGGAGGAAGCCACGAAGGCCATGATCGAAGATTTCGGCCTGAACCCCAACGAGGTGCAGGAGGGTAGCCCGTATCCTGCGATGTTCGAGGTGTATCTGAAAGCCGAATACACCGAACCTGACTCTCTCACGCATTATATGGAAGGCCTCAAGAAGGCCATGGGCGTGACGGACGTGGTCTATCCGAACGACCTGATGGAACAGATCAACGACAACATCCGCAGCATCTCCATCGTTCTGCTGGTTTTCGTTGCGCTGCTCGGTATCATCAGCGTGTCGCTCATCAACAACACCATGCGCCTCAACATTGCGCAGCGCCGCCACTCCATCCAGACCATGAAACTCGTGGGCGCCAACTGGGGCTTCATCCGTCGTCCCTTCCTGTGGCGCGCCGCCGGCATCGGCCTTGTGGCCAGCATTTTGGCCATCGCCATCCTCGCCGGAGCCTTCTTCACCCTCTTCAACTGGGACCCCGACAGCCTTCAGTTCGTCACGCCGCTCGTCATGTGTCTCACCGCCGCATGCGTCTTCGTCTTCGGCATCGTCCTCACCGTCGTCTGCGCCTTCTTCTCCGTGAACAAACACCTCAGCATGAGCCGCGACGAAGCCGCTCTGTATTGATGTTTTGTAATGCATAAATCGAAGTCTATGAAAGTATATCACGGCACAAACACCATCGTTGCAAAGCCCGAGGTAAGAGTTGTAGGCTACACCAAAGACTTTGGCTACGGATTCTACTGCACAAAAATAGAACGTCAGGCACAGCGTTGGGCCATCACGAAGCGCAACCCTCACATTGTATGCGTCTACGACTATGTGCCCGACCCTATTCTCAACGTGAAGACTTTTGAAACCATGACGGACGAATGGCTGGACTTTGTAGCAGCCTGTCGCCATGGCGAGGCACACGATTACGACATTGTCGAAGGACCCATGGCCGACGACGAAATATGGGATTACGTGGAAGACTTTCTGTCAGGACGCATCACACGCGAAGCGTTTTGGGTGTTGGCACAATTCAAACATCCTACTCATCAGTTACTTTTCTGCAACGACAGAGCCCTCAAAACACTCACCTTCATCACGAGCTACGAACTATGAGCAACATCTACTTCCCTGACGAAGAAATCACTTTCAACGACCTTTACTTCGTCTGCTACATGATAGAGCGTACAGCCCGCCACCTTCATCAGCACAACCGATACGTAGCAGAGCAGATGGGCAAGGAGTCGTTAGAGCGCCAGCTGTCGATTGCCGGAACCCTGCACTGCATGAATCCCTTGCAAGTTGTAGATGATTGGACAAAAGAGTACCATCTCGAGAAGGGCGACTTTGACATTACAGCCATTGACACACAATTCACGGATAAAGTGCCCTCGGAAACTCAAATGGGAAAGGTTTATGCCCGACTCGTAGAATCCGTAACACCTGTCGGCGGTAATCTTGCCGAGAGCATTCTGAGAGTATATGCTTCACCCATTTGCAAAACCATAGACAACTATAACAGCAGCGCATACTATGAACCCAGTTACGTTCATACGCGTGCTCTGCTCAATGGTTCATTTTGATAATAACAAAACATATAATAAATTTCAACAAACAATGAAAAATAACTTCGCCTTCGGACGCATCAATTTCATTCTTCTGGCCATCAGCATGGCCATCGTCATCCTCGGCTACATCCTCATGAGCGGCAGTGGCTCTACCCGCGAGCAGTTCAACGAGGCCATCTTCGACTTCCGCCACACTACGCTGGCTCCCATCGTGTGCTTCTTCGGCTACCTCATGATGATTGTGGCGATTCTGTACCGCCCAAAAGCTAACAATGACAATGAAGTAACAAAGGAGGAGGCTGCATAATGGATTGGATTCAAGCATTAATTTTGGGCCTTGTCCAGGGTCTCACGGAATATCTGCCCGTATCTTCCAGCGGCCACCTGCAGATTGGTCAGCTGCTGCTCAATGACGGCGAGCCCTTCCCTGGTGGCCTTACATTCGACATCGTAGTACACGTAGCTACCGTCCTCGCCACACTCGTCATTCTGTGGAAAGAAGTGGTGTGGATCTTCAAGGGACTCTTTAAGTTCCAGTGGAACGATGAGACGCGCTACACCGCTAACATCCTCATCTCGATGATCCCCATCGGCGTTGTGGGCTTGTGCTTCAAGGACCAGATCGAAGCCATCTTCGAAGGTACCCTCGTGGTCGGCGTCTGTCTCTGCGTGACGGCTTGCCTCCTCGCCCTTACCCACTTCTACAAACCGAAGGAGCGCGAGCACATCTCGCCCCTCCACGCCTTTATCATCGGCTGTGCCCAAGCCTGCGCCGTTCTCCCCGGCCTCAGCCGTTCAGGTTCGACGATTGCTACGGGTCTGCTGCTCGGCAACAGCCGCAAATCGCTCGCGCAGTTCTCCTTCCTTATGGTCATTCCCCCCATTCTCGGTGAGGCGCTCCTCGACTTCAAGCACATCTTTGCCCCCTCGGCTGAGTATCTCGCTGAGCACGGAGCAGAAGCCGCCATCGCTCCCGGCGTGCTCTTCGTAGGTTTCATCGCCGCCTTCGTCAGCGGTTGCTTTGCCTG
The DNA here is from genome assembly GCA_030523615.1 of Bacteroidales bacterium. GTDB lineage: Bacteria > Bacteroidota > Bacteroidia > Bacteroidales > Bacteroidaceae > Alloprevotella. The sequence goes on from JAUNIC010000048.1 coordinate 3,261, forward strand.
CAAGGCCATGATAGAACTCGTGAAGCGCACCAGCCTCATCTGGTTCGCCGTCTACTGTGCCGTCATCGGCGTCGGCGTGATTGTCTACAGCTGCATGGGATGCTAATGATCACGATGTGTAAATAGTATGAAAACCACATGTTGAAAGTTAAAGATAAATCCTCGGCCATTTCCCTTTATTGGATAGCGCAAGCTCTCGTGTGCATCTTTGCGACAAGCGGGTTGGGACCTTTTCCGTTTATTGGCGGCATAGCCATATTGCTCGCAACCTTTCTGCAGAAGACATCCAGCGAAGTGGGCCACTTGATCAGCAACATTCTATATGTGCTGTATTCATGCGCATTGGTCGCCATACTGGTCATCATAGCCCTCATGTTTGGTTTTCATCTCATACAAATACCTTTATATTTGGTAAGTATTCTCAATTTCTACAGCATTTACATCAGCCATAACCATAAAGAATGAACTTCATAGACGGACAAATACTGACCTTCGACAAGCCGCTGGGATGGACCTCTTTTCAGCTTGTGGGAAAGGTGCGCTGGCTGCTCTGCCGCGCCATCGGCCGCAAGAAACTCAAGGTGGGCCACGCCGGCACTCTCGACCCGCTGGCCACCGGCATGATGGTCATCTGCACCGGCAAGGCCACGAAGCGCATCGAAGAACTGCAGCTCGGTCGCAAAGAGTACACCGCCACGCTGCAGCTCGGCGCAACTACTCCAAGCTACGACCTGGAGCACGAGGTCGACGCGACCTTCCCCACCGACCACATCACCGAGGAGGCCGTCCGCGAGGTGCTCACCCGCTTCACCGGCGAGATCGACCAGGTGCCGCCTGTGTTCTCCGCCTGCAAGGTCGACGGCAAACGCGCCTACGACCTCGCCCGCAAAGGCAAGGACGTAGAACTGAAGGCCAAGCGCATCACCATCGACGAACTCGAACTCCTGCGCTTTGACCCCGAGACCATGCAGCTCGACCTCCGCGTGCGCTGCTCCAAAGGCACCTACATCCGCTCTCTCGCCCGCGACATCGGCGAGGCACTCCACTCTGGCGCACACCTCACCGCCCTGCGCCGCACCCAGGTGGGCGACTATCGCGTCGAAGACGCCTTCCCCTCGCTCGAGGCCTTCGAAGAGTGGCTACAGACCCTCCCCCTTACCCCTCCCTGCGAGGGCGGGGAGTAGTCACCACACATTCACAACGTTTTTACATAACCCATTATTCCCACTTTCCACCCCAGTGGTATATTCTCCCCTCCATCTCAGGGAGGGGGCGGGGGTGGGTCTCATGAAGCTATCTCAATTCAAGTTTACTCTCCCCAAAAACCTCATCGCTGAATATCCTGCGCCCCACCGCGACGACTGTCGCATGCTCGTTCTCCACCGCAAGACGGGCGAAATCGAGCACAAGGAATTCATCGATATGCTCGACTACTTCAACGAGCAGGACGTCTTCGTCTTCAACGACACCAAGGTGTTCCCCGCCCGCCTCTACGGCAACAAGGAGAAGACCGGTGCCCGCATTGAAGTGTTCCTCCTTCGCGAACTCAATCCCGAACTCCGCCTGTGGGACGTGCTCGTAGATCCCGCCCGCAAAATCCGCATCGGCAACAAACTCTACTTCGGCGAGGACAACTCCATCGTGGCTGAAGTCATCGACAACACCACCAGCCGCGGCCGTACGCTGCGTTTCCTCTACGAAGGCGATCACGATGAATTCAAGGAGCAGCTCTACGCTCTCGGCGAAGCGCCCATTCCCCACGAAATCATCAAGCGTCCCTCCGAGCCCTCCGACCTTGAGGACTTCCAGTGCATCTTCGCCAAGCACGAGGGCGCTGTAACGGCTCCCACCGCCGGCATGCACTTCTCGAAGTCTATGCTCAAGCGTATGGAGATCCGCGGCATCGACCGCACCTTCATCACACTCCACTGTGGTCTCGGCAACTTCCGCCAGACAGACGTCGAAGATCTGACGAAGCACAAGATGGACAGCGAGCAGATGTTTGTGGAACACGAGTGCTGCGAGATGGTCAACCGCGCCAAGGCCGAGGGCCGCAAGGTGTGTGCTGTAGGTACTACCGTTCAGCGCGCGCTCGAAGCCGCCGTCAGCGCCGATGGCCGCATCAAGGAGTTTGAGGGATGGACCAACAAGTTCATCTTCCCTCCCTACGATTTCAACGTGGCCGACGCCATGTTCTCCAACTTCCACATGCCCGAGAGCACGATGCTTATGCTCACCGCTGCCTTCGGTGGCTACGAGCAGACCATGGCTGCCTATAAAGCCGCCATCAAAGAAGGCTACCGCTTCGGCACGTACGGCGACGTGATGCTGATTGTGGATTAGCCCCGCTCCATCTCCCCCCGTTAGGGGGAGGGCTGGGAAGCATCTATAAGCGCATTCAATATATTAAATAAAAATGGTTGGCTCGTCCCTTTTCTGCTAAACCCCTTCGGCAAGTACGAGCCCTCCCCCTAACGGGGGGAGATGGAGGGGGGCTTATGAATCTCTACATCGGACTTGGTTCAAATCTGGGCGATCGTGCTGAAAACATCCGCGAAGCCGTACGCCTCATCGACGAGCGCGTAGGAAAGCTCGTCAAGTGTTCGTCTATCTACGAGTCGGCTCCCGTCGACATGATGACCGACAACATGTTCTACAATGCTGCCGCAATCTTCGAAACCGAACTCGATCCGCACGCCATCCTCGACATCACGCAGCAGATAGAGTGCTGGCTCGGCCGCGACCGCAAAAGCGACGGACGCCACTACGACCGCACCATCGACATCGATCTGCTGCAGTACGGCGACTACAACTTCGAGACCGCCGAACTCACACTGCCCCACCCTCTGGTGCCGTCGCGACAGTTTGTGCTCGAACCTCTCGCCGAGATTGCTCCCGACGTAGAGTTTGCAGCAGCACCTTACGACACCTTCGCGCAGATGCTCTGCGACCTCGACACGGCCGAAGTTTCGGAACCCTCCGAAGCCTTGGCCACCGACTGGCGCGGCATCAACTTCCTGCTCGAACAGCTTTCGCCCGGCAAGGAAATCAGCTGGCCCGACTATCAGGCCCTCATTGCCGACCCCACGAGCCATATGGTCTTCCTTTCCGACTACGTGGGCGACGTGAAGCGCCGCATCGGTATGGCCACCCTCTGCATCACCCAGAGCCCCACGGGCAAAAAGGCGTGGATTGAGGATGTGGTCATCGACAAGCCCTTCCGCGGACGTGGCCTCAGCCATCGCCTCATCGCCTGCATGAAGGTGAAGGCTGTAGAACTCGGCGTCAAGAAGATCATGCTCACCTCGCGTCCGAAGCGTGTCGCTGCCAACCGTCTGTATCAGCACGAGGGTTTCACGCAGAAGGAGACCAACGTCTACACCTTCGACGTCAACCCCGAAGACCTCAAGGATTATCGCCGCGATGTGGAAGAGCAGCATCTGAAGAAGGTCGAATAATCGCTTAGTTGTTTAACCGTTTAGTCGTTTAACCTCTTACATCCTCCCAATGACTCTCGACGATTACATCCTCGACCACATCTCGCCGGAGCATCCTTATCTGTATCAGCTCTACCGCGCCACGAACACGAAGCTGTTGCGTCCGCGCATGGCGAGTGGCCACATGCAGGGCCAGCTCCTCAAGATGCTGTGCCAGATGCTGCAGCCGCAGCATGTGCTTGAAATCGGCACATTCAGCGGCTACTCTGCGCTCGCCATGGCCAGCGGAATGCCCGAGGGCAGCCGACTCTACACCTTCGAAATCAACGACGAGCAGGAGGATTTCACCCGTCCGTGGCTCGAGGGTTCGCCCTGGGCCGAACGCATCGAACTCATCATCGGCGACATCACGCAGCTGCTGCCGGGACTTGTCCAGGAGATTGTTCAGAATGTTCAAAGTGTTCTTAATAATGAACAATCTAAACAACCTGAACAAATCTTCGACCTTGTCTTCATGGACGCCAACAAGCGCGACTACTGCGACTACTATCACCTCGTCATGCCCTTCGTCCGTCCTGGTGGCTGGCTCATAGCCGACAACACCCTTTGGGACGGCCACGTCGTTGACCCTGCTTATGCCCACGACGCCCAAACCCGTGGCATTTTGGCCTTCAACGACCTCATGCGTCAGGAAGCCGAAGCCGGACGCATCGAACTCAACATTCTGCCCATCCGCGATGGGCTCACACTTATTCGAAAAAGCATAAATCAGAACTCATAGAATCATTTACAAAAGCCTAATGGAAACAACCCGCCAACAAAAAATATCCCGCCTTCTGCAGAAGGAACTCTCCGACATCTTCCTTACCCAAACCCGCAGCATGCCCGGCGTTCTCGTCAGCATCACGAAGACCTACATCTCGCCCGATATGAGCGTCTGCCGTGCCTACCTGAGCATCTTCCCCTCAGAGCGCGGTGAGGAAATCCTCGGCAATATCAACGCCACCGCTGCACAGATCCGCTACGAACTCGGCACGCGTGTGCGCCACCAGCTCCGCATCATTCCCGAGCTCAAGTTCTTCATCGACGACTCTATGGACTATCTCGAGCACATCGACGAACTGCTCAAGAAGTAAAACTCGCTTCGCCCGATATCACATTTCCTAAAAATGTCCTTATCCTCATTCATAGCGCGTCGTTACCTCTTCTCCAAGAAGAGCCACAACGCCATCAACATCATCAGCGGCATCGCTGCCGGAGGCATCGCCATCGCTACGGCAGCCATGGTCTGCACCCTGTCCGTCTTCAACGGATTTCACGACCTCATATCCACGCTCTACTGCAACTTCGACCCCGAGATACAAGTCACGGCGGCGCAGGGCAAGACCTTCAGCGCCAACGACCCCGTTGTCAAGAAGATGCAGCAGCATCCGGGTGTAGAGGCCGCCTCTGTGTGTCTGGAGGACAACGCTCTCATCCTCTTCCGCGGCCATCCGCTCGTCATCACCATCAAGGGTGTCGACGAGAAGTTTGACAAGGTCACCTCCATCCGCGAAATCCTTTACGGCGACGGCTCTTACCGTTTTGAGGGTGCTGACCTCCACTACGGCATTCCCGGCATCGGTCTCGCCAACCAGATGGGCGGTCCCGACTACGGCAGCCTGCAGATTTGCGCTCCCCGTGGCGGCGAACGCATCAATCTGGCCAATCCCATCGAGTCCTTCTCCGTCGAAGACCTGCAGAGCCCCAAGGTGGTGTTCAACGTCAACCAGCGCAAGTACGACGAGAACTTCATCCTCACCTCCCTGCAATTTGCACAGACGCTCTTTGAGAAACCCAACGTGGCCTCATCGCTCGAAATCAAGGTGAAACCCACAGCCGACATCAAGAGCGTGAAGAACGACATCAAGCAGATGGGCGGCGCGAAATTCACAGTCCGCGACCGTATGGAGCAGCAGGCCGATGTGTTCAACATCATGAACATCGAGAAACTCATCGCCTACATCTTCCTCACGTTCATTGTCCTCATTGCGTGCTTCAACATCATCTCCTCGCTTTTCATGCTCATCATCGAGAAGAAGGAGGACGTGACGACCCTGCGCAACCTCGGCCTCTCCAACGGCCGCATCCGCTCCATCTTTATGATCGAGGGCCGTCTCATCAGCATCTTCGGCGCCATCATCGGCATCGTCCTCGGCGTGGTTCTTTGCCTCCTGCAAGAGCACTTTGGCCTCATCCGTCTGGGCAACAACGAGGGCAGCTTCATCGTGAGCGCCTATCCTGTAGCTGTCCACGCCATCGACATCGTCGTGGTCTTCTTCACCGTCCTCATCGTAGGCTTTGTCAGCGTGTGGTATCCCGTCCATGCCCTCTCAAAGCGACTCCTTGACTAAATTCTGAAGAAGGCAATACATCTTCGAATAAAACATCAGCAAATCAATACTATGAATCGACTCTTTCTGTTTTTAGCATTTGTTCTGCTATCAGCATTTACCGCCGTGGCGCAACCCTCCGACGGCAAGTACTATCACATCGTCAGCGTCAAGTACAACAAAGTGTTGACCAACGGCGAGAACGTGGCCAACAACACCAACATCACCCTTGCCGACGAAGATGTGACGAAGTGGGGACAGGCCTGGCAGCTCGTGCAAGACGGCAGCAATTCCTTCTTCATCGTCAATACGTTCTGCTACAAAGCCATGGACCAGGGCAAGGGCACTGTGCTCCAGTGGAACTACTCTCCCTCGGGCGCCAGCGCCGTCAATCAGCGCTTCTACATACAGGAGACCGAGACACCCGGACAGTTCCGCATCCTCAACAACGACAAACCTCAGAACATCGACTATGCTGCGCGTTCACGAGCCGTTGCCGCTATGGGCAACCAGATTATGATGTCGCCCAATATCGACAACGACATCTGCCTTTGGAATTTTGTTGAAATCGGCATTGACGGCGTCAACGCTCCCAAAACCTACTCCGAAGAAAACGTGTGGGAGAACCACACCGTCTACGGCATCAACAAGGAGGAGCCCCACGCCACCTTCATCCCCTATCCCGATGTGGCCACGATGAAGGCCGATGGCGAGGTTTACGACAAACCTTGGCTTACCCCCTCCGACAATCCTTTCTACCTTTCGCTCAACGGCAAGTGGAAGTTCATGTATGCTCCCAACACCGACGTGCGTCCCGGCGCTGAGTTCTACGGCGACAAGGTCGACGCCTCCAGCTGGGACAACATCGACGTGCCTGGCTGCTGGGAGATGTACGGTTACGACAAACCCCTCTACATCAACGTGGAATATGCTTTCGTCGACAATCCTCCTTTCATCAAAAACAACTGCGGCGCCGACACCGACCCCAATCCCGTAGGTTCTTACCGTCGTGACTTCACCCTGCCCGAGGGTTGGGAATCGCAGCGCGTATTCCTCCACTTCGACGGCCTCTACAGCGGCGCTTTCGTTTGGATTAATGGTCAGGAAGTGGGCTACACGCAAGGCGGCAACAACGATGCCGAGTTCGACATTTCCAAGTATCTTCGCACGGGCGAAAACAATATAAGCGTGCAGGTTATCCGCTGGACCGACGGCTCTTACCTCGAAGGCCAGGACATGTGGCACATGACGGGTCTGCACCGCGATGTCTATCTCTACGCTACACCCCGCACCTTCCTCCGCGACCACTATATCGTGGGTACTCCCACCTCCATCAGCAAGTATACCTCTGCGCCCCTCAGCCTCACGCTTGAGGTCGACAACCGCGACGAGCAGGCCTGCAGCAAGACCCTCCTCATCGACGTGCTTGATCCTGCCGGCAAGAACGTGACGCAACTCACGACTACCGTTGATTTTGCTGCGGGCGATAAGACGAAGACCGTCACTCTCGAAGAGCATCTCAACGACCTCCTCACCTGGACGGCTGAAACACCTAACCTCTACACCTTCGTCTTCTCGCAGTACGACGGCACCCTTGCCGCCTCCGACCTCGCTAATGCAAAGGCCGAAATGGCTTTCCGCACGAAGTTCGGTTTCCGCAACATTGCCATCAAGAACAGCGCGTACGTCACCATCAACGGCCAGCGCGTATACTTCCGCGGCGTCGACACCCAGGACACTCACCCCGTCCTCGGCCGCACCATGGACATCGAGACCATGCTGCTCGACATCTTCCGCATGAAGCAGGCCAACGTCAACACCATCCGTACCTCGCACTATCCCCGTCAGGCCAAGATGTACGCCCTCTTCGACTACTATGGTCTCTACATCATGAACGAGGCCGACGTGGAGTGCCACAAGAACCGCGACAGCGGCAACCCCATCACCAAGAACATCGAGTGGCAGCCCCAGTGGCTCGACCGCACCATGCGTATGGTTTACCGCGACCGCAACCATCCCTCCGTTATCTTCTGGAGCCTCGGCAACGAGAGCGGCTACGGTATAAACCTCGTGGCGGCCTATAATAAGATAAAGGAGACCGACAACACTCGCATCATCCACAATTGCGACGGCAGCGGCGCTTCGCCCTCCGACATTTCCGACCTCCACAGCATCATGTACCCTGGCCTCGGCACCATAAAGAGCGCAACCTCCAACACCGGCCGCCCCGTCTTTATGTGCGAATATGCTCACGCCATGGGCAACGCCGTCGGCAACTTGCAGGACTATTGGGACATCATCGAGGGCAGCAAGAGCGGCATCGGCGGCTGCATCTGGGACTGGGTGGACCAGTCGGTCTACGATCCTCAAGACGTCATGGCTTGGCGCGCTACAGCTCCCAAGGCCGACAACGTGGCTTCCTACTCTACCAAGTATGCGCCCATCACGCTCCCCGATGCCCACATAGTCTCGGGCTACGATATGCCTGGCAAGCCTCAGGGCAACTTCCTCAACAACGGTGTCGTAGGTCCCTTCCGTGCGTGGAACGCTAAGCTCGCCGAGGTGAAGAAGGTGTACCAGCCTGCCAAGTTCACCTACAGCAAGAACGTGGGCATCATCAAGGTGACCAACAAGCACAGTTTCCTTGACCTCGCTGATGTTTATTACCTCCACTACGAAGCTCTCCGCAACGGCAAGGTATTCATGGCGGGCGACGTAGAACTTCCCTCCATCGCCGCCGGTAAATACGGCACCGTCACTATCGATCCTGTAGAAGCCGAATACCTCAACGTCAGCCTCTGTCTCAAGGCCGCTACGGAATATGCCGAAGAGGGTTATCCCGTGGCCAGCGAGCAGTTTGAACTCGACGGCTACACTTCCGCCATCGAAATTCCCGAAAGCGATGACGTCCTCAACGTCATGAAGACCACCACCCGCTACACCATCAGCGGCAACAACGTCAAGTTTATTATCGGCGCAACAGATGGTTTCATCAAGGAACTGACCAGCAATGGCGTGTCCATCACTACGCCGAAGAACAAGATTGACCAGCCCATTTACTCCAACGTCCGCTGGATTGAGAACTATGCTGCTTACGGCGGCATATCATGGGGCACTATGTCGGCCGGAGTCAATTCCTCGACCGTCTCTACTCCCGAGTTCAGCGCCGACGGCAAGACCGTGACGCTCACCGTCAACGTCACCGACGACCAGTGCAACTACGACATTCTCTACACCATCTGTAACACGGGTGCCGTGACGATGGACATCACCTATCATCCACTCGTCAAGGACCTCCGCCGCATTGGTATCGACATGAAACTCCCTGCCGGCTATGAGGACGTGACTTACTATGCCCGCGGTCCTTGGGAAAACTACATCGACCGTCACGACGCTGCCTTTATGGGCCGTTACACTACGACCGTCGACGATATGTTCGAGCCTTACATCCATCCGCAGAGCTACGGCAATCGCATCAATATGCGCGAACTCCTCCTCATCAATGCCGACAAGGGCAACGCCATAAGAGTCACCAGCAGCACAGGCACCGAGTTCTCGCTCTCGCACTACAATCAGACGGAGTTCCTCAAGACCATTCTCCACACCTACGATCTCAAGCACTACGACGAGATCTTTGCCACCTTCGACTATCGTCAGCGTGGTCTCGGCAACGGCTCTTGTGGCCCTGGCACTGAAGATGATTACAAACTTCCCAGTAGCGGCGATTGCAAGCAGAGCCTTACCTTCTACGGCATCTCTACTGAAGAACTTACCGCCATCGACCCCGTCCACGCTACCGATGCACAGCCCGTGGCCTACTACAACGTCGGCGGTCTCCGCGTAGCTTCGCTCGAGGGACAGCCCGAAGGCATCTACATCGTCAAGTACAGCGACGGCAGCAGCCGCGTCATACGTAAATAATAAGATGTTTGGGGCTTTGGTGATTTAGTAAATTTGTACGTTCTAAATCACTAAACTACCAAACAACCAAACCACTAAACCACTAAAATTACCAAAATATGAAAGTAATTGATTATCCCGCTCAGGGCACTTGCAGCAAACTCATCCGCGTAGCCGGCGAAAATGGTCGCGTTGTCGACGCACAGGTTCTCGGCGGTTGCCACGGCAATCTTCAGGGCATCTGCGCCCTCATCAAGGGTCAGACCTACGACGAAGTTATCGCTCGTCTCGAAGGCATCAAGTGCGGCATGAAATCTACCTCTTGCCCCGACCAGATTGCCCTCGCACTCCGTCAGCTCAAAAAAGAAGACGCATGATCACCGCAAGAGTAGAAGCGCTCCGCACTTGGATGAGCGCTCAGGGCATCGACGTCCTCGTTGTACCCACGATGGATCCGCACAATTCGGAGTACGTGCCCGAACACTGGAAATGCCGCCAGTGGATTACGGGCTTCACCGGCAGTGCAGGCTGTGCCGTCGTTACACAGGATGATGCCCGCCTTTGGACCGACTCCCGCTATTGGCTGCAGGCCACAGAACAACTGGCCGACACTCCTTTTATATTAATGCGCGAAGGCGAGGATATCGAGATTGCCGATTGGCTGTTCAATGCTTTGCTTGAATCCAGCATCTCTAAAAAGTTCCGCGTGGCCTTTCCCGCCGACATGATGACGCCCGAACTCTATTCCGAGCTCTTTGTCCACTGCAGCGCCGAGGCTTGTGCCGACGATCCCTTTGCCACACTCTGGACTGACCGCCCCGCCATGCCGCTCAGCAAGGCCGAGATTATGCCTGTTGAACTTGCCGGCGAAAGCGCTGAGCACAAACTCCAGCGTCTCGTCGAATGGCTGCAGAACGAAAAGAAGACGAGCCTCTTTGTCAGCGAACTTTCCGAAATCTGCTGGCTCCTCAACCTCCGCGGCAACGACATCCCCTACAATCCCTTCCTCATCTGCTTCTTCCGTGCCGACGTCAGCGGCCGCCACACTCTCTATATCCACAGCGAGCAGATTACCCCCGATGTGGCGCTGCATCTTGATGCACTGAATGTTGAGGTTCGTCCTTACGAAGAGGGTCTCGCCATTCAGCAGAACCGCCTTACCGAACCCGTAGAAGCCTCTCCTATCGCTGAGTGGCGCGCCTGCAAGAATGAGGCCGAGCAGCAAGGATTCCGCGAGGCCCATATCCGCGACGGTGTGGCCATGGTGCGCTTCCTCCATTGGTTGGAGACCTCCCCCATCCCCTCCGAAGGAGGGGTGCTCGTTGACGCTGATAATAACACAATCACCGAGATGAAGGTCGATGAGGTCCTCACCGCTTTCCGTGCTGAACAGCCCGGTTTCTGCGGCCTTTCGTTCGAGACCATCGCTGCCTACGGCCCTCACGGCGCTATTGTGCACTACGAAGCCACGCCCGAAACCGATGTACCCCTCGAGGCCCGCAGCCTCCTTCTCCTCGACAGCGGCGCCCACTTCGACTGCGGCACTACCGACATCACCCGCACCATTGCCCTTGGTGAACTGACTGATGAAGAGCGCCGCGTCTATACACTCGTGCTCAAGGGTCATCTGCAATTGGCCAATCTCGTCTTCCCCGACGGCACCACAGGCCTGCAGCTCGATACCGCCGCCCGTATGGCCATGTGGCGCGAGGGCTACGACTTCGGCCACGGCACGGGACACGGTGTAGGTCATCGCCTTGGCGTTCACGAGGGTCCTGTGCAGATTCGCAAGAACCTGCGCGGCTGCACCACGCTGCCTTTCCACGCTGGCCAGAACATCACCGACGAGCCCGGTGTCTACGTTCCTGGTAAGTTCGGCGTACGCATTGAGAACATTCTCTTTGCCGTGCCCACAGAGTCCACCTCTTCCTTTAATAATTTCCTCCGTTTTGAGCAGCACACGCTCTGCCCCTACGACCTGCGTCCCATCGTCGTCGAGATGCTCACCCCCGATGAGCGTCGTTGGCTCAACGATTACCACGCCCACGTTCGCGAAGTTCTCACTCTCCTCCTTCCCACCGAAGAGGAGCGCCAGTGGCTCGCCGACGCTACACGCGCCATTTGATACGTCATCTCATCTGCAATAAT
>JAUNIC010000048.1:15127-18373 GCA_030523615.1 Bacteroidales bacterium
GGTGACGGTTCTGTCGTCCTAGGGCGATAATTCTGTCACCCTAGGACGACAATAGTGTTTCCTTGCAAAAAAATTATCCCCAGCAGTCCATGAAGAACAAACTACTGGGGTATTTTTTCTTGAATATAAGCAATTTACAGCCCTAATTTTGCCGAAATGTCGAGCATGCGGTTGATGGGCTTGATGGCCTTTGCGCTGATGGCGGAATCTACCTCGACCGTGGGCCATTCGTAGCGCAGAGAATTGTAAAGTTTCTCGAGCGTCAGCATTCGCATGTAGTTGCACTCGTTGCAAGCGCAGCACTTCATCTGCGCGTGTGCACCGTCGAGGCTGCAGGCCTCGCTTTCAAGACTGTCCTCGGGAGGAACGGGAATGAACGTCTTCTCGGGAGCCTGACGCTGCATCTCGTGGAGAATGCCGCTCTCGGTGACTACGAGAAACTCTTTGTCGTCGCTATTTACTGAATACTTCAGCAACGCAGCCGTAGAACCTACCACGTCGGCCACCTTGGCAATGGCGCCTTTGCACTCGGGGTGAACCAGCACCTTTGCCTCGGGATGTTCGGCCTTGAGGGCGAGGAGTTTTTCGAGCGAGAAGCGTTCGTGAACGTGGCAAGCGCCGTCCCACAGCAACATCTCGCGACCCGTGATACTGTTGATGTAGGCGCCGAGGTTGCGGTCGGGGCCGAAGATGAGTTTCTCGTCCTTGGGGAAGGAGTCGACAATCTGGCGGGCGTTGCTTGAAGTCACCACGACATCCGTCCAAGCCTTTGTGGCGGCGGTAGTGTTGACGTAGGAGATGACCTTGTGGTCGGGATGCGCCTTGACGAAGGCTTCGAAGCGGTCGGCGGGACAACTTTCGGCGAGCGAGCACGTAGCGTTGACGTCGGGACAGATGACGGTCTTCGTAGGACAAAGAATCTTGCACGTCTCACCCATAAAGTGTACGCCACACATCACGATGATGTCAGCGTCGGTCTTGGCAGCCTTCTGAGCCAGCGCGAGGCTGTCGCCCACGAAGTCGGCCACATCCTGCACGGCACCCTCAGTGTAGTAGTGAGCCAAAATGACGGCGTTCTTTTCCTTGGCGATTCGACGGATTTCGTCTGCAAGTTGCTTTCTTCCTTCGGCAGAAGCAAAACCTGCAGGAATGGGCTCGTCGATGTAGCCCTTATCTTTCCATTCTTGCTTGATTTCCATAATGGTTTTCGAAAAATTTGCGTGCAAAATTACTCAAACTTTGCGATGTAACAAAAAAAAACGGGAAATAATTGACAACAAACGCCCGAATTGCAACGCACGTAAAACTTTTTTTGTAAATTTGCCCCAAAAATATATGTTTATGAAACACAGCATTGCCCTTTTCATTCTGTTCTTCGTCAGTATCTCGGCGTTTGCCGTAGAGAAAGACTATGGCTATAAGATAGACAAGTTCGTCTACGAAGCCCAGGTGCATGCCGACAACTCGTGGACGGTGACCGAAACCATCTCCGTCGACTTCCTCGAAGAGCGCCACGGCATTTATCAGTACATTCTGGAATTCTTCAGCGTGAACCACGACGGCCAAAAGTATGTCTACACCACAGGTTTGGACAACATCGAAGTCGTGGGCGGAAAGACGGATATAAAGTCGGAAGACGACTATACCGTTGTGCGTATCGGCGACGAGGACCGCACCTTCAGCGGTCCCAAAACCTATGTCATCACTTATACGCTCAACTATTACGATGACCGCTACGAGGGCAACGATCTGCTCTTCCACACCATTTTGGGCAACAATTGGACAACCGACATCGAAGACTACGAGTACAAAATCACGTTCGATAATGAACTGCCTGCTGCCTTTGCCGACAGCCTCAAAATCTACAGCGGCCCCTACGGAAAAGAAGAAAATCTCTGCAACGTGACGAGCGAAGTCAACGTGGCCGAGCATAGTATTTCGGGTCACGCCTCCAATGTGGCGTACGGCAATGGCATCACGCTCTGGGCTCCTCTGCCCCAAGGATATTGGAAGGGAGCGAAGACGGCCGATCCACAAAAGCCCATGATACTCTTCGGAATCACCACCGCTATGTTCCTCTTTGCCCTGGTGAAGCTGATACGCAATCGCCGCCGCCGTCCGCTCATGGTCATCGAGTACAACGCTCCCGACAACATCAGCAGCGCCGAGGTGGGCTACATCATCGACAATACAGCCGACGTTTCCGACCTTACTTCCCTCATTGTATGGTGGGCCTCAAAGGGATATCTCAAGATTCAGGAGAATGTCACCGAGGAGAAAGTACTCTTCTTTAAAAATAAGGAAACGCGCATCACGCTCATCAAACTCTGCGATCTGCCCGAAACGGCACCCGCCTATCAGCGCAACTTCTGGGATGTGTTCTTTGACAAGAGCGACACGTGCTGCATCAACGATCTTGGCGATAGGCATGCATCCATCAACTCTGCCCTCGTTGCGCTTCAAAAGAGTTTCACCGGAGCACGCAAACTCATCGAATTCAACACGGGGCTGTTCATTCTTGTGCTTCTCTTCGTTCTTTGCGGAGCAGCCACCTTTGCCATGAGCAGCAGCGTAATGCCCTTCTACAGCGAGATGACGGGACTTGGCCTCGTATGGAGCATAGCCATGATCATCATTTATGTGAAGCGCATTAACCAAACCAAGAAGGACTTGGCCATCACGAAGTCCAAGAAGATGCTGTACTTCACTGGAGTCGCCGCTGTCTTTGCCTTCTTCACTATAGGCATGATTGGCTTGTACGAGCCCTGCAACATGTTGCTACCGCTCTCCGCCATCATTGCCATCTTCGTCGAAGCCGTCGTGCTGGTGTTCTTTATCTCTGCCGTTATCAGCGACACGGATTACCGCATGAGCCAGATGTCGCTCCTGTTGGGATTCAAAGAGTTCATCCGTTGCTCCGAGTTGCCCATGCTCAAAGCCATGGTCGACGAGAACCCCAACTATTTCTACGACGTGCTGCCTTACGCCATGGTCTTCGGCCTCAGCGACAAGTGGCAGGAACAGTTCAAGACCCTCGAACTCCAGCCGCCCACATGGTATGTGAACGATAGCCTGTACGGCAATAACATAAGCCCCATGACGGGTCTCATGGCCGTCAACAGCCTCAACAGGAGTTTCAACGACGTCATTGCCAAGAGCATTGCAGCCAGTAGCATCGACCCCACTGCTTCGTCCAGCAGTAGCGGCGGCGGTGGAGGCTTCTCCGGCGGCGGTGGCGGCGGTGGT
>JAUNIC010000049.1 GCA_030523615.1 Bacteroidales bacterium
CTCGCAGGGAAGGGTAGGGGATGGGTCTTTCGGGTGCAAAGTAAATAAATAATCGGCACATGACAAAGTTTTTTGCCAAAAAAGTTTAATTTGTGCCAATACTTTATGTGTTCCAGTGTCTCAAATCCACTCGATTCGCTTGAAATAGCGATAGATGAGCCATGTGAGCAAGAGGCTGCCGACGATTACGCCGCCAAAGCCGAATACCGACGTCTCGATGCCGTTCAGCAGGTTCATGCCGAAGAAGCTTGCAATCAACGTCGGCAACATCAGGATGATGCTCACCGAGGTCATCGTACGCATCGTCATTCCCATGTTGTTGTTGATGATCGAAGCGTAAGTATCCATCGTCGAATCGAGAATGTTCGAGTAGATGCTCGTTGTCTCGCGTGCCTGGCTCATCTCGATGTTGACGTCCTCGATAAGGTCCGCGTCCAGTTCGTCGATGGGCAGTTTGAACTTCAGCTTTGAGAGCAGCGTTTCGTTGCCACGGATAGAGGTAACAAAGTAAGTAAGCGAGTCCTGCAGACGAGACAGCGCGATGAGGTCGGCGTTGTCGATGGGGCGGTCCAGGTCGCGCTTGGCCTCCTCAATGAGAGCGCTGATCTGCTTCAGACGCTTCAGGTACCACACCGCGCTCGAAAGGAACACGCGGAACACGAAGTCGACGGAGTCGGTAAAGCCCAAACCACGCTTCTGTTGGTACGAGATGAAGTCAATCATCATGTTCGTCTCGTAGTTGCACACCGTGATGCACACACCCTTGTTCAAGATGATACCAAGAGGTATCGTCGTGTGGGGTGTGCGGCTCTGCTGCTCTTTGACGTAGGGTATACGGAGAATGATGAGCGTCCAGCCGTCGTCATAGTCGTAACGTGCACGCTCGTCCTTATCTCGGATGTCGTCGATGAAGTAGTCGGGAATTTTGAGGTCATTGATGAGGTACTCCTCATCGTCGCGGCTGGGGCAAGTTACCTGTACCCAGCAGTTGGGCTGCCACTCGTCGAGAGTGCGCAGTCCCTGGTTGTAGTTCCAGTAAGTACGCATGGTCTTTCTTCCTTGGGTTCAATGGGAAAAGACGTAGAAAGGGTGATAAATGAGGAAGAAAGGCAGTGCGGCGTGGAACACTCAGTGTAGTCGAGAAATTCACATACCGCAAATGGCCATCTTCCACGATGCGGGCTGATTGCAGCTATCCGCGTGATAGTCGTCCATTTGGGGTTAAAAATTGGTGAATACTAATGCGCAGCAGTCTCACGTTGAGGGTGTTGCCTCGATAAGTGGTGCAGTGCGGCTTGTGGGAGTGCAAAATTTTGCGGTGCGAAGTTACGACATTTTTTCGAAACGCGCCAAATTTTCTTCATCTTTTTTCAAATTTCCTCCACAAATTGCGCAAGTTTTCGTAACTTTGCCGTCGAATCAGTACAGTCTTACATAAGGGTCATCCGACAGATGCGTAGTTTTCCTGCTTCGCGAAAGTCGGGGGAAGAGAGGAAAGTTCTTGCTAAGGCAAGCGTCACTCCTCCGGAGATGCCGAGCGCTTGCAGTAGCAAGCGAGCAAGCTCGAGCGCTACGACTCTCTTCCTTCCTGCACTTCCATCATGAAGTGAGGGAAGTTTCGATGTTGGTACACAGCCCTTTCCTCTCTTCCAAAACTTTCGGCGTAGCCAGGAGGAATTAAAGCACCTACGCATTTCACGGATGAGCCTTACATAAGACGTTCAATAACCCTTCCATCCGACAATGAACGATAAGAATTATACAAAATGGGTGACGACGTGGGGCAACGCCACCTCCATCACCGATCGCAAAGAGGCTACCTTTGCTCGCGATCTCACCCTCCGCTATCCCGTGCGCATGGCCTTCGACGGCTCAGCTCTTCGCTTTCGTTTTTCTAATCTCACCGGCACCGAACCCGTTACTATCAGCGAGGCGTGGGTAGCCCGTAATACCTCCCTCTCGTCCGAGCCGCAGGGAGGAGGAGCTCCAGTTCCCATTACTTTCGGCTCCTGTACCTCTGGAACGATCGCCCCCGGCGCAGAGCTTGAGAGCGATGCCGTAAGTTTTGACGTTCATGCGGGCGAGACACTCGATGTGAGCCTCTACTTTGCCGACTTCACCCAACTCAATGCCGGCACTCTCATCACCGGTCCTCTCTCGCGCGGCAAGTACGCCTACGGCAATTTTGCGGCGGCCGCCGAACTTCCGCTCGACCTCACCCGCAACACCAACTGGTTCTACTTCCTCGGCACCATCGATGTGCTCACCGAAGAGAAGAACCACGCCATCATCTGTTACGGCGACAGCATCACCGCACAGAGTTGGCCCGACTACCTCACCCTCCTTGCCTGGGAGGCTGGCCACCGAGACGTTGCCTTCATCCGTCGCGCCGTCAGCGGCACCCGCATTCTCCGTCAGTACGACTGCATCACCTATCAGGCCTACGGTCTCAAGGGTGCCACGCGTTTTCCCATCGAGATGCAAGTGGCTGGCGCCACGGACGTTATCATTCAGCACGGCATCAACGACATTATCCATCCCGTGGGCACCGACGTCAATCCCTTCCGTCCCTGGAGCGATATGCCCACACTCGCCGACCTCCAGCGCGGCACCGAGGAACTTTACGTCCGCCACGCTCGCAACCTCGGCCTTCGTGTGTGGAGCGGTACGCTCTTGCCCATCTACGGGTGGCGCACCTACGCTCCCGAACGCGATGTGCTGCGTTGCGCCTTCAACGACTGGTTGCGCACGAGCCCACTCTTCGACGGCTGCATTGACTTCGATCGTGCCCTCGCCGATCCCGCTCATCCCGCTGCTTTCGCCCCTGGCTACGACTCTGGCGACCATCTCCATCCCAGCGAGACGGCCTACGAACAGATGGCGCGCACCTGTCTCGAGACGCTGTTGTAAACTTGACGAACTTCCCCCTTATTTCCCCTACGATTATGAAAAAACACCTCTCTGTCCTTCTTAAGATAACGGTTGCCCTTGGCGCCTTTGTGGGCGTGGCACTCAGCCACTACAACATGCGCGGATTCATGGGCGGCAACAGAACATTTCTCTATTTCACCATCCAATCGAATCTCTGGATTGCCCTGCTCGACGTTGTGGCGCTCGTCATGATGGTGCGCGGCTCAGGGACTCTCGGCAGAATGGGTGCAGAGGAACGCGTAGCCGCCCGCTGGTACAGCCTTGCGCAACTCATCTTCACCGTCTCCATCACGCTCACCGGCGTAGTGTTCTGCTTCGTCCTTGCCCCCACCATGGCGCCCGGCACAGCCTTTGGCCTTGCCAACGTCCTCACTCACGTCGTTGTGCCCCTCGCCGCCATCATCGACTTCATTGTGTGCCGTCGGACGTACACCTTCCGCCGCATCGACGTCCTCTTCCCCACACTCCCTGCCTGGTATTATCTGGCCTTTGCCTCCGTCGGCTACGTTCTTGACTGGCCCTTCGGCGAAGGCATAAACTATCCCTATTTCTTCCTCAATTGGGGCTCTCCCGCCGGCGCCTTCGGTTTCTGCGACGCCCTCCCCTTCATGGGCGTCGCCTATTACATCGCCCTCATCCTCCTTTTCCTCATCGCCCTAGCCCGCTGCTACATGGCGCTTTGTCGCAAGAAGAAGTAAAATCACCTCGAAAAATCTACGAAACCTGGACGCGGCGGTGTAGAGGAACTCAAGTCAGGACTGGGCGATAAGAGCAAGAGCGTCAGTTTAGATGAAAATGCTCTATGAAAAAGTATAAAAAATCATACTTTTCTTGCGTGTTTCAAGAAATGTTCGTACTTTTGCCGCAAAAAGTACAATATATTATCCTTATGCAACTGTCTTCTATTATCAAGGAGCGTCGTCAGACGCTTGGCATTTCGCAGCTGGACCTCGCCGAAATGGCAGGCATCGGCATCGCCACTGTCAAGAGCATCGAGACCGACAAGGCCAATCCCTCCCTCCGCACCGTCGAAGCTTTGGCAGAAGTGCTGGGGTTGGAACTGACGCTGAAAATCAAGACCACATACTGATTCTGCTTATGAAACGCCTCAATATCTACTGCGGAAAAACGTTGGCAGGTGTGCTCATCCAGCACGCCGCCAATGACTATGAGTTTGCGTACGACGCCGACTATCAGAAGTCCGGTGCAGCCCCGTTATCCCCCACGCTTCCTCTGACGGGCGAAGCCTATCGTTCGGATCATCTGTTTCCGTTCTTTTTCAATCTTCTGCCCGAAGGCGCTAACAAGCGTACCGTGTGCCGCACTTTGCGCATCGACGAAAATGATTATTTCTCCCTCCTCGCCGCCTTCGCAGGCAAGGATTTTATCGGTAATGTCTCCGTAGAAACCGCCTTATGACTCAACGAACCATCAATGTTTGCCCTTCGCTTCTCGCCGAAGGGCATTCTACATATTGCCCGCAAGCGCTCCGCGATCTCTTCGACGGCAAACGCGTTTCGCACCTCCTTGAATTCAACTGGGAGAACGACGATGATGCCGACGAACTTGCAGCCAATACCCGCAATATGTCAATCTCGGGAGCGCAAGAAAAACTTTCTGCCCTTGTGGAAGACAGCAGCATTCGCCTTGTCCGTGAGGGAGAACAGGGCACCTACATACTGAAGCCTTCCCCGCGCGAGCACTTCCAATATCGCAAGCAGATTCCCGCCAACGAACATCTGACGATGCAGATTGCTTCGCAGGTGTATGGCATCCGTACAGCAGCAAATGCTCTTGCGTTGAGCAAAGACGGTCAGTATGTGTATGTTACGCGGCGCTTTGATGTCTGTCCTGACGGCACAAAATTGGGCCAAGAGGACTTCTGCTCGCTTGTAGGACGAACGGCTGAGACCGATGGCGTTGACTTCAAGTATGAAGGCTCGTACGAGGACATTGCCCGCAGCATTCGTCAGTATGTAGCGGCATGGCCGGTGGCGATGGAACAATTCTTCCGCATCGTGATCTTCAACTATATCTATGGCAATGGCGATGCTCATCTGAAGAACTTCTCCGTCATTCGTCAAGGCACGGAGTTAATCCTTGCTCCCGCCTACGATCTTCTCAATACAGCTGTCCACATCGATGGACCTGATTTTGCGCTCAATGGCGGTCTCTCGCCCAACCTCATCAAAAGCGATACATACGACCGCACGCTCCATCCATGCCGTGTCGATTTCTTGTCGTTCGCTCGTCTCATCGGCCTCAACGAACGACGTGCCATCCGCATCCTCGACACCTTCATGACAATTCCTCCAGAGGTAGATACTCTCATCGCCCGCTCCTTCCTTTTCGACGATAAGACCAAACGCCTCTACCGCCGCATCATCACCGAGCGCACTGCCTGGTTTGTGAGGGAGGATAAGGAATAAACCTATAAATCATAACAGAAAACATGACAGCAAAAGAATTTACGGAAGCTGCGATTGCCGTGTTTCTCGAAAGGGGCGGTGAAGTCACCCCCGATATTACTTTGGACCTCATGAAGTTCATCGAGCACGACGATGCGTTGCTTGCAGACTATCATGCGTTGGCAGAGGAGAAC
This sequence comes from Bacteroidales bacterium, assembly GCA_030523615.1. Lineage (GTDB taxonomy): Bacteria > Bacteroidota > Bacteroidia > Bacteroidales > Bacteroidaceae > Alloprevotella. The sequence goes on from JAUNIC010000049.1 coordinate 5,534, forward strand.
GACTATGTGAACCACATCATCGGAAAAACCGTCAAAAAGTTTTTTAGCCTTGAAAACGATAAGGTTATCACTCTCGACGGTCAATGCTCGTTATTAAAAAACTACACGCGTTTTCTGCCGAAGGACGAAGGCGCAGGCATCAACACAAACAAGAATACCATGCAAACCGAATATCGTATGCCGGATCCTATTGTAAAGACGGCGAAGAAACTACTTGATAATGCCGGACAAATTATCCTCCAAGGTGCTCCCGGCTGCGGCAAAACGTACATCACAACAGAGCTGGCCGTGTATCTCTGCGACGGTCAGGTGCCGGCTTCGCGCGCTGCGCTGAAGGCTCGCTACAAGGAACTCGAAGCAGAGGGCCGCATAGGCTTCACCACGTTCCATCAGTCGCTCGATTACGAAGAGTTTGTAGAAGGAATGAAGCCTGATACGGAAAACACCGACGGAGAAATGCGCTTTGTCGTGAAGCCTGGCATTTTCAAGCGAATGTGCGAGCGTGCCAGCTCTCCTTCATCAGAAGGGCGGGAGGCTGCTCCCCACGTCCTCATCATCGACGAAATCAACCGCGCAAACATCTCGAAGGTGCTCGGCGAACTCATCACGCTCATCGAGAAGACGAAGCGCGTCGGAGCAGAGGATGAGTTCTACGTCACTTTGCCCTATTCCGGCGAACGCTTCGGCGTGCCGCAGAACCTCTATATCATCGGCACAATGAACACCGCCGACCGTTCCCTCGGTTACATCGACTACGCCATCCGCCGTCGCTTTGCCTTCCTGCCTCTTGTGTCGGAATGGGCCGTGGTGCGTGACTTCTACGGCGACCGCGGCGAACTCATGAATCGTCAGCATGAGCTTTACACCAGCATCCGCAACCTCGTGAAGGATCATCTCAACGAAGACTTCCTCCTCGACGACGTGATGATTGGTCACAGCTACTTCCTCGCCGCGACGGACGAAGACTACAAGCTCAATCTCGACTACAAGATTCGTCCGCTCCTCGAAGAGTATCTCCGCGACGGCATCCTCGTGGAGGACGGCACGGTAAAGGAAACCATCAAGAACCTGCGATAACGTGGAACTCAAACAATTCACGGAGCACGAACGAATCGGCACGGAAGACGTTGACCGAGCGTTTGCAGAGCTCCTACAGACACAGATTCGCGGCAGCGTCCTTACGCAAGAACTGCGGTTGCTGCGAATGATGGGCATGGACTTCGATTGGCGAGCCTCGAAGTTTGTGCTCTCGTACTACGTCGGTGCCGATTGGATTGACAAGAAGAAAGGCATCGCCATGATGGTGAGGCCCAAAATAAAGGGCATCGACTTCCAGACGATGTTCATGAAGTGTTTCGAGAACCGCGAAGTGAGCAAGGACCTCGACCGCCTCTTCTTCATCCGCACCGAAGACGACCCCATCGAGATTCCCGCTGACGACTTCCAGCTCGAACCCCTCATTCTCGTCTTCTTCATGAACCTCGTCGGGCGCATCGTCCGCAAGGGCTTGAAGCACGACTACATTTTGCGCGAAGAGCGTCTCAACGCCCAGATCAAAGGCAAACTCCTCATGAGCCGCTACGTCAAGCACGGCCTTGCCCAACAACGTTCCGACCAGACGGAATGCCGCTACCAGGAGTACCACGTCGATTGCCTCGAAAACCGCATCGTCAAAGCTGCACTCCTCCTTTGTCGCATGATGATTACGCGCCACGAGACCGCCCTCGGCCACCACCTCTTGCCCCTGCAGCAGATGTACCATAACGCCATCACGGCCTTTGCAGATGTCTCGCCGGAAGTAACGCTACAGGACCTCCACCGTGTCCACGTCAATCCCGTCTTCAAAGACTACAAAGAGGCCATGCCCCTCGCCAAGATGATCATCCGCCATCAGGGCCACCTCGTAAGCAACGGTGAGACCGGCCGAACGCAAATGGTTCCGCCCTTCATCATCGATATGCCCATCCTCTTCGAACGCTACGTCTATTGCCTCCTTGCCGAACGCTACGGCACACGCCTCATCGGCTACCAAGAGGGATGCGGCGACAGCATTATGGACCTCACGAAGAAGGACGAGCGCATGATTCTCGACACGAAGTACATTACCTCTTGGAACGAGCGCACCGATCACGAAAACGCCCGCCAACTCAGTGGCTACGCCCGGCGCACAGCCCTTCGCAAGAAATATCTACTGCCCGAGATGGATGGTACCCTTTGCCATAGCGACGATTTCCTCTGTCCCTGCGTCGTCATCTACCCCTCCAGCGAAGGTCTCACCACCTTCCGCGACCTCCCCGACCACTGGCTTAGCGATGACGACACACCTACCTTCGCCGCCCTCCAACAAGTCCACGAATACCAAAAATTCTACAAATTGCCCGTCAAACTTCCCCTGACATTTTAGGCGTATATACCAATTTTAGACCTATACGCCCAATTTTATCAGCGCGGAAAGAGATAAATGCCAAAAATAATCCTCGGTTCTGATGTTTGTGCAGAACCGAGGATTTCTGTTATTGATGCCTTTACCTGAAGGGTAATTACGGAGCATTGTCATCGCACGATGATTTTCCCTCCACTGATGACGATGCCTTTGCTGGAGGAGGCCACACGGCGGCCCTGAAGGTCGTAAGAGGGGGTAGGTAAGAGGGAAGACGTCACGGGCTGAGGGACGATGCCGTCGATGACGGGTTCATCGGGCGTGTAGTTGGCGGGTTGAACAACCACGGTGAACTCAGTGAGGACGCTGCCCGTGTTTTCGCCGGAAAGGACGAAAGCGACGAAAGGGACGTTGATGTCGCTGGCTGATACGGTGACGGGTTTTGTCTTCGTGGCCGTGTAGCTCTTGCCGTCGGTGCTCCAGGTTTGGTTGTTCGAAATGGCCGAGGCGGTAAAGCTGTAGGAGTTGATCACGTAGCCATCAATGGCGGCAAGGGTGTAGTCGCTACGCTTTGCTGCGCTGCTGCCGCTGCGGGCATCGATGTTGACGGTCGACCCGCTCCACGCCATGTTGTTGGCGCTTGCGGTGAAGGTCAGAAAGCCATCGGTGCTGGTCCATCGGTTGTTCCACGACGAATTACTGACCGACGAGCTGAGGCTGCCGCCGTTCTTATCGACGGTGTAGGTCACGGGTTTGCCGATGATGGGGGGAATGGAAAAGTCCTCGCCCTCCATCAGGCGGTTGGGGCTGTAGATGAGGCCATCGACGGCGTGCTTGCCTTCGAGGTCGGTGAAGACGAAGGTGTATTGCCACTTGTTGGGACGGTTGCCGTTACCGCCGCCAATGTTGATGTAGGGGCACTTCAGCAGCACCTTGTTCCATCCCGCCTTGAGCTCCACCTTGATGGGCGCACGGCCGGGGAAGTTGAGGTTGCCGAGTTCCGCTTCGATGTCGGGATTGGTGTTAGCGTTCGTCCAGTTCCAGGCGGGCAGAATTTCTTTATCGTTCACCCACACACGGCTGCCCATGATGTCCCACTTCTTGTTCTGAGGCACGAGACCGCGGTCGCTGCGGCTGTAGTTGCGGAATTCGATCTGCGCACCGACTTCCTGATCCACGGGGCTGTAGACGTAAGTCCAAGCGTAGCGCGTCTGGTCGTAGCCCTGACTGCCGATGACACCGGTGACGATAGAGTTCCAAATGTGGTTGAGCCACTGGCCAGCACCTGTGGCAAAGGTGCTTCCGGGCTGCGGGGTGAGTTCGGCACCAGGTGTTTCGGGATCGAATGTGGCGTTCACATTGCCATTGTTGTTGTACGGAGGCGTAATATTCCAGATGACGTTGGTCGACTTGACATAAGGAATCGGTTCGTTGGCGAGCCACTTATCCTTATAATATAAGAAGCGGCGTTCCCAATCGCAGTATTCGTCGTGGTCTCGGCCCTCGTTTGGCAGATAAGCACCGCCGCGCTCGATGTACTGATGGCCTTCGCCACCTACCCAAGCGCGTTCAGTCATGGCCATGACGGTGGCATACACATTGTTCTGGGCGATAATCTGACGCTCGTCCTCGAGGTAGCGGTCGTTCCAGATGCCGATGCTCACACCGCCGATGTTGGAGTTACCGCGTTCAGCGTCGAGGATGAGGCTACGGTAGGCGCCGGCGAGGTCGGCGAAGACGTCGAAGTGGTTGACGTAGAAATAGCGCATGTCGATGTTGGGCACACCGTCGACTTTCTTGCCGCTCGTAGCCCAGTTGGTCAGCATGTCCACACCCATCGTCTTAGGTGTAACGAGCGCGCCGGAGCCGTAGGTGTTCCAGCACACGGTCTTCTTGCCGAGACTGTGCACGTGGTCGGTCATTTCTTTCACGTAAGCCACCGTTGCACCGCTTTCGTCGGCACCGACGTGGATGTAGGGAGCATGGGGGAAGCACTCTGCAAGTTCGCCGAGAATGTCCTTCAGAATGGCCTTACCCGTGGCGGAAGTCATGTCGTAACCCGTAGCGTTCTTGAACTGACGGCTGTGGCCGGGCATGTCGATTTCGGGGATGATGGTGATGCCGCGTTCAGCAGCGTAGGCGTCGAGTTCGCGACACTGCTCCTGGGTGTAGATGCCCTCGGGGAAACGCTCAAACTTGGTGTTCACCTTGGGGCGCTTCTTCGATTCGAAGCGGAAGGCGTGGTGGTCGGTAAGGTGCCAATGAAACACGTTGACTTTGAAGCGCGAGAGGAGGTCGATCTCCTTCTTCAGTTCTTCGAAACTGATGAACGAGCGACCCACATCGTGCATGAATCCGCGCACCTTGAAGGCGGGGTAGTCGGTGATTTCGCAGCACTCCAGCGTCACCTCGGCAGCGTCGATGGCAGCGAGGTCGGAGAAGTCGAGAGCAGCGTTGTCGGGGATGAGCTGACGAAGCGTCTGCTTGGCACGGATGACACCCACATTGCTGGCCGCCTTGATGACGATGCCCGTGGGAGTGACAGAGAGGGTATAGCCTTCGTTGTCGAAACCGGCAACGGTGTAGTCGAAGGTCTTGACGGCTGACGCGTCAACAGTCACGCTGGCGTCGGCGATGCGGCCGGTGAAGGTGCCGGCGGTGAGGCTTGCCTGCTGAGGACGAGGCATGAGGTTGTTCAGCGCAGAACCAGCGGGGAACGCAAGTTCCGAACTGATTTCTTCTGCAAGGACGAAGCGGAATTGGCAGCCCAGGTCGGTGGTGTTGTTGCCGCCGCCCCAATTGTAGACGATGGCGTTACCGTTGTTGTGGTTGATCTGGTTCGTTCCGCTCACGATGATGAAGTAGCCGGTCGTGCCGACGGGTTCAATGTTCCAACCTTGGGCAGGCGCCTTGGTCGAGGTGGTCATGGTGACCTGTCCGCCGCCGGAGGTGGGCACGATATAGCCCTTCGTCAGCGCATTCTGCAGGTTATAGCCGCCGGCAGCATTGGGGGTGAGCATCCAGCGCTGGTCGGAGCCGCCCGAAGCGGTGGCGGTGGTGGAGAGATTGATGGTGCCCGACGTTGCGGTGAGGAACTTCTTGCTGCGTACGTCGCTGATGGTATAGAGGTATTGCGGGCCGTCCTTGCCCTCGCTGGCCTTCGGCAGATTGAGGGTGAAATTCATGGCTGCAAGGGGAGCAATAGCGGCGTTGGCTTGCTCGGTGGTGATGGTGGTGTTCCACAGCACCTTGCAGGCTTCGGCAATCTTGTCGTCGGCTCCGTCGATACCTGTTGCCGTGAACTGGCCGGGGCCCTCGCCCACGTTGTAGAGCTTGTTGTAGAGGTCCGTCACGGCGTTGCCCACGATGCTGCGGGCCGTGAAGCGGTCGATGTTGACCTGTGCCTCACTTTCGCTGATGGGGGTATAGTGGGTACCGAGCTGGGCGTTGAGACTTTCGCAGAGCACGTTAGCAGCCTTGACGTAGCCGAGAGGAGTGGGGTAGGGGTGAAGCGTGATGCCTGAGTAGGTCCATTCCTGGTCGGCGTGGAAGTACTTCGGCGTCTGCACATCGCCCGTGCTCATGGCGCTGTAGAGGTCCACGTAGTAGACGTTGTCCTTCTCGTCGGCCAACTGCTTCATGTAGGCGTTGAGGGTCTTGATCTTCGTGTTCTTCGCCGTGTTGTCGACGGGAAGGATGCTCATGAGGAAGATGGGCGTCGTGGCGTCCACCTGCTTGCGAGCGGCATTGAGGAGCGCGAGGTAGGCTGACTTGATGCTGGTGTCGCTCTCGCTGTCCATGATGTTGCGACCGCCGACGCTGAGGCAGACGGCGCGGGGCGAGGTGCGCTGAACGCCGCAGTTCAGGGTGTTGTAGTTCGATTTCGCAAGACCGGGCTCGAGGGCGGCCTGAACCTGAGCGATGTTGCTCGAGAAGAACTGCCAACCCGTGCCGCGATCCTTGAAATCGGTGGAACCGATGAGCTCGTGCCACTCGCCGTAGTGAATGAAGTCGTCGCCGAACATGAGGATGTCATCGGCGGTAACGGGCATGGTGCCGAAGGTGGCGATGCGTGCACCCCACGAGGTCTTCTGACCAGCATGGAGATTCTTGGCACCTTCGGGAATGACGGTCTCGTAACCTGTGAGTTCCTTGATCTTTTCCATCCACATACGGTAGCCGATGGGAGTGAGATGGAGGTCGTCGTAGGAGAGGGTGAAGTCTTGGTTGGCGCCACGGTTCTTGATGGAACCGGCACCGTCGTCGAAGAGGGTGTAGAGGTCGACGTAGACGAGTTTCGGATCGTTTTCCTTGGCAATCCACTCTTTGAGGAGCACGTTGGCCTCGTTGACAGTACCCTTGCGGTAACCCACACCCGAAGGCAGAATGCTCTGGCAGTACACAGTGGTGTTGGGACTTTCGAGGCGGATGCGTTTGAGGAGTGTCTTGACAAGATGCGCCACGTGGTCGGCATTGTCGGCGTCGCCGAAGTCGTTGGTGCCGAGCATCACAAAGGCCTTGGCGGGCTGTCCTGCAATCATCGACTCGAGATTGTCGAGCGCCTGATAAGTCTTCGCGCCCGAGTTGCCACGGCCGTGGATGTTGTGGCGGTTGCCGAAGGCTTCCCACCAGTTCATCATGTGAGTGATGGAGTTGCCGATGAACACCACATCGTTCTGCGTAGCCGCTGGCAATGCGGTGAAACCTGCATAACGCGCCTCTTCGTTGAAGCGGTCGGCATGAGCTGCCGTTGCGCTGCAGAAAAGGGTGGCGGCAAGCAGCAGTTTCGTCAAAAGATTTTTGCTCATAGAATTAAGGTTTGGTTATATTTTTGCGCGAATATACAAAAAATAATGAGAATTCCAAGTCTTCGTCGTGCGAATAGCGCAAGAGCCGCTCTGTATCCTTTACGTTTTGCTACCTTAAAGATTGCATAATTTGGGTAATTATGAGATTGCATAAAGTAACAAAAACTTGTCCCGAGAGTGTTATGCGCTGGCAGAGTGGGCGCAAACAAAAAGGTCCGCAAGAAAATCTTGCGAACCTTTTGAGCCGATAGCCGGACTCGAACCGGCGACCCACGCATTACGAATGCGTTGCTCTACCAACTGAGCCATATCGGCGGGCCTGATTTCGTGGTTGGTAGATGTCTTATAACGAAAATCGGGTGCAAAGTTACGGAAAATGTTCGACACTGCAAAACTTTTTGGCAAAAAAGTGGTGGAGGGGATGCTATTTTGCGATTTTCGGGTAGTTTTGTGCCGTTATTTGTTGTTACAGATGACGAGAAGAAAGGAGATGTAGTGTTTTTACTGCATTTTTATTTGTGTAATAATGAGGAAAGTCGTAACTTTGCAGCATAAACAATAAAACACATAATAAAACATGACAAAAACTCTTACTCTTTCGCAGAGCCAGACCTACATGTGGTCGGCACTTTTCATTGCGGCAAACATCGCTCTCCCCCATCTTTTTCACCTCATCCCCGGCGGTGGCGTGATGTTCCTTCCCATCTACTTCTTTACTCTCATCGGCGCCATGCGCTATGGTTGGCAGCTTGGTTTTCTCACCGCGGTGATGACTCCTATTGTGGGTAATCTCATTTTCGGAGCTCCTGCTGCAGCCATGCTCCCCGATATGCTCGTCAAGGGTGCAGCCCTCAGCCTCGTGGGTGCTTTCGTGGCCAAGAAGTGGGGCGTGAAGTTCGTGATCTGCCTCGGCGCTGTTGTTGCCGCTTTTGTTCTCGTAGGCCTCGTTGAACTTCCCTTCATGGGCGCAGCCTACGCTTTCCAGGATTTCGTGACGGGCCTGCCCGGTATGGCCATGATGACTCTCGGCGCTTGGTTAACTTCTAAATACATCAAGTAACATTATGGCAGCTTCAAAAGTATACTTCACCGACCTGCGCGCCAAGCCCGGCTCAAACCTTCAGCAGAAGCTGGAACGCATCGTGCGCAAGGCTGGCATCGACCAGATTGACTTCAAAGATAAGTTCGTAGCCATCAAGATTCACTTCGGTGAACTCGGCAACATGGCCTACATCCGCCCCAACTATGCAGGCGTCATCGTGCGCATCATCAAGGAACTCGGCGGCAAACCCTTCCTCACCGACAGCAACACCCTCTATAGCGGTACGCGTTCTGATGCCGTCGAGCACCTCCACACCGCAGCAGTCAACGGTTTCAACAGCATCGTGACGGGTTGCGACGTCATCATCGCTGATGGTCTGCGCGGCAACGACGAACGCATCGTCGATGTGCAGGGAACCTACTGCCCTGAACCCAAGATCGGTGCTGCCATTGCCGACGCTGACATTGTCATCAGTATGAACCACTTCAAGGGTCACGAGATGGCGGGCTTCGGCGGCGCCATCAAGAATCTCGGTATGGGTTCGGGCTCTGTAGCCGGCAAGCGCGACATGCACGCAACGGCGCAGCCCAAGGTGACGGCAGAGAAGTGCATCGGTTGCCGTATCTGCGAGAAGGGATGTGCTCACGGCGCCATTAAGGTGGTTGACTCTCCCGACGCTCAGAACAAGCTCGGCCGTCTCGCCGTCATCGACTACGACAAGTGCGTAGGTTGCGGCCAGTGTGTGGCCATCTGCGGCAGCGGTGCGGCAGAGATGAGCAGCGAGGAAAGCGGCATTGTGCTCAACTACAAGATTGACGAATATACGAAGGCTGTGCTCAAGGACAAGCAGCACTTCCACATCTCGTTCATTATGAACGTCAGCCCCGAGTGCGACTGCTGGGCTCATAATGATGCTGCCATCGTGCCTGACCTCGGCATGGCTTGCAGCTTCGACCCCGTAGCCCTCGATCAGGCTTGTGCTGACCTCGTGACTGCCGCTCCCGTGCTGACCACTCCCAACCAGCTGCACACGGAAGAGGAGCATCATCATGAAGAAGGTTGTTGCTGCTGCGGCGAACATCACCACCACGACCACGAGTGTTGCTGTGAGCACCACGAAGGCGAGGACAAGTTCCGCATGCTCCATCCCAATACCAACTGGCAGGTGGGTCTCCGCTATGCCGAGGAAATCGGCATCGGCCAGCGTGAGTACGAACTCGTGAAACTCTAACACGCTTACGAGCTAAACGCCTGTAGAAACGACACCATAAAAAAGGCGGTGCATCAGAACAAAAATCTGATGCACCGTTTTTTATAACTTCAGGCGGAAGACGCGGACGCCGAGGTTCGACTTTATGCCGGTGAGGTAAGCTTCGAGCGTGAGGGGATCGGCAATCACCTGCTTCTTTGCCGAAGAGGCGTGGAGCATGTGGAGTTTGCCGCCCTCCCAGAAAGCGAAGCCCTGATGACTATAGTCGAGCCCGCCCTTGTTGGTGACGATGTAAAGCAAGTCGCCGTCGTGAATGGCACTGAGGTCAGCCGCTCCAGCCTTCGCAGCCTTCTGGGGAAGACCGCAGTTCTCTTGCGGCAAGAAGCGCATAGCGGCATTGCTGTATATGCGTTCAATGTCGGCGAGCTGAGGCACGAGGTCGGGATTGGCTTTGAGAGCGTAGTAGTACTGCGGATGCTGCGTCATGAAGTTGACGACCGTGGTGCGAGGACGCGTGATGCGTTCCGGGAGCACGACCTCTTCCATTGTGCCACGCTTGAGGTGGTCGTCGATGCTCATGGACAGATAGTGGATACGCGAAAGGTAGCCGTCCTCGTGTCCGTCGAAGTAGCGAAGCGTCTCGAGGTTGCGACAGTAGGCGTCCCACGGGTTGAGGGAAGCGCCGTCATCGGCTGCAGTACCTTGGGCGCCAACCTCGCCGTTGTTGGCAGCATCAAGCTGTGCGCGCGTCATGGCTAAGGCGTTGCACGTCTCGAGCAAGGTGAGGCAGTCGAACTCGCGAAGATTGACCACGAGGTGCTCAGCGTCGCCGTTTGCGTTGCCGTCCTTGTAGTAACCATCGAGGGTGTAAGCCACGTAGGGACGTCCGAGGAAATGCCGAGCATAGTCCAGCGTAGTCTTTTTGCTGCCGTCGGCAAGGAGTTTGACAACTTCGAGCGAGTCGGCCTTTTGGTATTCGACACCGGCGATGGGCTGGAGGGCAGCGGTCTGCACCTCGGCACCACCGGTAGCAGCTTCGGCTTTGGGCTGCGAGCAAGCCATGCAGACAGTCAGTAGGAGAGAGAACATGGACAGGGTTTTCATGAATTTGGGAAAAGGAAAAGATTATCCCGAATTAGAGAATTAGAGGATTCTTGTGTGGAATCGTATGAGATTTCGTAATTCTCAAATTCTCGAATTCGGGACAATAATATTTAGATGAGTTCTACGCTGCGCTTTACGAAAGCGTTGAGAGCTTCGCCCTTAAGCAGACCGTTCTGGAGGAGAGCGAGGTCAATGAGCTGGCTCACAACCTTGTTGCCGCGAGCATATTCTGCGAGGACAGCCTCACGGGCATCGTTCTGCACATTGATGGCGTCGCGCACCTGCTGGCGCTCTGCCTTTTCGTCATCGCTGAGATCAGCCTCTTTCACGTCCTTGTGGCTCAATTCGAAGGCTTCGCTCTGCACGCCGAGAGTGCGGAGCTGATCGTCGATGGGAGCGAGTTTCTCCTTCAGGGCACCGTCGAGGTCGGCGGTGACGCCACGGAGCAGGCGGTGATCAGTGTTGACGACGAGGGTATACATGTCAGGCATTTCACCGTAGAAGTTCATACCAGGCTGGAGCTGCGACATCTCCTTCATGCGACGCATATATTCGCTCTGGGTGACAACGACAGGAGCTGCGTCCTCACCCATGGCAGAAGGCTGCACGTGGAAGTCTACCTTCTCTACCTTAGGCATCACAGCATTGAAGATGCTGGTGAGCGACTTGCTGGTAAGTTCGTCCACCTCGTTCTTCTTGGCGTCAGCCTTCTGGATGAGGTTGTCGATGGTGTCGCCGTCGACGCGTACAAAGCGTACGCCCTTGAAGGCAGGCTGATTCTCGAGAGCATCGTCCTTGGCGGGCTCGGGCGTCCACTTCTGCTCAAGCGTGCTGACGAGGGGAGCGTCGAGCTGACCATCAAGGAGAAGAACATTATACCCCTTGGCCTTGGCAGCTTCGATGTAGCTGTACTGAGCCTCGCGGTCGTTGCTGTAGAGGCAGATGAGGTTCCCGTCCTTATCGGTCTGGTTGTCCTTCACGGCAGCCTGATACTCTTCGTAGGTATAGCACTTGCCGTCGATATCCTTGAGCAGAGCGAAGAGCTTCGCCTTGTCGTAGAAGTCCTGCTCAGAGAGGATGCCGTAGTGGATGAAGAGTTTGAGGTCGTCCCACTTCTCCTCGAACTGTGCGCGATCGTTGTTAAAGATCTGCTTGAGGCGGTCGGCTACCTTCTTGGTGATATACTGTGAAATCTTCTTCACGTTGCGGTCGCTTTGGAGGTAAGAACGGCTGACGTTGAGAGGAATGTCGGGACTGTCAATGACACCATGGAGGAGCGTGAGGAAGTCGGGCACGATGTTCTCAACGCTGTCGGTGACGAACACTTGGTTGCAGAAGAGCTGAATCTTGTTGCGATGGATGTCGATGTTGCTCTTGATCTTGGGGAAGTAGAGCACGCCGGTGAGGTTGAAGGGGTAGTCGACGTTGAGGTGGATCCAGAAGAGGGGATCGTCCTGCATGGGGTAGAGGTCGCGGTAGAAGGCGAGGTAGTCCTCGTCCTTGAGTGTCGAGGGAGCCTTGGTCCAGAGTGGATCTGTGGTGTTGATGATGTTCCACTCGTCGAGCTCTACCTGTGCGCCGTCTTTCCATTCCGTCTTCTTGCCGAAGGCGATAGGCACGGGGAGGAACTTGCAGTACTTCTTGAGGAGTTCTTCGACCTTGTACTTCTCGAGGAACTCCTTGCAGTCGTCATCGATGTGGAGCACGATGTCGGTACCGCGCTCTGCCTTCTCGGTCTCTTCGAGGGTGAACTCGGGATTGCCGTCGCAGCTCCACTTCTGTGCGGGAGCGTCCTGCCAGCTCTTGGTGATGATGTCGACCTGCTTGGCCACCATGAAGGTAGAGTAGAAGCCGAGGCCGAAGTGCCCGATGATGGTGGCGGCGTCGTCCTTGTACTTCTCAAGGAAGTCGGTGGCGCCGGAGAAGGCGATCTGATTGATGTAGCGATCGATCTCGTCGGCGGTCATACCGATACCACGGTCGCTGACGGTGAGGGTACCAGCTTCGGCGTCGACCTTCACGCAGACGGTAAGGTCGTCCGTCTGTCCCACATTCTCGCCCTTTGCGGCGAGGGTCTTGAGCTTTTGGGTGGCGTCGACGGCGTTGGCCACGATTTCGCGGAGGAAAATTTCGTGGTCGCTATAAAGGAATTTCTTGATGACGGGGAAGATGTTTTCGGTCGTGATGCCGATGTTGCCTTTCTGTTGCATGGTATTTTTTGTTTTTAAAGTTCGTGTGTGGCTAGATGTTCTAGGCTTTCTAGATG
>JAUNIC010000050.1 GCA_030523615.1 Bacteroidales bacterium
ATAGAATCAAAAATAGTAATTCCAAGTCAATTCCTTCGACAGATAAAACGTCTTTTACGACATTAATGACTTTGTATGATTGCATCGAACAATTGTATATTTCTTATCACTATATTAATAAAGGCGAGATTCTTTCCAAAGATAAACTTAAAGATATAAAACGAACTAGACCGGTTGATGCACAAATAGAAGGCTTTTATTCTTTCGTAAAATGATTAATTCATTCGAAGAACTGGAAACTTTTAGTCAGGATGTTAGTGAAGCCCCTGCATCTTCTTTTAGACCAGTCAACGAGGGGGGGAATCTCTTCTTTAGACCAGTAGGTCTATTACCATTTGTATCTGCTGTATGTCAAATAATGATAAAAAGCGGAGCAAATTACGATGACATATTGGAGAAGTATTCTCGTAATTTAGAAAGAAACATTAATACAGATTTCTGGATTGGAATTTTATGGGATCCGGTTGGAAGAAAAATGCTGATGAGAAATGGAACAATAACAAAGTCCATATTGTGTGAAATGTACTCTAATGATATCCTTAATCAAAATGAGAATGTTAAGATGGCAGATAAATACCGTCAGCTATTCAATTTACATAGTATAGAAGAGGCTAGGTCCATTATCATTGAAAAATATAGTAATTTGATGAGTCGTGTTAATGCAGATTAATAATCCTGAGGTATCATATTTATTATTATAGACGCGCTTTGCATTATTTAATAAACTGCATTATTGTGTATGATATTAAGTTACCACAATTTGTCTAAAAGCATCCTAAGTTGGAAAGTCAAAGAAGCAATATGAACGAAGAACAGAAATATATTGACTTTGAATCTTACGAACGTGTGGCTGAGCCGCATAAACGTGAGAGGTTCTTGGCTTGGCGTACCGCTATCGGTCATCAGGACGTGGTGAGGCCTGGAATGTGGCTATCGTCTGCAACTGGTAAATGACTCCAATGTGCAAATACTACCAAGGAGTTGCCTCTAAAGTGTATGCACTTTGGGAGAGGTTACGCTACTCCTTATAGTACAAATGCTAATGAGTAAACGGCAAGCGTAATGGTCGTTGGCAAATAATAGACGAAAGAGAATCGCAGTTTGCTTGAGTGGCTCATTACAGACATGGTCTATACGATATAACACAAAATAGCGTGCGCCCCGATTGGAGCACACGCTATTTCGTGTTTATGCTGTGTTAGTTCTGGCGAATTACTTCACCTCCTCGAAATCAGCGTCCTGGATGTCGTCCTTGCCGCCGTTGTTGGGCTGCTGGGGACCACCCTGGAAGCCTGCGCCGCCGAAGGGACCCTGAGCACCGGGCTGACCGCCCTGAGCGGCCTGAGCCTGCTGGTACATCTTTTGGGTGACGGCGTTGAGCTCTGCGATGGCAGCGTCGATGGCGGCCACGTCCTGAGCCTTGTGAGCGTCCTTGAGCTTGCCGAGGGCAGCTTCGAGTTCACCCTTCACGTCGGCGGGAAGCTTGTCGCCGTTCTCCTGGAGCATGTTCTCGGTCTGGAAGATCATGCTGTCGGCTTGGTTGATCTTGGCGATGCGCTCAGCCTCCTTCTTGTCGGCCTCGGCGTTGGCCTCAGCCTCAGCCTTCATGCGCTCGATATCCTCCTGAGAGAGGTTGCTGCTGGCCTCGATGCGGATGCTCTGCTCCTTGCCGGTAGCCTTGTCTTTAGCGCTGACGTTGAGGATACCGTTGGCATCGATATCGAAGGTTACCTCAATCTGGGGCACACCGCGACGAGCGGGAGCAATGCCTGCGAGGTTGAAGCGGCCGATGCTCTTGTTCTGAGCAGCCATGGCACGCTCACCCTGGAGCACGTGAATGGTTACCTCGGGCTGGTTGTCCTCAGCGGTAGAGAATACCTGGCTACGCTTGCAGGGGATGGTGGTGTTAGCTTCGACGAGCTTGGTCATCACGCCACCGAGGGTCTCGATACCCATTGAAAGAGGAGTAACGTCGAGGAGCACGATGTCCTGACCAACTTCCTGGTTGAGGATAGCGCCCTGGATAGCAGCACCTACGGCAACAACTTCGTCGGGGTTAACGCCCTTTGAAGGAACCTTGCCGAAGAAGTCCTGTACGAGTTGCTGAACTGCGGGGATACGGCTAGAACCACCCACGAGGATGACTTCGTCGATCTCGCTCTTGCTGCAGCCGGCGTCGCGGAGAGCGTTTTCGCAAGGAACGCGGCAAGCCTGGATGAGACCGTGGGCAAGCTGCTCGAACTTAGCCTTGGTAAGGGTCTTCATAAGGTGCTTGGGACCAGAGGCAGTAGCGGTGATGTAGGGGAGGTTGATCTCAGTAGAAGCGGAGCTGGAGAGTTCAATCTTGGCCTTCTCGGCAGCTTCCTTCAGACGCTGCATAGCCATGGGGTCGGCGGTGAGGTCAGCGCCTTCCTCGTTCTTGAACTCCTGTACGAGCCAGTCGATGATGACCTGGTCGAAGTCATCGCCACCGAGGTGGGTGTCACCGTTGGTAGAGAGCACTTCGAAGACGCCGCTACCGAATTCGAGGATAGAGATATCAAAGGTACCGCCACCGAGGTCGAAGACAGCGATCTTCATATCCTTGTTGGCCTTGTCGATACCGTAGGCAAGTGCGGCAGCGGTAGGCTCGTTGACGATACGCTTCACTTCGAGACCTGCAATCTGGCCAGCTTCCTTGGTGGCCTGACGCTGAGAGTCAGAGAAATATGCAGGAACAGTGATAACTGCTTCGGTCACTTCCTGTCCGAGGTAGTCCTCTGCGGTCTTCTTCATCTTCTGGAGCACCATGGCGCTGATCTCCTGAGGAGTGTAGTTGCGGCCGTCGATGGCCACGCGGGGCATGTTGCCTTCGTTGACTACTTCATAAGGAACGCGGGTGATTTCCTTCTGTACCTGGCTCCAGTTCTCACCCATGAAGCGCTTGATGGAGTAAACGGTCTTCTTGGGGTTGGTGATGGCCTGACGCTTGGCGGGGTCACCGACCTTGCGCTCGCCGTCTGCGGTGAAGCCTACAACGGAAGGCGTGGTGCGCTTGCCTTCAGAGTTAGCGATGACGATGGGCTCAGAGCCCTCGAAAACAGATACACAAGAGTTAGTAGTACCTAAGTCAATACCGATAATTTTTCCCATAGTTGTAATTATTCTTTTTTTGTTGTTTATATTCTTGTTAATTGCTGGGCAGGCACCTTAGCGAGCCGAGCGGTTTTTAGTTTTTTCTCTGTTAGTTCTTGCAGGACCTACATTTGTGGAGGTCGTGCATTGCGAGGGAATGTAGTTTTTGCATTTCGTCGTGACGCCCTTTTTTTGTGCAAGCGTTGTGCCAAAAAAATCCCGCACCTTTTGGCACGGGATTCTTTATGACTTATCTGTCGCACTTACGCCTTAGGACGGACACTTTTTGTGCCGTTTTGGCAGAAATGGTATGACACAAGGGACGTAAGCGCCATCAGAACACGCCCATCTGGTGGAGGAAGATGGCGAGGATGGCAAGGGGGCAGACGAACTTCATGAGCAGCAGGTACACATTGTAGAAGCCGAGGGACACGGTGCCCCAATTGGTGAATTGGTCGCGCACCACTTGGCGATCCATGCGCCAAGCAATGAAGAGACAGGTGAGGAAACCTCCGACGGGCAAGAAGATCTGGCCGGTGACGTAGTCGAAGAAATCGAAGAGGGGCATGCCGAAGAACTGGAGGCCGTCCCACGCGCCAAGGCTGAGGGAGCAGCAGCAGCCGATGATGCCGCAACCCACGCTGACGATGGTGGCTGCCCAGCGGCGACGAATGTGGAGTTCCTCGTGGAAGAAGGCGGTGCTCACTTCATGGAGCGAGATGAGCGAGGTGAGGGCGGCGAGAGCCAGAAGGGCGTAGAACATGAGGGCCACAATGTTGCCGATGAAGGGCATGGAGGCAAAGGCCTGCTGGAACACGGTGGGCAGCGTGATGAAGATGAGCGAAGGACCTGCATCGGCTTCGATGCCTGCGCTGAAGGCGGCGGGGAAAATCATAAGTCCGGCGAGGATGGCCACAAGGGTGTCGATGAGCGAAATCTGCACAGCCGACTTGAGGAGCGTGGTCTCGCGACTGAAGTAAGAAGCGTAGGTGCAGAGGCAGCCCATGCCGATGGAGAGGGAGTAGAACGACTGGCCGAGCGCACCGAGGCAAACGTTGCCGTCGACCTTGGAGAAATCGGGCAGAAGCATGAACTCGATGCCCTTGCCAGCTCCGGGGAGCATGCACGAAGCGCCCACAATGACGAGGAGTAGCACGAAGAGCAGCGGCATGAGGAGCTTGGAAGCCTTCTCGATGCCTCCGCGCACACCACGCGTAATAATAAAATGTGTGGCGGCGAAGAAGACAACGGTCCAAAAGAGAGGCAGGACGGGATCGGTCATGAAGTTGTTGAAATATTCCTTCACATAGCTTGCGTCACCCTTGAGTTCCCCGACTCCCGAGGCATAGATGTACTGCAGACACCAACCGGAGATGACGGCATAGTAGCTCGTGATGAGGAACCCCGTGATGACGCCCATGGCACCCACGGCCGTCCAGAACTTGTTGCCTCCCGAGGCGTGGGCATAGGCTCGGGCGGTATTGGCCTGAGCGTTGCGGCCGATGATGAACTCGGAGACCATGCAGGGAATGCCCAGCATGAGCACGCAGAAGAGGTAGATCACGATGAACGCTGCGCCACCGTTTTGACCAGCCATATAGGGAAAACGCCACACGTTTCCGAGACCGACAGCAGAGCCGGCCGTAGCAAGAATGACTCCCAGACGAGAGCCGAAATTGGCACGTTCAGACATAGAAGTTTAGTTTAGTGAAAAAGAAGTTTAGTTATTAACGCCACAAAATTAGTAAATAATTCCCGTTTTGCCAACTGAAAATAAGAAAAATCGATGATAAACGCAATTTTTTCGCATTTTTGTTTGGGCGATATGAAAAAAGTGCCTAACTTTGCGGTGAAAAACATAACCAAAAACACTAACCTCACACATCTAACAAATTCCTTAAATTTCTCATGTTAAACATTAATGAATTTATGCAGAAGCTCGAAGCTCGCCATCCTGGTGAAGCTGGGTTTCTTCAGGCCGTACGCGAAGTATTGACCTCCATCAAGGACGTTTATGACCAGCACCCCGAATTTGAGCAGAAGGCTCTCCTCGAGCGTCTCGTGGAACCCGAACGCATCATCACTTTCCGTGTGCCTTGGGTCGACGACAACGGCAAGGTTCAGGTGAACCTCGGTTATCGCGTGCAGTTTAACAGCGCCATTGGTCCCTACAAGGGTGGTCTCCGTTTCCATGCCAGTGTGAACCTTTCCATCCTCAAGTTCCTCGGCTTCGAGCAGACCTTCAAGAACGCGCTCACCACTCTCCCCATGGGTGGCGGTAAGGGCGGTTCCGACTTCAGCCCCCGCGGTAAGAGCGACGCTGAAATCATGCGTTTCTGCCAGGCCTTCATGAACGAACTCTATCGCTATATCGGTCCCGAAATCGACGTTCCCGCTGGTGATATCGGCGTGGGCGGCCGCGAAATCGGTTACCTCTTCGGCCAGTACAAGAAGCTCACCCGCGACTTCTCCGGCGTTCTCACCGGCAAGGGTCTCGAATGGGGCGGCAGCCTCGTTCGTCCTGAAGCAACGGGCTTCGGCGGTCTCTACTTCGTCAACGAAATGCTCGCTACCGCAGGCATCGACATCAAGGGCAAGACCGTTGCTATCTCTGGTTTCGGCAACGTGGCTTGGGGTGCTGCCCTCAAGGCTACCGAGCTCGGCGCAAAGGTTGTTACCATCTCTGGTCCTGACGGTTACGTTTACGATCCCGACGGCATCAGCGGCGAGAAGATTGACTACATGCTCGAACTCCGTGCAAGCGGCAACGACATCGTGGCTCCCTACGCTGACGAATTCCCCGGCGCAACCTTCTATCCCGGCAAGAAGCCTTGGGAAGCTAAGGTTGACATCGCTCTCCCCTGCGCAACTCAGAACGAGCTCAACGGCGACGACGCTCGCCAGCTCAAGGAGAACGGCGTACTCTGCGTCGGCGAAATCTCCAACATGGGTTGTACCCCCGAAGCTATCGACCTCTTCCTCGAGAACAAGATGCTCTATGCTCCTGGCAAGGCTGTCAACGCTGGTGGCGTAGCTACCTCCGGCCTCGAAATGAGCCAGAACGCTGCTCACCTCAGCTGGAGCGCCGAGGACGTTGACAAGCGTCTCCACGAGATCATGCACGGCATCCACACCCAGTGTCTCAAGTACGGCCGCGAGGCTGACGGCTACATCAACTACGTGAAGGGTGCCAACGTGGCTGGCTTCATGAAGGTGGCTCACGCCATGATGGCTCAGGGCATTGTATAATCCGTACGACGCACCACAATACAAACCGACATAACGGCCCTCGCTGGCTGCTGATGGCTCAGCGCCATCGCCAACGTCAGCAACTAAGCATAGGATAACACAACTCCTGCACCCGTGACGGATGCAGAAGTTCTTTTGTTGTGTGGTGTCGGTAACGATTCTTTTCTATTTTTCGGCAGCGGGGCGGATGTAGACGCATGCTCCGCCACCAGGAGCCATCGTGAGACGCAGAGGCGCAGTCTTCCTGCCGCCACGGAGCTCCACTTCGCGGTAACTCATCGCATCGCGCTTTCCGAGATAATGCACACCAGGAGCATCCTCACAGATCTCGGCCACAAACTTGCCTTTCGGCAGGAAACTGAGGTCGACGTCGATGGTGCGTCCTTCTTCGTTCGTTGCCGCAGCCACAAGGAAACGTCCGTCGCGGGCCTGACGCATCATGACGATGTATTCGCCGATGCTGCCGTCGAGCGTGCGGCTTTCGAGCCAGGGCTGTTTCTGCGCCGAAAGGAACTTCAGGAGATGCGGATACTGGCGGTAATACTCGGGAATGTAGGGCATGACATCGGCACCAGAATAAGTAATGAACACACGCGCCGCCTCAGCGCAAACGGTGGAGTGAACCTCTTGATTATTGTCAACGCGCGTCGTTACGCCGGGACGTAGATCAAAGAAGCCGTTGTTCATATCGAGCGGGCCGGCAAGCATATTGACGAAGACCGATGTCATAAATGTCTTGGGCTCATATGTGCGGTGGGCATCGAGTTGCGCTTGGCAGTACTCACGCGTTAGAGCGTTGGGCCACGTGCGGGCCTGTCCCCAAGGATGCACGGGATTGTCGTGGAAATCCACGCAGAGATGATGCTTGGCACAAAGCTCAGTGATGCGCATCGTCTTCTCGTTGCGCTCGGTCATCGTGCCTTCCATAAATCCATACTTCACGCCGGCAGCTCCCCAGGTTTCGTACTGCGCGAGGGTCTCCTCGATGGGATAATTCGTACCTGCCACATCGTTGAGATAGAGCCACAAGCCCACACCACGTTCCTTGCCATACTGTATGATGCGCTGCACGTCGCGGGCCTTCTCGCCGGTGATGGGGTCGGAATCCTTCTCGAACTCAGGACCATACCAATTGGCATCGAGTACAAGACCAGTAAAGCCCTGCTCGGCGGCGAAGTCTACCATACGCACCCACGAGTCGTAGTTCATGCCGTAGTGGAAGACGTCGGCCTCGTCCACCCCCTTGTGGATGGCGGGATCGGGCCACAAAGCGCCGTCAATACGCCAGTCCCAAAGGTTTACGCCGGGGCGCACCCACGAGGCGAAATCATACTGCGGATCGGGGGCGGGATTGAGGAGTTCGATGATGTGCGAATCGACGAGTTCACCCGGTGTGCTGCCGAACATCACCACGCGCCAAGGCGTTGCGCCCACACGGCCAGTTTCTGCGGCATCGTTCACCACGCGGAAGCTCGTGCTGCCCTTCTCGGTGTGGAGGAGGAGTGGTTTGCCTTCGAGCAAGAGCGCCTCGTGAAGGGCAAGGTACAGATGGTCGTTGGCCTTCACCGTCATGACGGGACGGCGGTCGCCTTCGCTTTCGCTAAGTCGTTCTGGGCCAATGTTGTGATATTCACCATTGTAGTACCAGGCCGTAAAGTCATCGGCAAAGTTGAAGGTGCTGACGTCGCGCAACCCGAAAAAAGAGCGCCTTATGCCCGACAGAGAGCATGATTCGCCTGTAAAAGCGCTGCTCCTCGTGACCTCGCATCGCCAAGCCATGCCATCGTCGTAGAGGCGGAAGGTGTAAATATAGCGAAGGGCAAAATCGACACCAAGATGGAGGAAGGTGATGGAGGCTTCGTTATAGTCGTCGCGCACCACGGCACGCTTGCCCCATAGCGGACGCCATTCACCGCGATGTTCCTCGACTTTACTTACCTCCAATCCCCGCTTGTTGCGATGGGAGAGGGAATCGAACTCGACGCGGGAGTCACGCAGCACGCACACGCCGTCGACTGTCAGACTATAAGTGGGCACATCGTCGTCCAGCGTGACGCACAGCTGTGCCTTTCCGTCGGGCGAACGGAAGTCAAGAGGTTTGTATTTGGAGCGGGAAGCTGCTGCCGGCAGCAGCGCAAGCAGCGCAAGAATTGCAAGAAGAATTTGTCGGATTCGCATATTGAGGGAAAAACTTTATACACATTTTGGCACGCAACACCATGTATTTCAGACACAACATCGCGCTTTTTCAGACGCAACACAGAAGGCATCATATAATGCAACTATGCAAGACTCTTCGGTTTCAGATGCGACGCAGTTCGCCGGTGGTGCTGTCCATGATGTAGCCGCAGACGACCACATCCTTCGGCACAAGCGGATGGTTCTTTACCAAGTCGACCGTCTCGGCTACAGCAGAATCCGTATCGTCGAAGCCGTGGAGCCACGAGTCAAGATCAATGCCGCAATGCTTCATAAGCGAAATGTGCTCTTCGTCGATGCCGCGCTCACGCATAAGGTGGAGCATCTCCTGGCTGTCCATGCCTTGCACGCCGCAACCCGTGTGGCCGATAATCATCACTTCGTTGACGCCAAGTTCGTAGATGGCCACGAGCAGCGAACGCATGGTCGAGTCAAACGGATTCGTGATTGTACCACCTGCATTTTTGATAATTTTCACGTCACCGTTCTTGATGCCAAGGGCCGCGGAGAGAAGTTCCACGAGGCGGGTGTCCATACAGGTCACGATGGCAATTTTCTTGTCGGGAAACTTGCTCGTCACGAAGCGTTCGTATTCTTTGTTTTCGACAAACTGTCGATTGTACTGGAGCATTTGTTCTATCATAGCGGGAAAAATTTGATTTAAAAGGGGTTACAGTCAAACGTGGCTTTCCACAAAGGCATGCCACGGCACAAAGGTAGCGCGTTTTTCGGAGATGGCAAAATTTTCAGTTCAAAAATATCAGAAAAGCATCGGTCCCGTCGCACCTTTGCCTCCCAAAATCGCCACACGAACGTCGCGTCAGCATCTGCTTTGCACACCCGAGAAAAACATTGTTACAACTTTGTGGAGAATTCGAGGAAAACTTGTGTTTTTCATTTGGAGGCCTCATAAAAAAATTGTAAATTTGCCGCGCATTTTCAATACTCGCACGCTTGATACACGCCCACAACGTGTGCACGCATACGGGAGCCCTACTTTCCACATTGACATGAAACATCGATTTGTACACATCCTCGCCACACTTTCCCTCGCATTTGCGCTGCCCGCAGCCGCGCAGAAGACGGGGACGCAGAGTTATGACTACATGCGAGGCGTGGAAGACTACAAGGCCGAAAAATATGCCGATGCCCAGCGCCACTTCGAAAAGGCCATTGCAGCCAATCCGAAAGACGCTGACAGCCACCACTATCTTGCCCTGCTGTTCAACGAAACAAAGCAGTACCGCGAGGCTCTCGAGGCTTGTTCAAAAGCCCTTGCCCTCACACCCAAGAAAGACAAAGAGGGACAGGCTTCCCACTACGACCTGCGCGCCCAAATCAACCTGGCACTCGCCGACAGCACAGCTGCCATTGCCGACTTCACGACTGCCATCAAGCTGCAGCCGGAGAACGAAAATTACCTGAGGAACCGCGCCGACGCTTACCTTGAAATGGGGCGTCTGGACGAAGCCTCGGCCGACTATGAAGCCGTCATCCGTCTCAACGAGGGCTACACAGAGGCCTACCTCGGTTTGGGCCAAATCGCCCATCGCCGCGGACAGGATGACGAGGCTTTGCGCATCTTCGAACGCACTGTGCGACTAAGTCCTCTCAACGAGAAGGCCCACCTGCTGGTTGCCGAGGAGTATCTGCGCCGCGGCAAGACGCACGAAGCGACAGAAGAAATCATGGACGCCATCGAGCAGGAGGCCACATGCGAAGCGGCTCCCATACTCCAGCAACTCGAAGGCGAAGCGCTGCAAGCGATGATTGTCAAGATGGAGTGCAGGGCACGCAAAAACCAGAACGTCATCGTCTGGCCCTTCTACATCGCACAGCTCAAGGACACCAAGGAAGGCCGCACCATCGCCAACTTCACAAAGGGCAGTAAGTTGCCGGCCGCCACACCTGCCGCAGAAGACGCCAACGGTGTCGTCACCGAACTCGCAGCGACAAAAACAGGCGGCATGTTCAGGGTGGAAGGCGCCATCAACGATGTGACGCTCGCCATCCACTACGACGCCAACAGCACCAAGGCCACAGTCGGCAGCACCGACGTCCTCTTCCTCCTGAAGAACAGCTACGTGAAGATGGAAGACTTCGTGCAGGCTCCCAAGAACCTCGACGCAAACGGCCAAATTCCCGACGGCACAGAGATTGTACTGCGTCAGGTGAAGCTCGGCACGCTCGTCTTAGAGAACTTGCACGCAACCGTCAGCACCAGCCAGAAGGTGGCGCTCATCGTCGGGCCCGATGCCTTAAGCCCCCTCGGCACGATCGAGACAGATGCCACAAAACGTGTGCTCAAGATCATAGGCAAATAAGTCCTTTCATAAAGCTAAACGCAAAGAAGCAAAAACGTCGCCATGCGAAAAGCCATCATCATACTCATCCTCGCCATCGGTTGCTGCCTCCAGGCAGTGGCCCAGGGGCAGATGTCGTACAACATGAAGCGCGCCAACGAGAGCTTCGAGATGGGCAACTACCGAGACGCAATAAACTACACCGAGGCGGAACTTGGCAACAACCCGCAGAGCTGCGAGGCGCTGATGCTGCAATGTCGCATCTTCCTGAAGCACGACTTCAACGATGCGGCCCTCATCACCATCAACAAGGCACTGAAGTATGCTCCGAAGAAGGCAAACGCCCTGCGTGCCGAGATGTTCGACTACCGCTCGCAGACCTATGCCGCTATCGGCGACACCGCAAAGGCTTTGGCCGACATCCAGACGGCCATCATGCTCGACACCACGGTGCCCGACCACCTCTACACCCACATTAACATGATGCGCGACCTCAAGGATCTTGCGGCCGAAGCACCCGACATCCAGCTGCTCGAAAGCCGATTCCCCGACAACGCCGTCGCCAATATCTACGTAGGACGCTACTACACCGACGTGGCCAATTACGAGGAGGCGCTCAAGCACCTCAACTACGCCGTGAAGCTCCAGCCCAACTTGAGTTCTCCGCTGAGCTATCGCGCAAAGTGCTACATAAAGCAGCGCAAATGGAATGACGCAGCACGCGACGTGACAGCGGCGCTGGACCTCAACATCAACAGCCTCAACAAACAATTGCTGGAGGAAATGGCCGACAGCGCCTTCATACCAATGATGGCCAATCTCAAGACCAAGAGCAAATCAGACGCTGACAATGCAACATGGCCTTATCTGCTGGGCTCTTCCTACGAGGACGCTGAAAAGTTCGACGAGGCCATCGACTTCTACAAGGAGGCCATCAAGAGAGGTGGCGAAGATAGCGATGTAGCGCAGATGGCGCTCGAGAACATGGCACACTGCTACTGCAGCATGGGCAATTTCCCGCAAGCTATCTCCAGCATCACCGAGGCCGTGAAATGCGACTCCACCTACGGCAGTTTCCTCGCTTCGGCCAACATCATCTACGAATCCTGCGGACTCTACGACGAGGCGGTTGACTACGCCAATCGTCTCATTGAGGCCGACCCCGAGGACTACAATGGTTATGGTTGTTTGGGCACGACACTCTATCTGGCAGAGCGCTACGAAGAGGCCCTCGAAGCCTTGAACACAGCATACGCCCTCTATCCCTACGACAAACTCTACCTCAACTATCGTGGATGTACACTCCGCCATCTCGGCCGCGAAGACGAGGCCCGCGCTGACTTCGAGCGTGTAATCACCATCAACGACGAGGTCAACGGCGAGGAGTTCGTCTGTCGCCATGAGGCCATGGCCTATGCCCTATTGGGACGCACCACAGAGGCCGAAGAAGCCTACCGAAAATACACAGAAAAGTACGCCAAGATCTCCACGCAGTTCTCTCAAGCCCGCATGCTGACGCTTATGGGCAAGACCGACGAAGCCCTCAGCATGCTCGAAGACAATTTGCCGCGAAATCTGCACTATGCGTTTCGCATCCAGCACGACCCTGACTTTGACAGCCTGCGTGGCACCGAGCGCTATACCAGCCTCGTCGACAGTTGCATGAGCGCCATGACGCTGCCCAGCGCCGTGGACGAAGCTGCCGACTCTGCTCTGGTGGCCGACACCATCGGCACCACCGAAGAACTCATCACCACCGAGGTGCCCTTCACGAAGGAAGCCGGCATCTACAAGGTGAAATGCACCATCAACGGCTTGCCCCTCGACTTCTACTTCGACACGGGTGCGGCCGACGTGACCATCTCGGACGTCGAAGCCCTCTTCATGCTGAAGAATGGCTATCTCACGAAGTCCGACATCCGCGGCAAAGCCTACTACGGCGATGCCAACGGTGACCTTAACGAGGGCACCATCATCAACCTGCGCAAAGTGGAATTCGGCGGCCTCACGCTCGAAAACGTCAAGGCCAGCATCGTCCACAACCAGCAGGCTCCGCTCCTCCTCGGCCAGACCGTTCTGAGCCGACTGGGAAAGATCGAAATCGACTATTCACAAAGCCAACTCAAGATAACGCACACAAAATAAACAACACATAAAAACTTACATATCATCACCATGAACAAGATAGGTTTTGCCATCACTCGTGCCACCCAGGGCAAAGGCAGCGTTCTCACCTGCAATGCCGGCGACTGGACGAGCCACATCACAGACATCCGCGACTACATCAAACTTTTCGGCACAACCCTCGGCGAAGACCGCGCCATCCCCTTCCTCACCTTCAGTGAAGAAGGCTGCTTCCTCGGCATCATCCGCCAGATCGTCGGCAGCGTCGACGACTACTTCGGAGGCTGGATATACATTCCCCGCAACATCTCCGTCTCTGGCGAAGAGCTCGAAGGCCTTCTCAACTTTGCCAAGGACGTTCTCACCGAAGACAGCATACACCTCAAGGCTGCCGACATCAGCGCCAAATTTGCCGTGACCTACCCCGAGCGCTATTCCTCGCCCTACATTGCTTCGGCAGGCGAACGCTACGGTGTGCGCAATCCCGGCGTCATCAGCTCGATGACCGAAATCCTCGAGCACCGCTATCAGGAGAACTATCGCGGCTTCCTCGCCATCTTCCTCACCGACCCCGTCTACGTGGCCAACGAGTTCAAGAGCAAATTCGGCAACTTCACCAACCGCCGCCTTGATAAGTCGCTCATCGTCATTCCTCCCACGGACGTTAGTCAGTTCGGCGACGGCACGAAGCTCCTCGTCTTCAACGGCGAGAAGTACGTACACTTCACCTCGCCCGTCCGCACCAAGGAGGGCACTCCGCTGCGCATGTCGCTCAAGCGTCCGCCCTTCGATAGCTACCGCTTCACGTACAACGCCACGAAGGACAACGACGTCATCGACCTTCAGCCCCTCAAGTTCGAGTGGCAGGTGCGTGTGTCGCGCAGCAAGTTCCAGGTCTATGGCGACGACCACAAGCCCGTCGTTGACGCCATCATCCGCATCGGCGACGAAGTCATCAGCGGCGACCTCCTCGTCAAGGAGTCGGCAGCCCACAGCGCCGAAGTCGTTGTCAGCGCCGTCGGCTACAAGGAAAGCAAGCTTGTGCTCGACCTCTTCAAGATTCAGGAAAACGTGGAGATCAACCTCGTGCGCAGCAACGCCAACTACACCCGCGAAATCATCCTCGCTGGCGGTAAGCGCGGCCGCATCACCATCGACGGCGGCGGCGTAAGCCAAAAGGATTGTCCCCTCGCCGGCTACATCGAAAACGACAAGGGCATCCTCACCGTCAACCGCTACGAACGCTTCAAGCAGCGCGCCATCGGCTTCGGCGGCGCCCTCGGCCTTGGCGCCGTAGTATGTCTCGGCGTTTGGGGCGTAAATGCCATCATCAACAGCAACGGTGAAGAAAAGCCCGTGGCAAAGGTCGAAGAAAAGAAAGAACAGAAAGAACAGGTCGTAGAACAGCCCAAGGACACTGCCGTTGCCATCAAGCCCGACACCGTTGTGGCTCCTCCCAAGCCCGTCGTTCCCGAACTCTCCGACGAAGCCAAGAAGGCTCTCCGTGCCGAGGTGTGGGTGAAGAACCGTCTCGACGCCATCCCCGAACTCGAAGGTCTCTTCGACGCCCTCAACACCTACCGTTTCGACGACATGGTGGGCGACGGAAAGTGGGCCGCTGGCATCAAGGCTGCACATCCCGAATTCTACAAGTTCATCTCCGAGGAATTCCCCGATCGCAAGTGGGTCAACGCCACCTTCCTCCCCGAAAACAGCGACCGCAGCATCACCATCGCCAACTTCAAGAAGAACGTCCTCAAGGCTGCCGAGCGCAAGAAGAATCCTTAGGCAGCTCCTGCCCCTGCGCCCAAGAAGGACGCTCCCAAGCCTGCAGCTAAGAAGGATGCTCCCAAGCCTGCGCCCAAGAAGGAAGCTCCCAAGCCCGCCACAAAGCCTAAGACAAAACCCGCAGCCAAATAGCAAATGAACATCAAGCACACATTCTTCGCACTCGCCCTTGCCACCTCTGCGCTCACGCTGACCTGCTGCTCGGGCTCCTCCAAGGAGACCCCTGCCGCCGACAATGCCCAGGAACAGACGCAGAGCACCCTCAAGGGCGACGAAGCCATCAACCGCGCCATCAACTTCTACGCCGGCATCAGCAAGGAGGGCGTCGACATCTCCGAGGCCGACGCCAAAGCCTGGAACGCCTACTCCTCGACGGTCAAGGGATTCGTCGAACGCAGCGCGCCAACCCTCAAGATGGTCGACGGCATCGCCAGCACCGACTTCGCTGACTTCCGCGACTCCATCGACTTCGTCTTCTACCCCTTCAGCGGCGCCGACTTCATGTATCCCTACACCCTCTTCCCCAATGCCAAGACCTACTTCCTCTGCGGCATTGAGAAGACCGGCTCGCCCATCGACCGCGACATCGTCACCGCCTTCAGCCAGTACGAAACCTATCGTCAGGCCCTCGCCACCTACTTCCGCACCAGCTACTTCGCCTCAAAAGAGATGGCAGCCGACTGGGGCACAATGGAGGTGGACGGCATCTGCCCTGTTATCACCATGCTCATGGCCATCAGCAAGTGCGAAATCATCTCCATCAAGTACAAGGACATTGACCGCGACGGCGCCATCGTCAACACGGCCGACAAGCGCAAGCTCCTTGAGATTCGCTTCTTCCGCGCCGGTTCGCAGCAGGAGCAGACGCTCTACTATTTCGCCAGCAATGTGGCCGACAAATCCTTCGACGAGCACCTCAAAGCTTACCTTGACACCACCCTGCCCGAGCACCGCGTCGGCTGCTACATGAAGGCGGCTTCCTTCCTGCTCCACAACGATTTCTTCTCCACGATGCGCAGCTACATTCTCGACTACTCTCACGCCATCGTGCAGGACGACTCCGGCATTCCTTACCGCTTTCTCACCGACAAGTTCTCCGTCAATCTCTACGGTGAATACGTCAAGCCTTCTGAGGAATTCTCCGACGAATGCTACCAGCCCGACCTTCAGAAGCGCTACGTCGAGGATGCATCCTCCATCAAGCCCCTCCCCTGCCGCATCGGCTACAACAGCCCCTCCAACTGGATTGTGGCCCGCCACAAGTAGCGGACAGCTGCAGAATTTGCTCCTCTAATTTGAAGTTGCTCCTCTAATATAATATACGTGCGCACGTAGCTATACGTGCGCACGTAATCATTGCCACCTTTTCATCTGATCATCATGCCCAAGCCATCGCCTTTCATCTTTTACAGCGTCGCCACCGATACCGACACCACGGTGCAAATGCTCGACGAAGCCCTCGTCCATGCGGGCTTCCCGTCGCCTGTCGACGATGCCTACATGAGCCAGCCCATCGACCTCAACCGCGAGCTTGTGACCCATCCCGCCACGTCCTTCATCCTCCGCGTCGTGGGCGATTCCATGATTGACGAGGGCATCGACGATGGCGACCTCATCGTGGTGGACCGCTCGCTCTACCCCACGGAGAAGAACATCACCGTCTGTATGTTCGAGGGCGAATTTGCCGTCAAACGCATCATCCAGCGCGACGGAAAGGTCTACCTCCTCTCCGGCAATCCCAACTATCCCCCCATCCTCGTGGCCAACCCCTCCGAACTCCGTGTCTGGGGCGTCGTCACATGGGTCATGAAGAAGAAGCCATGATTCTCCACATCGACTGCAACACCTTCTATGCCAGCTGCGAAGTCTCGCTGCGCCCCGATCTTCAGGGCAAGCCCGTCGTCGTGGCCAACTGCAACGAGGCTGGAGGCGGCATCATCCTCGCCCTCACGAAAGAGGCAAAAGCTCTGGGACTCAAGCGCGGCAACCCGGTTTTCCAGGTCAAGGACGTGCTCGAGCGCAACAACGTCGCCATCTTCCCTGCCAACCTCCCGAAGTACGTCGACATTTCCCGCCGCCTCATGCAAGTGGTGCGCGACCAGCAGGTTGTGCTCAACTTCACGCAATACAGCGTCGACGAATTTTTCGGCGAACTCCCCATCGACGATCCCGACGAACTACGCCAATGTGCTGCAGCCGTCAAGGCCCACATCGAGCACTGCACCGGCATCCCCGTCAGCTGCGGCATCTCGCTCAGCTTCACCCTTGCCAAGGTGGCTACTTGGTACGCCAAGCATTACAAAGGCTACAACGGTGTCTGCGTGCTGCCGAAGGACAAGATCGAGACAGCCCTCCGCTCCCTCCCCATCGAGGACGTGTGGGGCATCGGGCGCCGCACCGCACCGCGTCTGGCCTCAGCGGGAATAAAGACCGCGCTCGACTTCTACCGTATGCCCGAGTACTTCGTCCAGAAGCAGCTGCACATCCCCGGTGTGCGCACCTGGAAGGAGCTACACGGCATTCCAAGCATCGACATCGAGTCGCCCGCCCAGCAGAAGAGCATCATGCACTCGCGCACCTTCACCTACATGACGGACGACAGCGCTACCCTCTCCACCTACATCAGCAACTACGCCGTCGCCGCTGCACGCAAACTCCGCGACCAGCACAGCGTATGTCTCTCCATCTCGACTTTCATTGCCACCAATCCCCACCGCGAAGACCTGGCACAGTATGGCAACTCGGCCACTGTCCGCCTCCTTGTGGCCACGGCCGACAGCACTGTCATCGTCAAGGCTGCCCTCCAGGCGCTCAACGCCATCTACAAACGAGGCTTCCAGTACAAACGTGCGGGCGTCATCCTCTCCGACATCACGACGGACGAGGCCATCCAGCTCGACCTCTTCGACAGTCAACCCGCCGAGGAAATCGAACGACAGACGCACCTCATGGAGATGATGGACGACATCAACCGCCGCTACGGCATGGACACCCTGCGCATCGCGTCGCAAGGCTACGAGAAGAAGGAGCTGAATCTAAAGAACTTCCAACCGCTGCGCAACGAAACCACTAACTTCGACGACATCATCGAAGTGCACTGATCTCCCAGCACATTCCACCGTGGAGCGTGCTGGGAGAGTTTCTCTGGCAGACGGAAATATGCATTTCAGGTTCACGGGTTCACTTTTTGGGGTTAATCTACTGATAATACGCGCATTACAAAAGTGAACCCTATACGATTTAAGGTTCACTTTAGGTTCACTTTTTGTGTTGAAAAGTGATTGCTTGTAATCTGGGAGTTGCAATTTGTGATATTTTGGTCGCAATCGGCCCCTTTCTGCTTAGTTTTAAGGCACA
>JAUNIC010000261.1 GCA_030523615.1 Bacteroidales bacterium
ATATAAAGGAGTCGGTTCATAAACGAAAAAGTAGCGGCGGGTGAATTACTTCGGGTTGCGAATGATAAGGAGGGTTTCGTTGTCGGGCACGATGTGACCGCTCAAAGTGCCGTTGCTGGCTTTCATCGTGATAGGATCAATGACGATGCGTTCGAAGAGTTTCTTCGTGTAGTGGGGGCGGTCGATATAGAGGTTGAGGATTACCTTTGTGCCTTTGCGATTGGTGCGGATATCGGACGAAGCGATTTTAAATTTTTCGCAACTTCCCGGACAAAATCCTGTAGTAATTTCGGGATGAGTCCCGGCATAGCGAGCCGCTTCCTGTCGCTGCAAGGAGTTGAGATTGGTGGCACGGTGGGCACCCGTGATATCGGTCTGCACCACGAGGTACGAATCCTCAATGTACAAATAGTTGCGCTCGGAAATGAGATGGGTAAAGCTGACCTTTGGCGTCGTGATGTCGTCAATCATCATCACCCACTGCCCCGACTGCAGCAGGTCGTAGGTGCGCATAATGGCGGCTGTGCGTTCCTCGGCCGAAACCTTGTGGCGTTTGGCGCTCGCAGGAAGGGAGAGGAGGCAGAGGGCAAGGAGAAGAATGCGGAAGATATTTTTGGTGAGCATGGCAATGTTTGCGATGAAGATGAAAGTTCTTGAAGAGGAGGAGATGAAGTTCTCGAAGGGGAGGCACGCGGTGAGGACGTGCTATTCGTCGATGGTGTTGAAGGCATAGACGAAGCCGTCGTTGGCCAGGCTGCGCGGAGCGTGTTTGGGCTGCGGAGCGGCGGCGGGAACGCTGATAGTGTCGACGCGAACCACCTCGACGGTCTGCACCACGGGACGCTCGACGATGCGCTCTACGGTCTGCGGAACAATGCGCTCACGGTAGATGGTGTCGGTGCGGACGACTTCCACCCTCTCCACGCGGGCCGTGGGCGCCTCGGGCTCTGCTCCACCCTGCTGCGGATGGGGCAACACATAACCGATGGCGAGACACGCCGCAGCGGCGCCAATCGTGGGCCAAAGGGCAACGCGATGAGTCTTGGCCGGAGGCATGACTGCTACGCTTGAAGCCGCCACAATGGCCTTGGCCGCAGCGGGGTCAGCGGCGGGAGCAGCGGTAAGGTCGGCATTGACAATGTCGCGAGCGCCGGCAAGGAGCTGGTCTTCGAAGGAGGAGAATGTATTATCGGACATACTGTGAAAGGCGTTGTTTGAGTTTTTGGGTGAGGGCGTTGAGGCGACTCTTCACCGTGCCCTCGGGGATGTGGAAGATAGCGGCGATGTCGGCAAGCGAGAGTTCCTGCTCGTAGCGCAGCGCGTAGAGCATGCGCTGCTCGGGAGGCAGGGCGGCCGTCACGCGGCGGAGGGCGTCGGCAAAAGTCTCGCGATCCATGCGCAGCGGAGCATCGGGTTCGACGGCGAGGCGGCCGAGCGCCTTGTCGGCATCGTCGTCGCCGGCTTCGAGGCGCACCGCCTGGCGTCGCCAATGGTCGCGGCAGAGGTTATGGGCAATGGTGTAGATGAGCGGACGAGCGGTCTCGGGCGGATGTCCCTCGACGCTCTCGCGGTGCTCCCACAGACGCGTCATCGCCTCCTGCACCATGTCGGCCACCAGCTGCGGGTCGGAGCCAAGCATGCGGAGGAAAAAGCCGTGCAAGCGCTGCGCCTCCATGCCGTAAATGCGAGTGAACTGTGGTGAATCCATTATTCGGGCGAAGAGGTTGAGGGTGAGGACTGCAGTTTGCGGATTTCGGCCTCGGCATCGCGGCGATACTGCTCGCGGAAGTCGGGCGCCCAATGGTGGAGACGATAGTCGAGCAATGCGCGAAGATACTCCACGCAAGCGGCAAAAGCCTCATCGTCGCCTTCGTCCTTCATGTAGGGCAGAAGGCCGCGGAACATCGTAGCGCACATGTTTTCCATCTCCTGCTGGCCCTCGGCGGGTTCGTGGTCGGGCTGCGCATCGGGCGAGAGGAGGAACTGCAGGCGATAGGCCTCCAGAGCGTTGTGCTTCATGACGGAGATGTTGTCGTAAGGCGTCTCGCTGTAACGGATGACGAGGCCCTCGTTGTAGAAGCAGCTCACCAGTTCGTTGGCCTGGATATTGAAGACGCCGTTGTAGTCAGAATAGAACGTGCGGTTGCTGCGCTTCGCCACCTTGAGGAGGGCGTAGAGACGATAGCTGAGTTCGTAGGCATTGACGAAGGTCACGCGGTCGGCGCCATCGGCTCCGGCAAAGCGTATGGCATCGAGTTCGTCGGCAATGAGCTGACGATCCACACCAAGCGCGGCCAGCATCTCGTCGGTGTACTGACCGCCCTGGAAGAACTCGTGGCTCACGACAACGACGTCGCGACGGATGCCGGCCTTCACCACCTCGCCGCGCTCCATGCCTTCCTGCAGCGCGAGGCACGCCGTGTAGAGGTCGGGCCAAGAGACGTAGAGCAACGCACGGTCGGGCATGGTGCGAAGGATGTTGCCAGCCTGCTCCAGCAGTTCGGCGTCAAGCGCTCCGTCGGCGTAGGCCTTGCGGGCGTCCTTGCGCTTTTGGTCCACCACCTTGACACGCTCCACAGTCACCACATCGGCGATGGTGGGCATGGTGTGGCGTTTGCGCCACTCGGAGTAGCGCGCCAGTTCGTCGGCCATGTTGCTCAGTCGCTCGGGGAACTCCTGACGATAGAGTGCCTGCAGCGAATCGCTGTAGGCCTCATAGGCGCTTTGGGCCCTGACGACAGGAGTCGCGACGAAGCAAAAGAGAATGAGTATGAAGATTTTTCGAAACATCATTTTAAAGCGTATTTTCTATAGAGTACGCACAAAGCGGGAAAAGGTTCACAAAAAAATGAGAAAAATGATAGTAATGATAGAATG
>JAUNIC010000051.1 GCA_030523615.1 Bacteroidales bacterium
GTCAGGTATACCACCAGAACGGCCGCCGCAGCATTGCGCAGTAATCTCGCGTGCCGAGTCTTCACTCTCTCTTGCAGAGTAGTCAATCTCTCGGCTCGCGTTCCGCGTCTCTTTGCAGAATAGAATTCTCTGCCAAAGAAATAGATTTCTACCTCAAAGATTTTTGTTGTGCCACGTCTGTGCGACAATCGTGTCACAGACGTGGCACGATATTTCCACAACTGTGGCACGATAGTCGCACAGACGTGAAACGATCGACTCACAGCCGTGGTACGACTTATTTCTTTGAGCGCGTCAAATAATTCTTCGCGAGCGTTAACTGTTTCTTTGTGAACGTTCAAGATACCTCTGTTAATTTTTATCCCATGAAGCATATACTTACCTTGCTCCTCCTCTGCTGTGCCACACTCGTCAGCCGCGCCGATGTGGTGCCCGAAGGCGCACCTGTTAATTACAAGATGAGTGCCCAACTCGTGGGCCTCAACGGTTTTGCACCCGCCAACTGGATAGCCTCCAAGGTCAGCTATTCTGCCGACGGAAAGACAGCCTACATCAGCGGCTTCTTCTCGCTCGATTACCCCGTCGACCAACTTTGGGTTAAGGGTCGCGTTGAAGCTGGAGTTGGCGGGAAAGGCACCATCACCATCGACTGTAACGAGACCGCCCTCACCGTCAAGACCGACGCCGGCGAAGACCTCGAACTCAAGATGGGCGAAATCACCTTCGACAGCAACGACAATCCCGTCGAGGCGCGCAATGTGGTGCTCACAAAGGACGGCGACCGCATCTACCTCAAGGACGATGCCTCGCGCCCCAGCCATATCCTCGGTCTCTATTACACGCACGATGACATCATATACGTTCGTGCCCGTATGCACAGCCCTGACCTCACTCCCTACGACGGTCATGTGAATCTTGTAGAACTCCCCGCCGCTGCCAAGGTTCAGGATTACATCTACCACACCTATAAATGGTACGGCGCGAAGGAGGACGTCATCGGTCACGTGGCTGTTGCCCCCTCTGCCGACGGTTCTGCAGATGGCGACTACTATTTCGACTCCCTCCTGCCCGATGTTGGTCGTGCTTGGGTGAAAGGCACGCGCAAAGGCAACACCATCACCTTGCCCAACGACCAGTATCTCGGCATCAGCAACGGTTTCTACGTTTACTACTTCGGCAATCTCGTCACCGGCGTCGATTACGAGAATATGGTGAACATTGAAGAGTTTGCCGAGATCACTTTCAGCATTGACAACGCCGGAAAAATCAAACTCAACAACCAGTCGAAGGCCAATCCGGGCGCTTACTTCCCCGACGGCAACGTCTTCGGCGCAACCTACAACCACACGCTCGAACCCTACGAGAGCAGCGATGCTGCGCTTGAGCCTTCAGCGCCTTACGACATCTCTGTGGGCGATGAGTTTCTCGAAGAATACGGTGGTTACGTCCTTGATTTCTTGCAGGACAACGTGAGCGTCGATGGCCAGTATCTCGAACCCTCGAAACTCGGCTATTACATCTACCTCGACGACGAGCGCTTCACCTTCCGCCGCGACGAATACCCCTACATCGACAGCGAGGAGATGACCCTCGTGCCTTTCGGCTACAGCGACATCTACAACTACGATTTCAACTCGCAGGCCAACATGAACGAGGTCTACATCTACCGTACCGACTGGACGCGCATCGGCGTGCAGGCCGTCTATTCGAATGGCGGCGAGACGAAAACTTCTGCCATCATCTACGTTGACCGTCCCGACGGTGGCAATGACAATGGCGGCGGCGATGAAGGCGATGGCGGCGACAACGGCGGTGATGAAGGCGACGACGGCGATGAGGGCGGTTACGGTGAATACGACGACCTTGCCGAAAACGACGGAAGTCTCGGTATTCACAGCACCTACAAGCCGGTAGGCACGCCTATGCCCTACATCATGAACGGCTTCTACGACACGCCTTACGGCATGATGCAGATCATCGGTTTCTCCAACACCGTCTACTTCGCCGACGACGGCAAGACGGTCTATGTCGGCAGTTTCTTGCCCCGCGACTTCAAGACCAACGAGTTCTGGGCAAAGGGCAAGATCGTGCGTCCTAAGTCGGGCAGTGGTCAGGCCAAGATTGTCTTTGACGCCGACGAAGTGGCCCTCACCCTCAACGAAGACTACGGCACCTATCGTTTCCACCTCTGCGAGTACTACGAGGAGGATCGCGGCTGGAAGTGTAAGAATCTCGAACTCAACTACGATGAGGACGGTCGTATCTACATCGATGACAACGAGGCCAACCCCCAGCGCCACCTCGGCCTCTGCATGACCGACCTTGAAGGCAATGCCTACCCCTACTTTGAGTTCCGCTGCATTGACCTCAAACCTTTCGACCTCTCCACCGAATTCACCGAAATTCCCGCCACAGCCACGGTGAGCGAGTACGTCTATACGGGCAACAGTTCCTTCAGTTCGACCATTGCGCAGAAGGGCCGCGTGGCTGTTGACGGCGATGATTACTACTTCGACTCGCTGCTTCCCGAAATGGGCAACGTTTGGGTGAAGGGTACCCGCGAGGGTCAGCGCATCACGCTGCAGAACGACCAGTATCTCGGCAACGGCCTCGGCTATTATTTATATTATAATGGTGTGGAACGCACGAAGTACAACGAGCTCTACGGCAATTGGGACATTATGCAGACCGACCTCACGATGACCGTGGGCCGCGACGGCTCCATCACCGTCGACAACGGTTCGAAGGCCTTCCCCGGTGCCTACACCGCCGTGGGTTATCTCTATTACTACGTCCAGAATATGCGCCTCGCGCCTTACAACGGTCCCGTCGTTGCTGCTCCCGAACCTCCTTCGGAAATAGAACTTTACGACCAGTACAACGACTACGGCGTCTTCTGCCTCGTCTTCCGTCTATGCAACCTGAAGACGGACGGCACCTTCCTCGATCCTGACTGCCTCAGCTACCGCATCTGGCTCGACGATGAACCCTATACTTTCCGCAAGCGTCAGTATCCCAACATCGACAGCGATATGGAACTTGTGCCTTACGGCTACACCGATCGCCGCGGCGATGAATACGCCGACATTGTCTGCCGCGACATCAACTGGAACGTGGTGAATCTGCGTGAGGATATGTTTGAGCGTGTGGGTGTGCAGACGGTCTACACCGTAGGCGACGAAACGCGCTATTCGCCCATCCTCTACATCGGCCTCGATGGCCGCACCTCGACGGTTTATCCTGAGGGCATCGACAACGCGATCTGCGACGACGCTCTTCCTCTTCCCTCCTACGACCTCGTCGGCCGTCCCGCTTGTTCCTCTGTAAAGGGCATCGTCATCGAGGGCGGCAAGGCTGTGCTGCGATAACCATAAACAAAAATGGTACTTCTAGAATTTGTGTGAAAGTGACCCCTTTGGGGTCTGTCCTCACACAAATTCTAGAAGTACCACAAAATTAAGCGTCCCCCGCACATTATTCGTGTGCGGGGGACGCTTTTACGTAGCTAAGAGTTTATTATCGGATAACCTTGGCTGTTGCCGAGCTTATCCTCGGGCTCGGAAGAGTCATCGAGCGAGCTCGTGACTCTTCTCTCACCTTATCGTACGACCTTCTTGCCGTTAACGATGAAGACGCCGTTCTCAGCGCGGTTTACGCGACGACCCTGAAGATCGAAGATGGGAGCGTTGGTGGTGTCGATGGTCACAGCCTCGATACCTTCGGCGCCCTTGCCGTTGAGGAGGATGAGCTCAGCACCCTGGTTGGTCTCGTAGGTGGTGTTGTACTTGGTGAGCGTGCCGTAGAAGACGACCTCGTCGCCGAGCTTGATCTTCTCTTCGGTGAACTTCTCGCCGCCGAAGTCGTAGCCACGATAGATCTCGAACTGCTGGCTCTCAGCGCTGCCGTCCTCAGAGATGAAGAAGGTGGCGTTGCCGTAGTTGAGGTCAACGAAGATGTCCTTGTAGGGAGCGCAAACGATACCCTTGATGTAGACCTTGTTCTCGAGGCCCTTGCCAGCGTCGATGAGTTCGATGCACTTGCTTACGCTGTAGGCGGTCTCGAGGGTGTTGGTGATGTCGACGGTCTCAGCCTTCTCGCCAATGACGAGTTCGGTGGGAACAATGTTGACGTACTTGCCGCCGCTGGTGTACATAGCGAAACCGGTAACGGTAACCTTCGAGTTATTGGTCACGTCGCCGAGGATGCTGTCGAGGGGCTTGATGAGGCTACCTACAGCAGTCTCAGCACCTTCAACGTTGAGGTTGTAGTAGTTGCCGCTGATGACGAGTTCGCCCATCACCTGGACGTACTGGATCTTGGGTTCAGCGAACCAAGCGTCGAGGCCTGCGCCGTCGAGCTTAACGACTTCGGGATAGGTCACCTTGCTGCCGGTGCTTACCTTCTCAACCTCTGCGGTAGCGGTGAGCTGGTTGAAGCCGCCGTAAGCGCTGACTTCGCCTTCCATCTTGACAACGTCGCCCACAGCGAGGTCGCAAGCATTGTTATAGTAGTAGATGTAGCCGGTAGCGTCGCCGATGACAGCGCCGCTCTTGCAAGCTGCGTAAACGGTACCTGCGATGCTGACGTTGGTGCCGGCAGCAGCTGCCTGAGCCTGAGCGATGGTCATGTCAGCTGCGGGAACGTCGGGAGTGTCGGTGCCGCCGCCGTCAGCGATACCGCCGTTCTCAGTAGTGAGGCTGGCGTCGTCGATGAGGAGGTTGACGTTGGTGCTCTTGGGATTCATCACCACGATGTTCACCTGGGTCTGGGCGGTGAGCTCGAAGGTGTGGGTCACCTGCTGCCAGGCGGTGATGTCGTTGGTGTACTCGCCGTAAGCATAGCTACCGAGAGCGGCCTTTGCCTCATCCCAGGGAGCGTAGCCGGGACGTGCGGAAGCACCCTCGCCGCTTTCAGACTTTACCCAGAAGGTGAAGGTGTAGTTGCCGGGCTTGAGCACGAGTTCCTTAGAACCGAGACGTACGTTAGAGCCGTCCTTGCTGTTCACGCAAACAGAGTAGCTGCCGCTATGAGCATCGGTGCTCTTGGTGAGGGTAGCGTTGGAAGCGGTAGTGGTAGACTTCCAAGCGGCGGGAACGTCGCCGTTCCATTCCTCGAAACCTGCATTCTCGAGGAGGTTGGTCTGTGCGCTTATGCCCATAGCGAAGGCAGAAGCGACGAGAGAGAGTAAAAATTTCTTCATACGATATTGTTTTTGATTGATAATTGAAATTTGACCGCAAAGTTACGTCTTTATTTTTAATAGAGGAGAACAAAAAGAGGAAAAATCATGAAAATATCACGATTTTCCCTCTTTACAGGTTCATTTATAGCATATTATTTCAAAAATGAAAGAATGATGAACTGAAAGAATGATAGAATAGCCATTCGGACATACGCGCTCCGAGGACTCGCATTCTTTCATTGTTTCATTTTATCATTTTGTCATTTCAAAGCACGCCAAGCTCCTTGCCCACCTTGACGAAGGCTGCGATGCACTTGTCGAGATGCTCGCGCTCGTGGCCGGCGCTGATCTGTACGCGGATGCGAGCCTGGCCCTGGGGAACAACGGGGTAGTAGAAACCGGTGACGTAGATGCCCTCTTCCTGCAGAGCGGCAGCGTACTTCTGTGAGAGGGGAGCGTCGTAGAGCATGACGGCGCAGATGGCGCTCTGGGTGGGCTTGATGTCAAAGCCGGCAGCGATCATCTTGTCGCGGAAGTATTCTACATTCTCCACGAGCTTGTCGTGCAGCGCGTTGCTTTCGCCGAGAATCTTGAAGGTCTCGATGGCAGCGCCGACAACTGAAGGGGGAATGGAGTTGGAGAAGAGGTAGGGACGGCTGCGCTGACGGAGCATGTCGATGATCTCCTTGCGACCAGTGGTGAAACCGCCCACAGCACCGCCGAAGGCCTTGCCGAGGGTACCGGTGTAGATGTCCACGCGGCCGTAGGTGTTGAAGAATTCGCTCACGCCGTGGCCGGTAGCACCGACAACGCCTGCAGAGTGGCTCTCGTCGACCATGACGAGGGCGTCGTACTTTTCAGCGAGGTCGCAGATCTTGTCCATGGGAGCTACGTTGCCGTCCATAGAGAATACACCGTCGGTAACGATGATGCGGAAGCGCTGAGCCTGAGCAGCCTGAAGCTGACGCTCGAGGTCTTCCATGTCGGCGTTGGCATAGCGGTAGCGCACAGCCTTGCAGAGGCGTACACCGTCGATGATGGAGGCGTGGTTGAGGGCGTCGGAGATGATGGCGTCGTCCTTGGTGAGGAGGGGCTCGAATACACCGCCGTTAGCGTCGAAGCAGGCAGCGTAGAGGATGGTGTCTTCAGTGTGGAAATAGTCGCTGATGGCCTTTTCGAGCTGCTTGTGCATATCCTGCGTACCGCAGATGAAGCGCACGGAACTCATGCCGTAGCCGCGGGCGTCCATAGCGTCCTTTGCAGCCTGGATGAGGCGGGGGTTATTGCTGAGGCCGAGGTAGTTGTTGGCGCAGAAGTTGAGAACGGTCTTGCCGCCTACTGCGATGTCAGCCTTCTGAGGACCTTCGATGAGGCGCTCGTTCTTGTAGAGGCCAGCTTCGCGGATGGCAGCGAGCTCAGCCTGCAGATGTTCCTGGAATTTGCCGTACATAGTTGTTATGAGGTTTTAAGGTTGTATGATTTTGGAATAATGAGGATTTAACGGTATGAGGTAATTGCCTTTTTTTCCTTTTCGGCGCAAAATTACGGCGTTTTTTTGAAATAAATGAGATTTTGGTGAAAAAAATGCAGAAAATCTTTTGAGCATTCATAATCTTGCCGTAACTTTGCTTCGATATTTCGTAAAAGCGGAATAAAAATACGCAACTTTCTAACCAAACCCTACATATAAAATGAAGAACATTCTGGTGATTGGAGCCACTGGCCAGATTGGCAGCGAGCTTACCATGAAACTCCGTAGTATTTACGGGAATGACCACGTTGTGGCTGGCTATATTCACGGCGCAGAGCCCAAAGGCGAACTCCTCGAGAGCGGTCCCGCTGAAGTGTGCGACGTGACGGATCGCCCCGCCATCGACGCCGTAGTGAAGAAATACAACATCGACACCATCTACAACCTTGCGGCGCTCCTCAGCGTCGTGGCTGAGAACAAGCCCATCCTGGCTTGGAAGATCGGCATTGACGGACTTTGGAATATCCTCGAAATCGCTCGTGAGAACCACTGCGCCGTATTCACTCCCTCCAGCATCGGCAGCTTCGGCCCTGAGACTCCCCGAGACAAGACCCCGCAGGATACCGTGCAGCGCCCCCGCACCATCTACGGTGTGAGCAAGGTGACCACAGAGCTCCTCAGCGACTGGTACTACAATAAGTACGGCGTCGACACTCGTTCCGTACGCTTCCCCGGTCTCATCAGCAATGTCACCCCTCCGGGCGGCGGTACCACCGACTATGCTGTAGACATCTACTACGCTGCCGTAAAGGGTCAGGAGTTCATCTGCCCCATCGCTGAAGGCACCTACATGGACATGATGTACATGCCCGACGCGCTCAATGCGTGCGTACAACTTATGGAGGCCGACCCCACCCGTCTGGCTCACCGCAATGGCTTTAACATCGCCTCGATGTCGTTCGAGCCTGGTGAAATCTTCCGCGCCATCCAGAAGTACAAGCCCGACTTCAAAATGCACTACCAGGTGGACGCTCTGAAGCAGAGCATCGCCAGCAGTTGGCCCAACAGCCTCGACGATACTGCCGCTCGCTACGAGTGGGATTGGCAGCCTACCTATGACCTCGACAGCATGACCGTCGACATGCTCGAAAAACTTGCAGCCCGTCTGTAACCATAAAGCCCTGAGAATCGCCTTGAATCGAACAGTACTCGCCCGTCCGGCAGTACTGGAAATGGCATTCTCGGGGCTTTGTCGTGCATAGAGGTACATATTTATTAATGAAAACGTGCGAATTATACGATTTTGCACGTTTTTGACATACATATGTTATAAATATCTCTGTTTTAATGTTAAATCTTTCCTTTTTTAAGAAATTTTATTGCCACCTTGGATAGATTTTCGTAATTTTGCACGGCTAAAAGTATTCAAAAGTCCGAATTGTCTCCGTACGGGAGAGTGTTCGAGCTTGCGTAAATGCTTGATAAATAATTCATAAAGCAAAATATATGTCTAAAAAAATGACACTTCTGGTAGCCAGCCTGGTGCTCTCCACGGGAACCGCTCTGGCACAGAAGGTGATTACAGGTAAAGTTGTAGACACCGACGGCGAACCCGTAGTTGGCGCAAACGTCATCATTCAGGGTACGCAGATTGGTGTGACTACGGATGGTGATGGTAAGTTTACCTTCCGCAATGTTCCTGCGTCTGCCAAGAAGCTCAAGGTTTCGTACATCGGTATGCAGGAGACGTCGGTAAGCATCTCTGCCAACGTAGAAGTCGTTATGAAGTACTCCGACCAGACGGTGGGAGAAGTTGTCGTAACCGGTATGCAGAAGACCGACAAGCGTCTCTTCACTGGTGCCACCCAGAAGGTGGGCGCTGAGGATATTAAGCTCGACGGTGTGCCCGACGTGAGCCGCGCACTCGACGGCCGCGTGGCCGGTGTGCAGATGCAGAACGTGTCAGGTACGTTCGGTACTGCACCGAAGATCCGCGTGCGTGGTGCAACCTCCATCTATGGTAACAGTAAGCCCCTCTGGGTGATCGACGGTGTGATCCAGGAAGACGCTATCGACATCAGCGCCGACGACCTCTCCAGCGGTGACGCTACCACCCTCATCTCGAACGCTATCGCTGGTCTTTCGGCCGACGATATCGAGTCGTTCCAGGTGCTCAAGGACGGTAGTGCAACCTCTATTTATGGTGCACGCGCTATGGCCGGTGTGATCGTCATCACCACCAAGCGCGGTAAGGCAGGTACCTCTACCGTAAACTATACGGGTGAGTTCACCTACCGTATGAAGCCTTCGTACACCGACTACAACGTCTGCAACTCTCAGGAGCAGATGGGTATCTATAAAGAAATGGCTGCCAAGGGTTGGCTCGAGTTCGCTACCCTCGCCAACGGTTCTACGTCTGGTCTCTACGGTCAGATGTACGGCCTCATGACCCGTTACGACGAGACGAAGGGCCAGTTCGGCATGCCCAACACCCAGCAGGCCATGAACGAGTACCTCCGTACGGCAGAGTTCCGCAACACCGACTGGTTCGACCTCCTCTTCCGCGACAACGTGATGCAGAACCACTCGGTGAGCATCTCTACCGGTACCGAGAAGGCCAGCCTCTACGCTTCGATCTCCGCTCTTCAGGATCCCGGATGGAGCCTCGACAGCAAGGTGAGCCGATACACCGCCAACATGAACGCGCAGTTCAACCTCTCACGCCATTTCACCATCGGCCTTAACGGTAACGCCAGCTACCGCGACCAGCAGGCCCCCGGTACCCTCAGCCGTTCGACCGACGTTGTCAGCGGTGCCGTGAACCGTTCATTCGATATCAACCCCTTCAGCTACGCCCTTAACACGGCCCGTACGCTCGACCCCAGCGCCGTCTACAAGCGTAACTACGCCAGCTTCAATGTATTCGACGAGCTCGAGAACAACTACATCGACCTCTCTGTAAACGATGTGAAGTTCCAGGGTGACGCTACTTGGAAGCCCGTCACGGGTCTCGAAATCCGCGCCCTCGGTGCTTACCGTGTGCAGAACAGCACCCAGGAGCACCTCATCCTCAACCACTCCAACATGGCTGAGGCTTATCGTGCTGGTGTCGACGATCCTAACATCATGTACAGCAACCCCTATCTGTACACCGACCCCGATAAGGACAACGCACTCCCCGTATGCGTAATGCCCGTCGGCGGTATCTACACCCGCAACGACTACAGCGTGAAGCAGTACGACTTCCGTGCTACCGCTCAGTACAATACCCAGTTTGGCCCTGCAGGCCGCAACCTCATGCAGTTCTTCGCCGGTACCGAGGTCAACAAGACCGACAAGGACCAGGTGTTCAACTCTGAGTACGGCGTCGACTACGACAACGCTCGCCTCGTGACCATCACCCCCGAGTTCTACAAGCAGTGTAAGGAAGAAGGCTCTACCCTCTCCAGCTTCGGTAAGGGTTGGACCCGTTCTCTCGCTTACTTCGCAAACGCTACCTACGGCTACGCTGGTCGCTACGTCATCAATGGTACTGTCCGCTACGAAGGTACCAACAAACTCGGTAAGACCCGCAGCGCACGCTGGTTGCCTACATGGAACATCTCTGGCGCATGGAACGCTCACGAGGAAACCTTCTTCCGTGAATTCATGGAAAGAACCAACTACGCATGGAGCCACGCCGCTCTCCGTCTGAGCTACTCGCTCACCGGCGACCGCGGTCCCTCATCTATTAGTAATGCGCGCGAGCAGATTTATGCTACCGAGGTATGGCGTCCCGTTGGTTCCGATATCGAGCAGGCCCTCGAAATCTACAACTTCGCCAATAGCGAACTGACCTACGAGAAGAAGTACGAGCTCAACGTCGGTCTCGACCTCGGTTTCATCAACAACCGACTCAACCTCAACGTCGACGGTTACATGCGCGACAACTTCGACCTTATCGGTTACACCATGACCGAAGGTGTGGGCGGTGCTATCGGTAAGTATGCCAACGTAGCATCGATGAAGTCGCACGGTATCGAAGGTACGCTGTCAAGCCACAACTTCCAGAACCGCAATGGCTGGAGTTGGGACACCGACTTCACCTTCTCTTGGGCCGACAACAAGATCACGAAGCTCGACAGCCGCTCGAACGTCATCGGTCTCGTCACCGCCAACAGCGGTAACCACTATCGTGAAGGCTATCCCCAGAGCGCCCTCTTCTCTATCCCCTTCGTAGGTCTCAACGACGAGGGTCTTCCCATGATCATCAATGAGAAGGGTGAGGTAACGACCAACGACATCAACTTCCAGGAATACGAAAACCTCGACTTCCTCAAGTACGAAGGTCCCACCGAAGCCCCCTTCACTGGTGGTTTCAACAACATGGTGCGTTACAAGAATCTGCGACTCAACGTGTTCTTCACCTACAACTTCGGCAACGTTGTCCGTCTCGATGCAGTTTA
Organism: Bacteroidales bacterium; assembly: GCA_030523615.1. Classification (GTDB taxonomy): domain Bacteria; phylum Bacteroidota; class Bacteroidia; order Bacteroidales; family Bacteroidaceae; genus Alloprevotella. The sequence continues at coordinate 11,099 of JAUNIC010000051.1, forward strand.
CTCTGCAGCCTACTCCGACATGAGCGCCATGCCTAAGGAATTCAAGAACCGCTGGGTAATGTCGGGCGATGAAGCTATCACCGACGTTCCCGCCATCGCCAGCCGTCGTCAGTACTTCGAGAACAGCCGCATCTCTTACGCCTACAACGCCTACAACTACTCTACGGCACGTGTGGCAAAGGGTGACTTCATCCGTCTGAAGAACATCTCGCTCAGCTACGACTTCCCCAAGCGCTGGTGCGGCCGCATCGGCATCAGCCATGCATCCATCAAGGCCGACGCCACGAACCTCTGGCTTGCCTACAGCGACAAGAAGCTCAACGGTCAGGACCCCGAGTTCATCAACGCCGGTGGTGTGGCTCAGCCCCTCTCCAAGCAGTTCACCTTCACTTTCCGTTTCGGCATCTAATCAAAATAAATTATCATGAAACTCTCATCTATATATAATATTGTGCTCGCTGGGCTTGTTGTCCTCGGCATCAGCTCCTGTGAAGGATTCCTCGACACGGAGCCCGATGAGCGTATTACCGTGCAGAGTGACGATCAGATTCTGCAGCTGACCACCTCAATCTACCCCTCTGCCAACTACGGTTGGCTCTGCGAGATCTCCAGCGACAACATCATCGACAACACGGCGCCCCACCTCCCTGCCGATGCCAACTCAAAGCAGATCAAGACCTACACCGTCCAGAACTACTATGACCGCGGCGATGAGGAAGCCTTCAAGTTTGAGCAGGTAAAGTCCAACACCTCCTCCGACTCGCCCAAGATGATCTGGAGCTCGCTCTACAGCACCGTCGGCAGCGCCAACATCGTGCTGCAGTACATCGACGAAGCTGTCCAGGATCACGGATGGAACGAGAAGCTCCGCGCAGCATACGCTGAGGCCCTCCTCAACCGTGCCTACGCACACTTCCTCCTTGTCAACATCTTCTCTCAGGCTTACAAGAACGAAGAACTGAGCAAGAACGACATCGGTATCTGCTACAACCGCGAAGTAGAAACCAAGGTTCACGTACACTATGAGCGCGGCACCGTGGCCCAGACCTACGCTGAAATCGAGAAGGACCTCGAAGAAGCCCTCAAGTACGTCACCGACCGTTACTACTCAAAGCCCAAGTGGCACTTCAACGTCAACGCTGCCCACGCCTTCGCAGCACGCTTCTACCTCTTCAAGCACGACTACGAGAAGGTAATCGAGCACGCTGACGCCGTCCTCACCACCGATAGCGCTACCATCGCCAACATGGTGATGACCTATAAGGACTTCGACAAGGCCACCTACTCCAGCGACTACAACACCAAGTGGATCAGCACTGAGCTCAACAACAACCTCATGCTCCTCGCCACCAATAGTACTCAGTGGCGTCGCTCCATCGGTTGCCGCTTCGCTTGCAACGGTCTCGCTCTCCGCGCCCTCTACTTCCGCAGCGGTCCCACCTGGGGCTGGACCATCGTTCCTGCAGCCTCCGTCAGTGGTGGTACCTTCTGGGACGGTAACAACGAGCACGGCTACGCTTGGGCCAAGATCGGCGAGCAGTTCGAGTTCAGCGACAAGATCTCCGGCATCGGCTACGCTCACGTAATCCGCCGCGAGTTCACCTGCAACGAACTCCTCCTCTGCCGTGCTGAGGCTCTCCTCCTCGGCCGTCACGACAAGGAAGGATGCTTCCGCGACCTCGCAGCATGGGAACAGAGCCGTCAGAATTTCTCCGAAGAAAGCCTCAAGTATTGGATGGCCGGTGGCAATGGTCTCCAGCCTCTCACCATGAACATCATCAACGGACACTACACCCACGGCGAAATCGACAACATCAAGTATCTCAACTGCTTCCCCAGCAACGCATTTACTTGGGCCGACGCTGCCAACATGGGCGTTAACGTTGCTCCCGACGAAGAACGCTTCATGAACTGCATCAACGACTATCGTCGCTATGAGACCGCTTTCGAGGGTCTCCGCTTCTTCGACCTCAAGCGCTGGGGTATCCCCTACACCCACGAGGTTGGTCACGAAGCCGAAAAGTTCACCCTCACTTGGGACGACCCCCGTCGTGCCATCGAGATTCCCGCCGACGTTATCGCTGCAGGTCACGAAGCTTCTCAGCCTCTCAACAAGCCTGAAAATCGCGGAACAAATGCTGCCAAGAGCTCCAGTTTTTCCATTAAATTTGTTGGAAACGAATAATTAAGACACAGCCATGAAGAAGACCATCAAAACACTTTCGTTAGCATTCATTGCTCTCGCTACCTCCTTCGGCGCAATGTCTTGCTCCGAGGAACTCGGCGAAACCATCTTCCCCGATGTAGACGAGACCCTCGACCCCAACTCCTACACCTATGCTCTCGACTCTTATATCAAGCACGAGTACAACGAGCCCTACAACATCTCGTTCCTCTACAAGCTGCATGATGTAAGCTCCGACATGGACTACAACCTCATCCCCTGCTCCTACGACAAGAGCATCGACTTCGCCGTACTCAACAAGTACCTTTGGTTCGATATCTACGCTAAGCTTGCAGGTGAGAAGGAAGTATTCCTCAAGAAGTATAGCCCCCGAATCCTCCACATCATCGGTTCGCCCGCTGTCAACCCCTCAACCGGTACCATCAAGCTCGGTGAGGCAGAAGGCGGTAAGAAGATTACCCTCTACCGTGGTAATGGTATGAACACTGCTGACATTGACCAGCTCAATGAGTTCTACTTCAAGACCATGCACCACGAGTTCGGCCACATCCTCCACCAGAACCACCTCTACCCCAACGACTACCGCCTCTTCAACAACGGTCAGTATGCTCCTCAGGACTGGCAGAACACTCCCGACTCCGTAGCCCTCGGCCGCGGCTTCATCACTCCCTACGCCTCCAACACCGTTGACGATGACGTTGTCGAACTCTTCGCCAACTACATCGTGAAGGACGACGAAACCTGGAACCAGATGATGGAGTGCTCCAAGTTCGATTGGGAGAAGACCGAGAGCGTCCCTGTCGACACCTTCAAGAACTGCATCGGCAACGGCGTGAGCCGCGACCTCTTCGGTTACGTCATTGACGTGGTTAAGGACACCCAGGGCAACGAGACCAGTTACACCGTGCAGCGCAAGTCCATCAGCCGCGATGCAGTAGGCCGTCCCATCCTCACCGACGGTACCGTAGTGTTCTTCGGCATCGCTCCCAAGGATACGATCCGCAACGAAGAAGGCGAAATCCAGTACACCGGCAAGAAGGACAAGGATGGTAATCCCATTCCCCAGACCAAGGACCGCGATGACTACGGTTGGACCACTCGCTCCGTGGCCGATAGCAGCTATATCGACGTCACCGGCAAGATTGTGTTCAACCACGCTTCCGGCAAGATTGGCTACGATCTTCTCCAGCAGAAGCTCACCATGATCAAGAACTGGCTCAAGGAGTACTTCGAACTTGATCTCGACGAACTTCACAAGGAAGTGCAGCGCCGTCAGTACCTCACCGCCACCGACGAAGAGGGCAACGAATACTTCCCCAGAGACGTATGGGGTCGTCCCATCAACCGTCTTTCTGCACCCTACACCGATGAAAGTGGCAAGTCCTATTCCCAGTTCATCGACTACCTCCGCTATCAGGTGCTGAAGTATAAAGAAAACAAGTAATAACCAGCGCAAAAAGACAAGTACATTATGAACAAGAATATCACAAAGTCCATCTTGGCTCTCATGGCTTGCAGCGCTGCTTTCTGCGCCTGCAGCCGCGAAGAGGCCGACCTCTTCGACAAGAGTGCCGCCGACCGTCTCAACGAGGTGAGCGAACTCTACACCCATCGCCTCGCTGCACAGGGTGGTGAGTGGGTTATGGAGTACTTCCCCACCAACTACAGCGACTCCATCACCTCTGCTTACGCCGCACGCTCTAAGGGCTACCTCCTCCTCAACAAGTTCGACGCCAACGGTTCCGTCCTCGTTGCCATGAAGAACGAGCAGAGCCGCAACAAGTATCGTGAAGACGTCAGTGCCTGGGAAGTCATCACCGACCTTGGTCCTGTGCTCACCTACAACACCTACAACGACTGCATCCACCAGTTCTCCGATCCTCAGAACAACGCCGGCATCAGCGGTACGGGTATCGGTGGCGACTATGAATTCGTCATCACCCACCTTGAAGAAGGCGCTCAGGAGACGATGCTCAAGGGCAAGAAGCGTGGTTCCTATAGCCGTTTGACCCGCATGCCCGAAGGCACCAACTTCGAGGAGTACTTCGCATCGCTCGAAGAGTTTGCGGAGAACCACTTCCCTGAGAACATGCCTAACGACCTCGTTATGGAGATCGGCGGCAAGAACTATTACGCCCGCAGCCTCTCCACTGGCATTGCATGTATCTGGCCTGTCGGCACAAGTTGGGCCGACACCAAGACCTATCACCCCTTCCTTCTCTCCAAGCACGGTGACGAGTTCCACCTCCGCTTCCGCGATGCTTATGAGCCCGTCGAAGGCACCAGCGTTCAGGAGTATGTGTGGGACGCTCACAACTATCGCTTCGTCGACATCGATGACTCTAAGAATGTCATTCGCGGTCTTGACGCCACCGATATCGCTGCCCACTACGTTCACGCTGTAGCCGTCAACGGTTGGCGTCTCAACATCGACGCGCTCGAAGGTGCTGCTGCCACGGCTTACAACACCTTCCTCGAAGCACTTGTCAACAAGAGCTCCAACAACAAGTTCCAGGAGATCACCGTCAAGAACTTCCAGGACACCAGCGACCCCGACAACATGAAGGAGTACATGCAGCTCGATATCTACTACAAGGAGAAGAGCACCAACCGACACCTTGTCTACAACTTCGTGCTCGGTGTACAGGATGGTAAGGTCGTAGCCACCTTCGATAGCCCGAAGGACAAGCTTTCTACCACCAACCAAGCAATCGCTCAGCCCGTCATCAACATGTTTACCGGCACCTTCGATGCCACCGCTCCCGCCGAGGCTGGTTTCCTTATCAACAAGGTTGTCCTCACCAGTACTAGCAACAGCGGTCTCTCCTTCGTGATGAACTACATCCAGAAGTCCGCTCTTTAAAAAGTGAATAGTGAAAAGTGAGTAGCTGATGCTTTCCTTTTCATTCGTAATTCGTGAGCAATCAACTCCTCACTTTTCACTCTCCACAAAATTGAAATTATTAATCATCAAAAATAAACACAAAATCATGAAGAAATCTTTACTCTTCGCTTTCGTAGCTTGCTGCGCAATGGGCGTTAACGCTCAGAGCATCAAGAATCACATCTCTGCCAACAAGGCAGAAGTCACCTTCGCAGCTCCCGCCTTCAACAAGGCAGCCGTTGCCAAGAGCAGCGTTGCAGCTCCCGCAGTCGCTGCCGCTCCCAAGAAGTCTCCCGCAGTTTGCGAGAACACCGACAGCTCTCACTCCGTTTGGGGCAACTATCAGGAAATCATGGCCTTCGACGAATTCACCGGCGCTTCTCACGTTACCGTTGAATTTGAGGAAGCCGACGGCGTAAAGTACGCTGTAATGAGCGGCCTCTTCCGCGGTTTCGGTTCTGAGGTTTACGGCATCTACGACGAAGAAGCCAAGACCATCACCATCCCCGCTGACAGTTTCGTAGGTACCTACGAGTATCAGGGCACCCTCATGTATCTCTGCCTTAACTCTGTAGAGGCTGCTGAGGAAGAAGGCTACTTCAACTATCGTGGCGAATTCGACGAGGAAGGTAATCCCATCGAGCTCTATCCCGTTGTCTTTAACGCAGAGGAGACTGAAGACGGCCTTACCCTCAGCATCGCTGAAGGTGGCTGGTTCCTCAACGCTTACTCCAGCCTTGACGAGGACGCTGAGTACCTCGGCGGTTGGGCAGCCGACGCTGACGGCGAGATCCTCCACAAGGCTAACGCACTCGGTACCTATTGGTTCTGCGAAGTAGGCGACGGTGGTTGGACCGATTGGGCAAAAGGCGAAGAAGAATACTACGTTGAGAAGTACGACGAGAGCATGATGATCTACGGTGTACGTGGTCAGTATGTTATCGAGATAAGCTACGACAAGGGTACAGGTGAAGCTGAGCTCGTCAACCAGCCGCTCTGGTACTACAGCAGCCAGAACCTCTGGTTCAAAGTTTTCGGTTGCTATTTAGAACCTGGAATTAATGAACAGGGTGAGCAAGTAAACTATATTCGCATTGGTGCAGGTGATGATTTCGCCGTTCCTGGTATCTACGAAGACTCACAGGATTATTTCGCCCTTTACGCACTTAATGAAGCTGGTGACCCCAAGTCTCAGTGCTTCTATATCTGCACTGAGCCCGATGCTGATGGCTACGCCTACTTCGACAGCGTTATTCAGGGTCTCGAAATCTACGGCATGTGCGGCGAAGCTTACAAGGAGCAGTATGGCATCCACAGCGTTCTCGCACCCACCGCAAAGGCAGGCAGCTACAACCTCGCTGGTCAGCGTGTGAATACCTACACCAAGGGTATCAACATCGAGAACGGCAAAAAGGTCGTACGATAAGGTGAGTGAAAAACCACAAGCTTGCTTGATGGTTTTTCCGAGCCCGAGTACGAGCTCGACGCAGTCAAGGTCGTACGCTAATTAGCACTCGATAAAACATAAAAGCGACGCACATCGTGTATACGGTGTGCGTCGTTGTTTTTGTCTGCCCTAAAGTGTTCTCAAAAAAAGTTTGCAAAAAAATCGGTATGTTTGCGCAGCATATTAGCGTTATTGCTCTGCAATAGAGTGGGATGCGCGTGTAGCAAAAAGACGGAGTACAAGAGCAATAATACGTTTCGAGTTCAAAAGACGTATGGCGTGTTTCTTTCTATCTCCGCGACGATTCTCTGTCACCC
>JAUNIC010000052.1 GCA_030523615.1 Bacteroidales bacterium
CTCCGGTATGGCCGATGCCATTGCAGCGTGGGCCGTCGGCTTGAGCCAGGGCGGCGACCCGCATCTGTTGCTCGGCGTGGTGTTCATATTGGCCAGCGTCTTCACCGAACTCATGACGAACAACGCTGCAGCGGCGCTCGTCTTCCCCATCGCCCTGAGCGTTGCCGAACACCTCGGCGTGAGCCCCATGCCCTTCATCGTGGTCATCTGCATCGCGGCCTCCTGCTCCTTCTGCACCCCCATCGGCTACCAGACGAACCTCATCGTCCAGGGTCTCGGCGGCTACAAGTTCAGCGACTTCATCAAGGTGGGCCTCCCTCTGACGCTCATCTGCATGTCTCTCAGCCTTTGGCTCGTCCCGGTCTTCTGGCCATTTTAGAAAGGCTCTAAAGACTCTAAGGACCTTAAAGACCTTAAATATCCCCTCTCCGCAAAATCATACAAAACACTATACCATGAAAAAATTCTTCCTTTCCGCCTTCGCAGCATGCATGGCACTCACGGCCGCAGCACAGGCCGTGCCCACCCACGACATGTACGTGGACTTCGGCAACACCGGCGTCATCGACCTCGTCAACCTCTTCGACCGAGGATGGAAACCCGGCGACCCTTGTTCTTTGGCCAACAACACCATCAATACGGCCTACACCGACGACAACTTCTTCATCTCGCGCACCCCGCTCAAGGAGAAATTCTTCCGTCCCGAGCTGCAGGCCAATCCCTCGCTCACCGACGACAACGCCAAGAAACTCTGCTGGTGGGCGCCCATCGGCGAAATGACCAAGAAGTGGGGTCCGCTGCCTCGCTACAACTTCGACGGCGATAACTTCAATATGTGGCAGTACACCGACATCCACGGCAACTGGTCCAACTCCTGGGCCCGCGTGCCGGGTGCCTTCAACGACGTGGCTCACAAGAACGGTGTGCGCACCGGCTGCCTCTACTTCATCGACTGGGGTGCCAGCGTCAACGAGACAACTGACGCCGGACGTCCTCTCTCCATGCTCGCTGCCAAGAGCGGCGGCAAGTACAAGTACGCCGAGAAGTTCATCGACTTCCTCCGCTACTACGGCATCACGGGCGTAGGTCTCAACCCCGAAGGTACTTGGCAGTATCTGCTCGTACAGAATTTCCAGGGATTCCTCGCCGAGTGCCATCGCATTGCCACCGAGAAGGGATGGCCCTTCCACGTAGAGTGGTACGCCTTCGTGAGCAACAATGGCCGTCTGACCGACGAGGGCAGCCAACTCAACAGCGACTCGCAGACATGGCTGCAGAACGCCGCCAGCGGACAGCCCGTCACCGATATGTATATGCTCAACTACAACTGGAGCGAAGCTGGTCTCCAGACCTCTGCCGAAACCGCCAAGGCCAACGGCCGTTCGACCTTCGACGTCTACGCCGGTTTCGATCAGCAGGGTCGCGGCTATGGCAAGAGCGGCAACTCCGGTTGGAGCGCTCTCATGCGTCAGCCCATCAGCATCTGCGTATGGGGTGCCCACGACCGCAGCCAGCTCTACGCATCTTCGACCGAGGGCGGCACGTCCGACAAGAGCATCCAGAGCGAGTACCAGACCAAGCAGGAGCTCCTCTTCTCCGGCGGTAACCGCAACGTCCTCGACCGTCCCTCCATCTACGACGGCAATCCCACCGCAGGCTCGCTCGAGAGCTTCAAACCTTGGCATGGTTACGCCTCGGCTGTCCGCGAGAAGTCTACGCTCTACGAACTCCCCTTCGTCACCCGCTTCAACCTCGGTAACGGCGAATTCCTCAACGTCGACGGCGTGACGGAAAACGCCCACAAGTGGTACAACATCGGTATGCAGGACTTCCTGCCCACCTGGCGTTGGTGGATTGACGGCGGCGACGGCAAGACGGCCGCCAAGGACGCCATCAAGATGGACTTCACCTTCAACGACGCATGGTTCGGCGGCTCCTGCCTCGAGGCCCACGGCGCAACGACACGCAGCGATGTGCGCTTCTTCGAGACGAAGTGGAACGTGGCCGGCGCCGACGACAAGTTCTCCCTCACCTACAAGCCCAACCTCGGCGAGCAGCACATGCAGGTTATGGTCAGCAAGGAAGGCTCGGCCACGACGTTCAAGTACGTTGATCTCCCCGCCGACGTCGTAGCCGGCAAGTGGAACACCATCGAACTCAGCGCTGCCGACCTCGGTCTCGCCGCAGGCGACGTCGTAGCTTGTGTGGGCCTCTCGTTCAAAGATACTCCCGCCAACTACTCCACCCTCCTCGGCGAAATGAGCTACGTGCCCGCCGGCTTCAACGAGGTGCCCGCTACGCCCACCATCAAGCATTCGCAGATCATGAAGCGCCACTACAATCGCGCCGATGTGAAGCTCGTGTGGGATATGCCCACTCCCGCCAGCCGTCCTGAGAAGTACAACGGTATGCCCGTCTACAACGAAGAAGTGGGCGCCATGTACTACGAAATCCTCCTCCGTCAGGGCGACGGCGAACCCCGCGTAGTAGCCACCACAACCAACTGGGCCGGCTACGTTGTCGAGGCTCCGCTCGATCCTGCCGAACACACCATGGATCTCGGCGTGCGTGCCGTAGGTCGCGACGGCCACACCCGTTCCGACATTGCCTGGACGGGTGCTCTCGAGAGCGAACTCGCCATCATCGAGACCCTCACCATCGACAAGAGCATCATCAAGCCCGGCGAGACCTTCACCATCGGCTTCGAAGATCCCAACCACGCCGCTGTGGACTTTAAGATCTACAACGCACTGACCGACGAACTCGTGGCTCAGGAGAACGGCGTCCTCTCGTTCGAGGCCAGCCTCCCCGCCACCGGCAGCTACGACGTGGAATACACCTACAACGGCGAAAAGCACATGGTGCGCTCCTTCATCCTCGTCAGCAAGGAGGAGACCGGCCGCCTGCCCGAAATTGCTGAGGTCAGCGTGCCCGAAGGCATCGAAACCGGCAAGGACGCTCAGTTCACCGCTGTGGTCAACGACGGCGCCAGCTACAACGGCACCCCCTGCACCGTCAGCCGTTCGCTTTACATGAGCGATCCCTTCCAGCTCACCGTCGACGCCAGCGTGCTCCAAAACCATAAGGGCAACAGCTTCGGCCTGTGGTTCAAGGTTGAAAAGTTCAACCACCAGAGCCTCGGTACCCTCATCATGACGAAGGTGGACCGCAACTACAGCGGCACCTGGACCGAGGCCGTTTGGGGCGAAATGTGGACCGCCATCCGTCCTGCCCACTACGCCAAGAAGCAGAGCGGCAGCCGCCGCAGTTTCGACAACGCCGAGAACGAAATCTCCATCTCCTTCGACGGTCCCGTGGCTGGCACGGCCAACTACGAGCACAACAACGATGCCGACGGCGTGACCGACGGCTACAGCCTCCAGCCCAACACCTGGTATCACCTCATGGTGGTCAAGGGCACGACCTCTACCGACGAGCGCGTCTACATCAATGGCAAACGCGTGCTCAACACTCGCTGCTTCGGCAACTGGGGCAAGAACTGGACGAACGCCAAGTTCTACGTCGGCGGCTCCATGACCAACCTCGCTTCGTTCACGGGTTGGGTCGACGAGGTTCAGCTTTGGGACAAGGCGCTCAGCGACGAGGAAGTGCAGCGCGCTATGCAGGGCTACGCTCCCAACGAGGTGCCCGCCGAACTCAAGGGTTACTACACCTTCGAGGAGCAACAGACCGACGGCAACGGCTACATCTTCTTCCCCAACCAGGGCAAGGCCAATGCCGGCACCGACGCTTACATGACCATCCAGGGCAGCGAAGGCGGCAAGAACGTGGACAACAAGTCGAACGACTTCACCACGGCTCTCGGCGTTCCCGCTCTCACGGGTACGATGCCTGTGAACTTCGAGGGCGCCAACTGGCTCTTCACCAACGGTGTGCTCCAGCAGAGCGACGCCACATCGGCCACCGTACGCTTCACCGCTGACGGCGAGCAGAGCCTCATCTTCACCGCTGCCAACAGCTGGGGTCAGGCCGTGATGCGCAAGACCTTCAACGTAAGCCAGGGTGATGTTGTGGGCATCGACGCTGTTGTGACTCCCGCCACCACCTCTGCCACCTACGACCTCTACGGCCGCCGCGTCAACGGTAACGGCAACGGCCTCTTCATCGTAGGCGGAAAGAAGGTGATCAAATAATTTCTCCCCTTGGAGACATAATGATCTACCTCAAGGATATATGTCGTGTCACAGACGTGAATCGATCGTGTCACAGACGTGCGACAATAGTTTCACAATCGTGCGACAATAGTGCCACAGGTGTGACACGATCGACTCACAGACGTGACACGACATAAATCGCCGAGGTAGACAAAACGGACGCCGCGAGCGTCAATACTATCACCACTACCCTCTCCATGCAATCCATAGACAATCTTTACCCCATCACCGACCGCATGCTGCCCCGCGAAGCCAAGGAAACGCTGCTCGGGCAGCGCGGCGTATTGCTCTGGATGACGGGCCTCTCGGGCTCGGGCAAGAGCACCGTGGCCATTGCCCTTGAGCGCGAGCTCCACAGCCGTGGCCGCCTGGTGCGTCTGCTCGACGGCGACAACGTGCGCACCGGCATCAACCGCGGCCTCGGCTTCAGCGAAGAAGACCGCCGCGAAAACATCCGCCGCATTGCCGAGGTCTCCAAGCTCTTCGTCGAGACGGGCGTCATCACCATCGCCTGCTTCGTCAGTCCCACCCGCGACCTCCGCGAGATGGCGCGCGACATTGTGGGTGCCGACGACTTCCGCGAAATCTACATCTCAACGCCCCTCGAAGAGTGCGAACGCCGCGACGTCAAGGGTCTCTACGCCCGTGCCCGCCGTGGCGAGGTGAAGAACTTCACCGGCATCTCTGCGCCCTTCGAGGCTCCCGAGCATCCCGCCCTCAGCCTCGACACCAGCGTCCTCGCCGTCGAGGAAAGCGTAAAGCGAATCGTTGAACTGCTAAGCCTATAGGCCCCATAAGCCCCATAAACCATCATGGAAAACTATAACCTCTCTCACCTCCGCGAACTCGAAGCGGAGTCCATCTACATCATCCGCGAAGTGGCCGCGGAATTCGAAAACCCCGTCATGCTCTACTCCATCGGCAAGGACTCCAGCGTTATGCTTCGCCTCGCCGAAAAGGCCTTTGCTCCCGGCAAGGTGCCCTTCCCCCTCATGCACATCGACTCAAAGTGGAAGTTCAAGGAGATGATCGAGTTCCGCGACCGTTACGCCGCAGAACACGGTTGGGAGCTCATCGTCGAATCGAACGAGGAAGCCTTCGCCGCCGGCGTGGGCCCCTTCACCCACGGTTCGAAGGTGCACACCGACCTCATGAAAACCAAGGCGCTCCTCGCCGCCCTCGACAAGCACAAGTTCGACGCTGCCTTCGGTGGCGCCCGCCGCGACGAGGAGAAGAGCCGTGCCAAGGAGCGCATCTTCTCGTTCCGCGACCAGTTCCACCAGTGGGATCCCAAGAACCAGCGTCCCGAACTTTGGGACATCTATAATGCTCGCGTGCATAAGGGCGAGAGCATCCGCGTGTTCCCCCTCTCGAACTGGACGGAGCTCGACATCTGGCAGTACATCCGCCTCGAAAACATCCCCATCGTGCCCCTCTACTACGCTAAGGAGCGCCCCGTCATCGACCTCGACGGCCAGCTCATCATGCCCGACGACGACCGTCTGCCCGCTGAGCTCAAGGACCGCATTGAGTATCGCAACATCCGCTTCCGCACCCTCGGCTGCTGGCCCCTCACCGGCGCCATCGAAAGCGAGGCCGACACCATCGAGAAGATCGTCGAAGAGATGATGACCACCACCAAGAGCGAGCGCACCACCCGCGTCATCGACTTTGACCAAGAAGCCAGCATGGAGCAGAAGAAGCGCGAAGGCTACTTCTAAATCCCCTGTCAACGTACTACTCCTGTCCTCCCCTTTCCTCTTACCCCAAACTTACATCCATGAAGGCCACCACGCCCCTCGCTGCAGTCATCATTGCCATTCTGGCGATATGCTGCTCAACCCTCAACGTCGCGGCACAAAGTCTGGAATTACCCTTCAGCACGACGACCATTGCCGACGGCAAGTTCGCCGCTGACACACACTGGTACGCGATTAGTGTGCGCAGCGGCAAGTACCTCAACGCCAGCATCGCCGAGGGACAAATCGCCTGCACCCCAAACGTAAGTCCTTCTGCCCAGACGCCTGAATTTCTTTGGGCCATCAGCGGCAGCGAAGCCACAGGTTACCGTCTGCACAACTATGCCTTGGGCCCCGACTACGCCATCGGTCTCAATGAAGAAATCACCAACAGCGCTTACCCCACCATGCTCAAAGGTGCCATGTTCGACACCTTCACATTCAGCGCCAACGAGGATGGTTTCAGCTGTTGCAGCACCGATGCTACGGCCTACCTCAACGACATCTCTGGCAAAGGCATTCTGGGCTACTGGGTCGATTCACGAGGTGCCTCAAGCGTCGGTTCGCGCATGATCTTTGCCGAGATCGAGATGCCTGGCGGTGGTAATCCCGGCGGAGGCGAGACAGCCATCGATCCCGCCGAACTCGCACAGATCATCGCCAACGCGCAGACGGCCTACGACGCCAACAGCAGCTACGTCGACGAAGCCCTCATACGCAGCGTCGACCAGCTCTTCTGCCCCTACAGCCACAACGAGCTGGGCCGCGACCAGGACGGCGGCGGACTCGAAGTGCTCATCGACCAGAACCCCTCGACCTTCTTCCACACGCAGTGGCAGACGGCAACGGGCGGCGCCAACGTCGTCAACCCCGGCACGCACTACATCCGCGTCGAGGCACCCGAACTGCCGGGCTTCAGCGGCGCCATCACCGTGACCACTGTGCGCCGCATCAACAACTACTACCATCCCACGGAGTTCGTGGTCTACGGCACCAACAGCCTCGGCCCCGACGGCAGCGACGACGACGCCACATGGACGGAGCTGGCCACCATCGCACTGCCCTACGACGGATCGGGCACCACAGCGACCACGCAGCTCAGCCTCGCCGACACCTACCGCTACCTGCGTTTCAACTGCACCAACGTCAGCCCCATGGGCAGCACGAAGAGCTACTACTTCCACATGGCGGAGTTCCAGCTCTACAGCGCCACGGCGCTCGCCGACGACTGCGTCAACGCCATCCTCGCCGACGATGCTCAGCGCCTGGCCGAAGCCATCGCTGCCGCACAGGTGCTGCTGGCCGAGGCCGAAGCGGGCAATGCCACCATCAGCCAGAGCGACGTCGACGCACTCCTTGCGGCCATCAGTGCCTACAACGCTGCTGTCGACGCCTATCTCAACCCGCCCTACATTGACCCCGACGCTCCCGGCGACACCGCCAACCTCGTCATCAACGAGATTCAGGTGGCCAACATCGACCAGTATCTCGACCCCTCGCGCAACTACGGCGGATGGATTGAGCTCTACAACCCCAGCGACAACGACATTCCCCTCGAGGGCCTCTACGTCACAGGCACCAACAGCGAGGGCATTGCCGAGGTGCCTTTCCAATTCCGCTTCCCGCTGAGTGACAAATACGACTACGGCGCTGTGCCTGCCCATGGTTTCAAGAACATCTGGTTCGACCACTACGCCGTGTACGACAACAAGCCCATCACCGAGCACGAGGCCTACAAGCAGGTCTACTGGAAGCTTGACCCCGACGGCGGTCGCGTGGCACTTCTCGCTGCCGACGGCGTCACAGAAGTCTGTGCACTGACCTACCCTGCCACTCTGCCCCGCGCCAGCTACGCCCGCATCACCGACGGCGGCGAAGAATGGGGTTGGCACGCCTCCGGCACACCCGAGGCTTCGAACGACGGCGCCGCTTATCTATCCACGCCGCTCCGCCTTGACCCGCCCGTGGTCAGCGAGGACAGCCGCATCTTCCAGAACGCCTTTAGCGTCAGCGTCGTTATTCCTGCCGGCACCACTCTGCGCTACACCACCGACGGCTCCACTCCCACCGAGGCGAGCACCTTCAGCAAGGACGGCAACTTCAACGTGAGTGGCACCAAGATCTATCGTTTCCGTCTCTTTGCCGACGGCTACCTGCCCTCGCCCGTCGTCACCCGCTCGTGGATCAGCACCACAGCCAGCACTCTCAAACAGCTGCCGGTGCTCTCCATCACCACGGCCGACGCCAACCTTAACAGCAAGGAGCGCGGCATCTTCGCTGCAAGCTCCTACGGCCGCACGGGTCAGGGTGCCGGCTCGCCCACCAACCGCAACATGGATTGGGAGCGCCCTGTCAACTTCGAGTATTTCGACCTCACCGACAGCGGCAACTACGAGTGCGTCATCAACCAAGAGGCCAACATGGCCGTCTGTGGCGGATGGACGCGCAACTCCAACACACCGCCCCCCTTCAAGATTAAGACTGCCGAACAGTACGATGGCCAAAACTACTTGCTCTACCCCATCTTCAAGGACAAGCCCTTCAACAAGAACCGTACGCTGCAAATGCGCCGCGAAAAGGACCTTCTCGACGTCGGCCTTCAGGAAATTGCGCGCCGCAGCGGCCTCTACCTCGATACCCAAGGCTGGCAGCCCGCCATCGTCTATATCAACGGCTCGAGCAAAGGCTACATTCCCATCCGCGAACCCAACAACAAGCACTTTGCGCTGGCCAACTACGGCATCGACACTGACTTTGTCGACGTCTTCGAGGTAAACTGCGACTCCAACTACGTGCAGACTTCGGGCACCATCGAGGCTTTCGACCGCTGGTACGAACTTGCTCAGCGTTGCGGCACCGATGAAGCGGCTTACGACGAACTCTGCCAGCTCGTCAACATCGAAGAGTACCTCAATTACATGGCCACCGAGTTCTACATCTTCAACACCGACTGGCCTTGGAACAATGTCAAGGGCTTCCGCGCCCACGACGGCAAGTTCCACATGGTTCTCATGGACGTAGGCGATCAGGCGTTTGCTCACTCCGGCGGCCACGCTTCGCCCAGTTCGAGTCCTTTCGAATACTTCCGCAGTTGGCAGCAGAAGCACTATCGCCCCGCGCTGGGCGAAACGAGATTCGTCAGTATCTTTTTCAACATGATGCAGAACGCCGCCATTCGCCGTAAGTTTGTCGACACGTTCTGCCTCATCGCCTACAGCGTCTACGATCCCGACTTCATCAGCGAGGTGATGGCACAACTTGCTGAGGAGTGCAACGGCATCGTTTCCGACAGCCGCATCGTAAGCACACTTACTACGGCTTGGCAGAACCAGGAACTGAAGCACCTCATCGCTCTCAAGGAAGCCGGCATAAGCAGCGACGACCAGTTCGCCATCGCTTTCGGAAGCAACATCGACGAAGCACGCCTCCACCTCAACGGTCTTCCCGTACCGCGCCAGCAATTCCGAGGCACGCTCTTCGCTCCCGCCACGCTCACCGCCGCAGCTCCCGAGGGCTACGACTTTGCCGGCTGGCAGGACGCTGACGGCAACATTGTCTGCCCCGATGCCGAATGGACCATAGCCGTGGGCGACAACATCGACTACGGCACGCTGACCGCCACCTATCTCCCCGCCAGCGACTACGCCCAGCAGGCTCCTATCCGCATCAACGAGCTGAGCGCCGCAAACGACATCTACGTCAACGAGTATTGGAGCCGCAAGGACTGGATAGAACTCTACAACGCTACCAACCAGCCCATCGACGTGGCCGGCATGTACCTATCTGACGATGCTGCGCAACCCCGCAAATGGCAGATTCCTGCACAAGGCAGCACTACGGCAGCCGTCGAGAGCAGTGCGTCGACCATCATCCCCGCCCACAGCACACTCATAGTTTGGGCCGACAAGGAACTTGCGGGTAGCCAGCTGCATGCTCCCTTCAAACTATCGAACGCCGATGGTTGCAGCGTCAGCATAGCCGCTGCCGACAATACTTGGACCGATCGCCTCACCTATAAAGCACACGGCGCACGCGAGTCATACGGCCGCTATCCCGACGGCGCACTCCACGATTACCTCTTCACCGTACCCACCATAGCGCAGCCCAATCACCTCGCTTACTACGCCGTACCCACCGAGCCCGAAGGTCCGCAACCCACGACGCTCGACCTGCAGTTTGCTGCTGGATGGAATTGGATTTCGCATCCTTTCAGCGAGGCACAGCCTGTCAGTCTCTTTACCGATAGTGCATTGCGCATCCGTGGACAGAAGGACGAACTCTTCAACGACGCTACCTACGGGTGGGTGGGCACACTCTCCGAACTCGACACCGCACACGGTTACAAGGCGGAGTACACCACGCCTACCACAGTCAGCCTCACGGGCATGCTCTACGACACCGAGGCTACGCCCGTCAGCGTCAAGGCGGGTTGGAACTGGATAGGTTGCCCGATGGCCAATGCCACCGAAACCAATGCCGCTCTTGCAGGCTTCCGTGCTGCCGAAGGCGACGCCATCGTGGGTCTCAACGGTTTCAGCACCTTTACCGGCGAGCGCTGGACGGGTACCCTTACACACGTTACTCCGGGCGAAGGCTACCTGCTCCATAGCGCTCAGGCGCAGAGCTTCGTGTGGAATGCGCTTTCGACCATTCCTGCTAACCGCCGCCTGGCACGCGAGCATACCAACGAAACCACGCCCTGGTCCGTCGACATCCACGCCTATCCCAACGTCATGAGCCTCATCGCCACCATCGACGACAGCGCACTTATTGTCGGCGAGAGAGCCTCAGACGACACAGCCTCCTCGCCATTTGAGGGCCTCACCATAGGCGCTTTTGCCACAGCCGACGCCAACGGCCTGCTGGGTGAGTGCCGCGGCGTCAGCACCTTGGTCGACGGACGCTTCTATCTCAACATCCACGGCGAAAATGCAGAGCGCCTCACCTTCGCTATTCTCGATGCCAGCGGACAGACGTTTAAGGCGGTCGAAACGCTCGACTTCACGCCCCAAAGCATCGTGGGCACCTACGCAGCGCCCTTCGACCTTAGCCTCCGCATCACGCCGACCGCCACCAACATTGCTCTCGCGGCTGACGTCATCGAGACGGCCATCTTCACCCCTGCCGGCCAACGCATTGCACGCATGCAGCCGGGCGTCAACATCATCACGACGCTCTTTGCCAACGGCCGCACGGTGGTCAACAAGATCGTCGTAGGCGAATAGTGAACTCAGAAACGAGCGCCAAAACTGATTAACAACATAAGCGCCAATACTTATTAATAATATTATATGAGTGCCCCAGAGCACAGCCCTATGCACAAAGTTCTAACAGCCCTCCTCCTCGTTCTCGCCACTGCACTCCAAGCCGCCGCGCAGGAAATGCCAGTCATCGACATCGTCTACGACGGTACGACAGCCAACGTCAACATTCCGGATGGTATTACCGACGTCATCAACCAAACACCCGCAGGTTCGTCACACGTACGCCTGACATCGACCACGGCAGTCACGGAGTATGCCTATCGCATCAGCGGCACCACCACCGATGGTTCGCTCTACATCAACGGCGCCTACAAACTCACTCTTGAGCTCGACGGCGTCAGCATCACCAATCCCTCCGTGCTCAACAACAACGGCTATGCGATAGACGTTGAGGTAGGCAAGCGCATTGCTGTGGTGGTCAACGATGATACGTACAACTACCTCTGCGACGCGCCCCTCGGTGCGCAGAAAGCATGCATGTACTTCAAGGGACATCCCGAGTTTCAAGGAGGCGGCACACTCGAAGTGCTCGGACAAACCAAACACGCCATCAGTGCAAAAGAGTATCTACAGATCAAGAAAAACTTCGGCACGCTGCACATTCTTGGCGCAGTCAGCGACGGCATTCATTGCGGCAAAGGCACCACAGCCGTTGATCCCGAATCGGCCGCTGCGAAGAACAATAACTTCCGCATGGCGGGCGGCAACATCGTGATTGAAAATGTTGGCGGCGACGCCATCGACGCCGACGATTACGGCAACGTCACCATTACCGGTGGATACCTGAGTTTCAGCGTCACAAACTTCGACGGCAAGGGCATCAAGTGTGACAACCGCCTCATCATTGACGGCGGCACCATCGACTACACGGTTACAGGCGAGGACGCCGTAGGCATACAATGTAACAGCCAGCTCATCATCAACGGCGGCAACATCAGCGCCACCATTGAGGGCAATGGTTCGAAAGCCATCAAGGCCAACAATAAGGCCGACGGATTTTTCCCTGATGGCGGCTACGCTACCATCGGCCTTGAAGACGGCACTGGCCCCAACATCGAGGTTACACTCCGCGGCGGCACCTACGAAGCCACCGACGGCAGCGACAGCCGTTGTACAGCTCTCACGGTCGACCGCGACTTCAACTTCCTCGGCGGTTCCATATACGTCAATGTTGAGAACCCTGAAGCGCGTCCCACGAAAGTCGATGGTACTGCCCTTATCACTGGCGGAGTCATCATCACCAATGGCGCCTACTACACCGTTCGCGAGTACGACTTCCAGCACGACATGCACCTCTACGCCTCGCTCACCATCGGCGGCACGCCCATCGATCCGACCACCAGCGTCACCGCACCCGACGATGATCTGACCGACGCCCTTGCTCCGGCATTGGCACGCTACCAGCTTGCCGCCTTCGTGGACGACGAATGCCGCGGCGTGGCCACTCCCATCTTCACCAGCACAGGCGACTTCATCTGCTACTCACTGCGCACCTACAGCAATGTCGCCAACGGCGAAGAACTCACCTTCCGCATCTACGACACGAAGACAGGTACGGAGTACAAGGCAGACCAAACCCTCACCTTCGCCACCGACGGCTCCGCAGGCACACCGAGCACACCCTTTGCGCTCAACGTCACCTTCTCCATTGGCGACGTGAGCACAGCCATCGACCACACCCTCAAAGGACAGGCCACGCTCGAGGACATACATGACATCGCCAACAGCATCCTTCATATTCAGTAAAGCCTGCGGCGACACTCCGAAACACCAACAACACTCCGTTGTACAATAACACAAAAACCATATTTATGAAAAGACTCCTATTGTCAATTCTTGCTACCATCTTCACCCTTGCTCTACCCTTTTCTGCAACAGCGCAATATTACGCCCGCGGCGTGGCACGCTGCATTCTCGACGACGGCAGCGGCAACTTCCCCATCAGCGAAGCAGGTGAAGTGTTCGTAGGCACATCGGCCGACGAGGCTCCCCAATGGACGGCAGGCGAATACACCAGCCGCACCATCAGCGGTCCCCTCTCAGGCAGCGCCAGCGTCACCTTCCACTTCTGGGCTCGCGCCAAGGCGGGCTACACCTTCGTGGGATGGGGATCGACCAAGACGAGCAAGACGGCCACCTCAGGCACCGCCGACCTTGAAGGCCAGTCCTGGGCATCAAAGACCACCTTTTGGAGCGCCAAGACGGAGGCTGCTCCCAATGAACTCGTGCGCTATGCCATCTTCCGCAAGAATGCTGCAGAAGACCTCACGGGCGGCGGCGTGGCCATGAAGCAAATCGAAGGCGCCACCCACGTTATGGGTTCTACCATGAACGATTGGCCCGTCAGAGTTATCTTCGCCGAACCCCTTGCCTACCGCGACAACACGGGCTACACCGAAGGCTACGGCGTCAACACCAGCCTCATCGCTTCCATCACCTGCACCAACCGCGCCACAAACGCGAAAACCACCATCATGACTGCCCGCGTCAGCGGCAGCATCGACGGTAAAGGCACCGATGCCTACGGTCTCGTCTATTTCCCCGCCTCACTGACTGCAGGCACCTACGACGTGCATCTGCCCAAGGGACTCTTCACGACGCAGAGCGGCACAGTGACCGCTGCCACCGACTTCACCCTCACCGTCACGCCCGACGACACGCCCTTCACCCTCGTCAGCGTCACGCCCGAGAACAATTCGAAGTGGAACGCCAACTCCGACCCCGAGGACGACACCAGCGATGGCTCCATCATCGTCATCTCGCTCACGTTCAACAAGTACATTGCCTCCTGCGCGAAGACCAACGCCGCCATCACCCTCGTCAACACCACCTATAACAGCAACTATCAGTACAATGCTGTGAGCATCAGCATGATCAACCGCAAGGTGGGCATCATCGACTACGGCATGCTGCCCGACGGCAAGTACACCCTGACGGTTCCCGCCGACGTGTTCGTGGACAACAACGGACAGGGCAACGAGCCCCTCACGCTGAAGTTCAGCGTCATGAACAGTCCCGCCACGGCGTGGTCGCTGCCGGAGTACACGCAGATTACGCCGAGCATCGCCAACAACAGCACGGTGACCTCGCTCACCCAGCTGGTCTTCACCATGGCACGTCCTGACTACGCCGCTCCCATCGCCCTGACTGACAACGTGGAGCCCTCGGCGGTGACCATCACGGAGGTGTACAAGCCGGGCACTGACTACAGCGACCCCGACAGCCGTCCGGAGATGATGACGGAGCCCATCAGCAGCGTGACGCTTGCCGTTGAAGACGGCCGCCTTGTGGTGGACTTTGCCGAACCCATCTACTCGGAGACGAAGGTGCTCGTCAGCATTCCCTCGGGCGCCGTGATCAACGTGCCCGACGCCTCGAGCCTGACCCAAGAAGAGCTCTTCAAGGCCGGCGGCTGCACCAATCCCGCCATCCAGCACTACGTCATCGTGCGCCCCGTGGTTACGGGCATCGAAACCCTCGAAATCGAAGAGACGCTTCCCTCCGAGACTTTCAACGCCGCCGACGCTGCCATCTACTCCATCACGGGCCAGCGCAGCAGCAGTCTCACGCCTGGCGTCAACATTATCCGCACTGCCAACGGTACCCGCAAAGTCATCAAGTAAGCGCTCGGCCGACACACATAAACGCAACAAACCCCGCGAAACAATTTCTCTGTTTCGCGGGGTTTGTTGTATCTACAGGACGAAGCGTGAGGGACGGTTTTTCTGTATTTACAGAACGAAGCTCGAGCTTACGTTGTCACGCCATCATATAGCCTTGATATTACTTCCAATGGTCCTTCACATCTTGGAGGAGCTGCTGGAGCTGGAATACGATGTCGGGATGCTGCATGGCCTCATTTTCCTGCTCGGTCACCTTGTGCATATCGTAAAGCTGAGGAGCGCGGAGGTAACCCGTCTCGACCACGGGGCCCCATGAGATGACGGCCTCGCCGTTTGAGGGAGTGATGTACTTCCAGTCGGCCGTGCGGATGCTGAGGGTGTGGTTGGCAGCCTGCTCTACGACGTACTCACGATCCTGCGTGCTCTCGCCGAGAAGCGTGGGCAGCGAGTTTTTGCTGTCGGGAGCGGAGCCTTTGGGGAGTTTGGCGCCGATGAGATTAGACAAGCTGCGCATGAAGTCGATCTGGCTGACGAGGGCGTCACTCTCCTTGCCCTCGGTGATGCGCTTAGGCCAATAGGCGATGAAAGGCACCTGAGTGCCGCCCTCGAAGGCGCTGTACTTGCCGCCGCGGAAAGGACCCGTGGGACGATGGTCGCCGAGGAGCTCTACGGCACGGTCGTCGTAACCGTCGTCGATGACGGGGCCGTTGTCGGAGGTGAGAAGGATAAGGGTGTTGTCGGCAATGCCGAGACGCTCAAGTTCGTTCATGATCTGACCCACCGTCCAGTCAAACTGGAGGATGGCATCGCCGCGCAGACCCATGGGGCTCTTGCCGCGGAAACGCTCGTGGGGGAAGCGGGGCACGTGCACATCGTTCGTGCAGCAGTACATGAAGAAAGGCTCGTCGGCGTGGGCGCGGATGAAGTCAATGGTGTGGCTGGCGATGCTGTCGGCAATGTTCTCGTCCTTCCACAGCGCCTTACCGCCACCCTTCATGTAGCCGATGCGCGAGATGCCGTTGACGATGCTCATGTCGTGGCCGTGCGAGGGCTTGAGGTTGTAGAGGAGCTCAGGATTCTCGCGGCCAGTAGGCTCACCGGGGAAGTTCTGCTTGTAGCTCACTTGGATGGGCGCCGAAGGGTCGTAGTTGGCCACGCTACCCTGCTCGATGAATACACACGGTACGCGGTCGGCCGTAGCAGCCATGATGTAGTGGTAGTCGAAGCCGAGGTCGCCGAGGCCCGCAGGGAGAGGAGCGTTCCAGTCCTGCTCAGCGGTCTTGTCGCCGAGGCCGAGATGCCACTTACCGATAGCTGCGGTGACGTAGCCCTGGCTGTGGAACATATCGGCGAGCGTGAACTGTTCGGGACGAATGATCATGCCCGCATTGCCGGCAGCGACGTCTGTGCCCTCCTTGCGCCATGAGTATTCGCCCGTGAGGAGCGAGTAGCGCGAGGGAGTGGAGGTGGCGGCCACAGCGTGGGCATTGGTGAAGCGCACACCCTGCGCCGCGAGGCGGTTGACGTTGGGCGTCTCTACACTCTTCGTGCCGTAGCATTCGAGGTCGCCATAGCCGAGGTCGTCGGCGAGGAGGACAATCACATTAGGCAGCGTGCGCTCGCACACAGCCACATTCTTCTTCGGAGCCTTGGGGGCTTTGGGAGTCTTTGCGCCGAGCGGCATGGCCAGCAGCAGCGCAGGCGAAAGCATAAGCAGCGACTTGGAGAGTTTCATGGTGTTTTCAGAGATGGTTTAGCTGATGATTCGGTTTAGAGGCGCTGGCGCCCTTTATATAATATTATAGGAGTGGCGTTAGTCCAGCGCGCCTTCGACAACGAGACTGGCGCCGGAGTGGAGTGCGTTATAGATCTCCTTCTCGCCCTTCTTCACTTTGCAGAGGGAGAGTTCGGGACCCTGCACATCGACCACGCTGACGGTACCTATCTGTTCGCGGCCCACGCGACCGGCTACGCTCGTTACAACATAGACCGTGAGAACATCGCTCTTGCGAAGCTGCTGGAGGGCGCCGAGGCCCACATAAAGCGTGTGGGTCTTGTTCTTTGCCTCCTCGCCAGCCTGCAGCACATTGCCTGCTACAGCAGGACGCGGCGCCACAGTGGGATAAAGGTTAGAGAGTCCGTTGGCGAGGTCGCGGCAAAGGTGGCTGATGACGTTCTCCATAGGATTGGTCGACGAGAAGGTGGTATTGTCGTCATCGCGGATGTCGCAGTTCCACACCACAACGCCGGTGCTGTAGTCCACAATCTCGAGGCGCAGCGCACCATAGGCATATTTGCGCTCCAGTTTGCGGGCGGGAGCATTGGGATTGGGAGCATCAGGACGGCCCGCGCCAGGACCCGCGCCAGGACGCGAACCGCCAGAGCCAGCGCCGGCACGATTGCCGCCGTCGCCCTTCGGAGCGGGTTCCTTGGCATACTCCTCGCCACGCTGGAGTGCCACAATGTTGGTGCGGAGAACATAAAGGGAAGCACCCTCACGCAGAGCGTTGTTGGCATACTGACCATCGACGATGTTCACGCGCTGCACCTTACCAATGGCCGAACGCATGGCATTGACGAGCAGATCGACGTCAGCAGGCACGCAGTACACCTCCTCGGGCATACGAGTCGAGGAGTAGGGACCCATCCAACGGCGGGAGTCGCCACGGGGAGTGCCGCGCTGGTTGCCGTAGCGGCCATCGCGACGATTGCCGCCCACGTAGAAATCAGCGGGGAGTTCCACGTCGTCAACAACGATGTAAACGGGAGTGCTGTAGTCAGGCACGAGCGTGGAGGAAGGCACAATGTAGTTGCTGGTGCGGCCGGCGGCCGTGACGTGAAGCACGCGCTGGCCGTTCTGCATGTCGCAGCGCACCTGAGCATTGACGCCCTGGCCCTGGAGGGCTTGTTCCATGACGTCGCACCACTCGGCGTCGGTATTGACGAGCTGTGCGGAGGCGGGAAGCGCCATTACGGAAGCAAGGGCTATGGTGAAGAGAGACTTTTTCATAATCGGGGGAGTGAGGAGTGTTATAGGGCCCATAGTGCTTATGGTG
>JAUNIC010000262.1 GCA_030523615.1 Bacteroidales bacterium
AGGGACTACAATGTGCCTTCGATCTCTCCCCACGCATCGCTGAAGGCCTGCATGGAGGGAAAGAGGAGGTTGGCGCCTTCGTCGAGGAGGGCGCTGGCGGGCAGAGGACCCGTATTGGCGGCGATGGTAAAGACACCTGCGGCCACTCCGGCGCGGACGCCGAGGGGAGCATTCTCGACCACAAGGGCCTCCCACGGATGCAGCGGTGAACCGTCGGGGTTGAGGACGGCACCAAGCTTCTTGAGGCCCATGAGGTAGGGTTCGGGATTAGGTTTGCCGTGTTTCACATCGTGCGAACACACAATAAGTTCCGGCGTGAAGAAACCCGGATAGTTCGTCGTCAGACGGTCGAGGAGCGAAGCCTGTCCGCTGCCAGTGACGACCATAATCGTGCGGCCGCTCTCCACGATCTGCTCCATCACGCTTTCGGCGCCGGGCATCTTCGGTGCAGGCGGGAATTGGTTGAAGAGGTTGCACTTCAGTTGGTAAATGTGCTCCACCTCTTCCTCCGTCGTCTTTCGGCCCCACTGGCGCATGGTGAGCCAGTTAATGGTCGAGAATCCCGTACGGCCTTCGTTCATGTAGACTTCCTCTTCGGTCATGGCGAGGCCGTACTCGTTGCACACCTTCGACCACGCCACAGCATGGTAAGGCATGGAGTCGAAGAGCACACCGTCCATATCGAACATCACGCCGCGCACGGGGAGTACACCGCTTGCTACGTCAACACCCGAGGCGCACGCCTCCTGAGCAAATTCGGGATGCGTGCGCCAATAGTGTTGTATTGCTTCTGTCATGCAATTAATTGATTCTTGCCTTGATAGCCTCGCTCTCAGCCTCGTAGCCGGGCTTGCCGAGGAGTGCGAACATGTTCTTCTTGTAAGCCTCTACACCAGGCTGGTTGAAGGGATTTACATCGAGGAGCAGACCGCTCACACCGCAGGCACGCTCAAAGAAGTAGATGAGCTGACCGAGGTAGTACTCGTTGAGCTCGGGCATCACGAGGCGCATGTTGGGCACACCGCCGTCCACGTGAGCCAGCTGGGTACCGAGCTCAGCCATCTTGTTCACCTCGTCCACGCGCTTGCCCTCGAGGAAGTTGAGGCCGTCGAGGTTCTCGTCGTCGTGGGGGAAGAGGAGGGTGTGCTTGGCGTTCTCTACGCTGATCACGGTCTCGAAGATCGTGCGCTCGCCTTCCTGGATCCACTGACCCATAGAGTGGAGGTCGGTGGTGAAGTCAACGGCTGCGGGGAAGATGCCCTTGCCGTCCTTACCCTCGCTCTCGCCGTAGAGCTGCTTCCACCATTCGTTCATGTAGTGGAGCTTGGGTTGGAAGTTCACGAGGATTTCGATCTTCTTGCCTGCCTCGTAGAGGGCGTTACGAACAACGGCATACTGGGTAGCGATGTTGTCGTCGCTGCCGCACTGAGCTTCCATATCCTGAGCACCCTTGACGAGGGCGTCAACGTCGAAACCTGCGCAAGCGATGGGGAGAAGACCAACGGGGGTGAGCACGCTGAAGCGGCCGCCTACGTTGTCGGGGATGATGAATGAGGTGTAACCTTCCTTGTCGGCGGTAGTACGGGCGGCACCACGCTTAGCGTCGGTAACGGCTACGATGACCTTGCGGGCCACGTCCTTGCCGCGCTGCTCTTCGCACTGCTTCTTGAGGAGGCGGAAGGCGAGAGCGGTTTCGGTGGTGGTACCGCTCTTGGAGATGTTGATTACACCGAACTTGCGACCCTTGAGGTATTCGCAGAGTTCATAGAGGTAATCCTCGCCGATGTTGTTGCCAGCGAAGAGGATGATGGGGTTCTTGCCGTCGTTGGTGAGCCATTCGAACTGGTTGCCGAGGGCTTCGATCACGGCACGAGCGCCGAGGTATGAGCCGCCGATACCAGCCACGACGATGGTGTCGCAGTTTTCGCGGAGGACCTGTGCGCAGGCCTTGATTTCGCCGAGGAATTCGGGGGTGATGCTTGAGGGGAGGTGCATCCAGCCGAGGAAGTCATTGCCGGGGCAGGTGCATTCTTCGAGTGCCTGCTGTGCAGCGTGCACACGGTTCTGTACGGAGTTGATGGCTTCAGCGTTAAGGAACTGCTGAGCCTTGCCAAGTTCAAGACGAATAGAGTTCATGGGTTTATTGTGTTGTTGATTATTTGTGGTTTATTGCTGTAGAGCCTGTTGGACGGCTTGGTTGTAGTTTTCTTGAAGCTAATCGTGATACAAGAGACTATGGCATACGTCTATTACATAAACAATCCTTTCACCGGTGTCAAGTTGGACAATCTTATAGGCTGTATGCAAATCTTCGAAAACGAAGTCTCTGCATCCTTGATCTATCCATTTTTTGATGTGCCGAGCTTTAGGGTATTTGTTGGGGGAATTTCCTAAATCTTCTATTGCATCGAAAAGTCTGTTTATTTTGCTGACGACTGTCTGTTCGTCAAGAGTGACGTGTGTGTCCATTGCTGCTCTATAGAAAGCTTTTATGCCTTCGAGAGCATTGTTGTCAATGATTACTCTCATACGGCAGCTGTTGGCTGGAAATGAGCATGTACCATGTCGAGCACTTGCTTGCGTGCTTCTGCAACGCTTACAGAATGTGTCAAAATTTCGGAGGACACGACTTCTATGTTCTCTTCTTCTGCTCTTGTTTGTTCGTACAATCTGTCAGCGAGCCATCTTTTGTTGCTTGTGCTTAGGCTGCTGAGTGTCAATAGAAGATTGTCGAGGGATATTGTTGCATTCATAATCGTTATTCTTTTGGGCAATAGCCGTGATTGGGCGCGAGAATAATTTTCGCCCGCAAATTTACG
>JAUNIC010000053.1:0-9900 GCA_030523615.1 Bacteroidales bacterium
CTCCCTCTTACCTATTCCCTCTTACCTTAATAAAGGTCAGCCGAACAAAGCAAAAGATGCACAACGGGTGGGCTTTTGTGCAGAAAAAGGGAAAAATATGCAAAGATAAAGGCATTATTGTGTAACTTTGCGCCTCCAAAACACAAAACCAAACCCTATCCATCACCATTTTTTATAAGTATGAAACTGACCAACCAGATCGAAGGCTTCGACGGCTACATGTGGAAGCGCGAAATCAACGTACGTGACTTCATCCAGCACAACTACACCCCCTACGAGGGCGACGGCTCGTTCCTCGTCGGTCCTACCGCCAAGACCAAGGCGCTGTGGGACAAACTCACCGAACTCTTCAAGGAAGAGCGCGAGAAGGGTGTGCTCGATGCTGAGACCAAGCATCCCCAGACCCTCGTCACCTATGGTCCCGGCTACATCGACAAGGACAATGAAGTCATCGTTGGCCTTCAGACCGACGCTCCCCTGAAGCGAGGCATCTTCCCCAAGGGCGGTATCCGCATGGTCGAGAGCGCCCTCAAGGCCTATGGCTACGAGCTCGATCCCGCTACGAAGGAAATCTATACCCGTTTCCGCAAGACCCACAACGAAGGCGTCTTCTCCGCTTACAATAAGGACATCCGCGCAGTCCGCCACGCCCACATCATCACCGGTCTGCCCGATGCCTACGGCCGTGGCCGCATCATCGGCGACTACCGCCGCGTAGCCCTCTATGGTACCGACAACCTCATCGAAGAGCGCAAGCGTTTCCTCGATCGCATCGACATCCAAGAGATGACCGAGGAGTGCATCCGCAAGCGTGAAGAAACCACCGAGCAGATCAACGCCCTCAAGCGCTTCACCCAGATGTGTGCCAGCTACGGCTTCGATGTGACGCGTCCCGCCAAGAACGCCCGTGAGGCTGTTCAGTGGGTATACTTCGCCTACCTCGGCGCTGTGAAGGACCAGGACGGCGCAGCCATGTCCATCGGCCGCGTCAGCACCTTCCTCGACATCTTCATCGAGAAGGACATCAAGGACGGTGTCCTCACCGAGGAAGAAGCTCAGGAACTCATCGACCAGATGGTCATCAAGCTCCGCATCGTGCGCTTCCTCCGCACTCCCGAATACAACGACCTCTTCTCCGGCGACCCCGTGTGGGTAACCGAGAGCCTCGGCGGTATGGGTGTCGACGGCCGTACGCTCGTCACCAAGACCTCCTTCCGTATGCTCCACACCCTCGAGAACCTCGGTCCTGCTCCCGAGCCCAACCTCACCGTGCTTTGGGCTGGTCAGCTCCCCGAGGCTTGGAAGAAGTACTGCGCCGAAATGTCCATCAAGACCTCTGCCATCCAGTACGAGAACGACGATCTTATGCGCCCCGACTACGGCGACGACTACGGCATCGCCTGCTGTGTGAGCCCCATGAAGCTCGGCAAGCAGATGCAGTTCTTCGGCGCCCGCGCTAACCTCGCCAAGTGTCTCCTCTACGCCATCAACGGCGGTCGCGACGAAATCACCGGCGAGCAGGTAGGCCCCGACTTCGCTCCCATCAGCGGCGAATACCTCGAGTACGAGGAGCTCATGTACAAGTTTGAGAACATGATGCGTTGGCTCGCCAAGACCTACGTCAATGCGCTGAAGATCATTCACTACATGCACGACAAGTACAACTACGAGGCTTACCAGATGGCCCTTATCGATGGCGACGTGCTCCGCACCCGCGCTACCGGTATCGCCGGCCTCTCCATCGTGACCGACAGCCTCGCCGCCGTGAAGTATGGCAAGGTGAAGATCGTTCGCGACGAGCGTGGCCTCGCTGTTGGTTTCGAGCAGAAGGGCGAGTACACTCCCTTCGGCAACAACTACGAGAAGACCGACAAGCTCGCCCTCATGGTGACCGAGAAGTTTATGGAGTTCCTCCGTCAGCACGAGACCTATCGTCACGGCGTGCCCACCCAGTCGCTTCTCACCATCACCTCCAACGTCGTATACGGCAAGAACACCGGCGCAACTCCCGACGGCCGCGGCAAGGGTGTGCCTTTCGCTCCCGGTGCCAACCCCATGAACGGCCGCGACGTCAAGGGTGCTGTTGCAGCGCTCGCCTCCGTTGCAAAACTCCCCTTCCAGCACAGCCACGATGGTATCAGTTACACCTTCGCCATCAGCCCCGCCACGCTCGGTAAGACCGACGCTACGAAGGTGCAGAACCTCGTGAACCTCATGGACGGCTACTTCACTCCCGACGGTGGTCACCACCTCAACGTCAACGTCTTCGACCGCGACCTCCTCGTCGACGCTATGGAGCATCCTGAGAAGTACCCGCAGCTCACCATCCGCGTCAGCGGCTACGCTGTGAACTTCGTGAAGCTCACCCGCGAGCAGCAGCTCGACGTGCTCAGCCGCACGATCAATCAGAGCTTGTAAAGCCCCCTCCATCTCCCCCGACTGGGGGAGGGCTTGGATTTTGCACACGCAAGTATGAGTATGATAGAAAAAGAAACGTCTCCCCTTTGCACCTCCAAGTCCTCCCCCCAGTCGGGGGGAGTTAGAGGGGGGCTTCACATCCATTCCCTCGAATCCTTCGGCACAGTGGACGGCCCTGGCATACGCTTCGTCGTGTTCCTCCAGGGCTGCCCACTGCGCTGCCTTTTCTGCCACAATCCCGACACGTGGCAGATATTCCGCGATGGCGAACTCCCTCCTCAATCCGGAGGCTCTGGCCGTGGAACATGGACGCCGCAGGAACTCCTCGACGAGGTGCTGCGCTACAAATCGTTCATCAAGAGCGGCGGCGTGACCTGCACCGGCGGCGAACCCCTCGTGCAAGCTCGCGAACTCACTGAGTTCTTTCGTCTCTGCAAGGCGAAGGGCCTCCACACCTGCCTCGATACCAGCGGCGCCGTGTGGAACGATGATGTGCTGCGCGTGCTCGAGCACACCGACCTCGTTATGCTCGACATTAAGGCGTACGATGACGATGCGCTTCGCTACGATAACGACAACGCGGCAGGCCGCACAGACGATCTTTACAAGCGCCTCACGGGCCAGTCGCGCGCCAACAACCAGCGCCTTCTCGACTATCTCGAAGAGCACCACATCCCCACGTGGATTCGCCACGTCGTAGTG
Organism: Bacteroidales bacterium; assembly: GCA_030523615.1. Lineage (GTDB taxonomy): Bacteria > Bacteroidota > Bacteroidia > Bacteroidales > Bacteroidaceae > Alloprevotella. The sequence goes on from JAUNIC010000053.1 coordinate 3,121, forward strand.
CCCGCTATTCCCGCTCGTGACGGTCGCCCTGCCGAAGTGCTCACCGACGACGACAGCCGTCTGCACGCCCTCGCCGCCCATGTGGCTCACTATTCCTGCGTGGAGAAGGTAGAGATTTTGCCCTATCACACCATGGGAACTGCGAAGTACGAAAGCCTTGGCATTCCCTATCCCCTCGATGGTGTTCCTCCGCTCTCTGCCGCACGCGCCGAGGCTGTCCGTGCCCTTTTCCGTCAGCACGTCGGGTGTCCGGTGGAGTAGGGTAGCCACCCCATTATGAGGCCTCGTCGGCGGTGCACGACTGATGACCATAGAAAAACACGATTTCTGCAGAAAAATTTGCGGGAATCGTGTTTTCTTTGTAATTTTGCGCGCAAAATTTTTACACACTATGCTACGTCATATATTCTGTTTGCTCTTTGCAGCCATTTCTTTATTCCTCCCCACAGCTTCTCTTAGCGCCATGGCTGAGGACTACACCATCGGCACCATCGACCGCAAGTACTACGCCAGCAGCCACGACTGGTATGTGAAACTCACCACGACCGACGCCCGCTGGACCTTCTGCTACGACATCAAGACCGACAAGCTCGAGCCCGGCACGACTTACACGCTTGTCGATATGATTGCCTCCTACTGCGAGGCCTACGACAACGTGAACCGTGTGAGCCACAAGTTTACCGCCGCCACCTACTGCGAGACGACCGCTGCCGACGGCACGCTCACCATCAGCGGTACCGCCACCACAGCCGACGGCATGGACATCATGCTCCATTACGGCATCGTGCCCATCCCCACGCCCACCGACACCATCGACGTCAACATTGCGGCGGCCGAACTTTTGGACCGCACGGACGAGGGTTACTACGTCCTGCACGGCAGTGGCGACGGTTACGACACTGCTGTGGCGGTTCGCGACTACAACATCGCCGGCCGCTTCGGAGCCGACGCGCTCTATCTGCCTCTCTGCGCCGTGAGTGCGGCGGGCGAAAAACCCGTTGACATCCTCGATGGCAAAGCCGTGGTGAAACACACCGCAAAAGGCTATGCTGCCGACGCCTATCTCATTGGCGCCGATGCACTTTGCTACCACGTCACGATGAACTACACTCTCCCCGCTCCGACGGAGGAAATCGACATTCTTGCCTCCAATCTTGCCATCAGCGAGCGCTATGTGGACGAATTGGGACAGATCAGTTATTCGGCTTCGAACGACGACTACAGCCTCGAACTTTGGGTCAACACTGTGCAACCTTTTGGCCACTTCGACGAGAGCAAAATCGACGCTGAGGCGTGCATCATCACCAATAAGACGACGGGAGCGATGCAAAACGTCCACTATGCCGACATTGAGGTGAGCGAGAGCGCCACGAGCTACTTCGTCAACGGCACGCTCTACGGCCGCGACGGCCGCCTGTACCGCCTCAATCTGAGCAGCGAACGCATCCTCCCCACTCGCGAAGAAACCATCGAGGTGCTCGAGGGCGGATTCTTCGACAACAGCGCCAACCGCGTCATCCAACTTTACGGCTACAATGCCGACGAAACGCGCTATGTGTCAATCGGTTTGAATACCGACGTGCTCGACGGCAACTACACGAAGAAGCACACTTATCGCGACTATACCTTTGTGCAGCAGACGGTGGGCGACATCATCTTCTTCGAACCCTACGCGGCACAAATCACGGTGACGCACGACGCCGATACGGTCTTCGTTGAGGCTACGCTGGAGTGCGAAAATCTCGTTGACCTCAGCGACCATCCCACCTTTAATATTCGTATGCGTTGCGTGCGTGAGGACATTACGCTCGGCCTTGAATTCGACGTCCAGGGCGAGGATTTCGACCACGATTTTGGTCCCGACCATTGGGGCTTGGGCATGGACGGCAATAAGCCTGAACTGATTTATCTTGTGGCCTACGACGAAGAGAACCATACCACAATCGCGCTGCAGTTCTGCGTCGGAGAGCACGAGGGCGACGAGGTGATACCCGCTGGCACATACCCCATCAACGCTTCGGGTGCTGCAGGCACCGTGGTGGCTTCCGAAGGCCTCGACGGCAACCGCGTGACGGGATCGTATGCCGCTCTCGTCGACCCCGCCGACGGCTCGCTCGAACTCCCGATGTGGTACCTCGCCGAGGGCACAGTAGTGCTCACAGGCCGTGGTTCTACGCTGTACGTTGAGGTCGACGCCATCAACTCCTGCCGCCGCAGCGTGAAGGCCACCATCGGCTTGGATCCCGCCAGCATCGCCACCATCGTTGCTCCTGACCGTCTCCAATCCTCCGCCAAGCGTCTGCGCGGCAGCAACATCATCATCACCCGCGCCGGCCACCACTACCGCCTCGACGGTACGATGGCGCAGACGAAATAGCCGTGGGCGACGAATTCTCTCGCGCGCAAAGATTTGTTTTAGGGTTCACAGGTTCACTTTTGGGACTTAAATGTCTGAACGTTTGAGTGTTATATCAGTGAACCCACTCGTGTTTAGGGTTCACTTTAGGTTCACTCTTTGCCAGCAAAGGCTAAGAAATCGCAATCAATCAGGGGCCATTGTTCTGCCTCTGTGTGAATTGTCCTCCTAAAGTGAACCCTAGTGAACCCTAGTTGAGGTAGGGTTCACTGTGATAATGTGCTGTGTGATAGTTTGATACATGTAAAAGTGAACCTGTGAACCCAAAATGCATTTTTCCGATGTATAGGAAAAGTGCATTTTGCTTTTCTTCCAGTCCTTCAGCCCAAAATTCTTGTCGCGGAGGTATTTCGAACGCTCTCAAAGATATTTTTTTCTACTTCAAAGGTAGTTCCGCCGCTCTCAAAGATATTTTGCAGCGTCTCAAAGCCAGACAGTCGCAGCGCATTTTTTATTTTTTCCTCCTTAAATATTGTGAGTATCAGATAAAATGCTTAAATTTGCGGCGCATAATTAATGTGCATGAATTCATGCAGAAACAGAATAAGAGGCAGAAGCCTAAACTCTCGCAAACGAAAGCATTATGTACTTAACCGACGGCACCCTCCTTCAAGGAGGGAAATTCAGGATTGTCCGCCACATCAGCAGTGGTGGCTTTGGCAACACGTATGAGGGTATTCACACAATGATGGACACCCGCGTTGCCATCAAGGAGTTTTTCCCAAAGATGTTTTGCAATCGTGATGAAAGCACCTCTCACATCACCGTCGCCACGCATAGCAATCGCGCTCTGGTAGAGAAACTCCGCAAGAAGTTCGTTGACGAAGCCAAGTCCATTTTTAAGATGAACCACCCGAACATCGTCAAGGTCCACGACATCTTTGAGGAAAACGGCACAGCCTACTATGTCATGGACTTTATCGATGGTCAATCACTGGGCGATATCTTAAAGGTGCGCGGTGCACTCCCTGAGGCCGAAGCCGTCGGCTACGTCCGCCAGGTAGCTGATGCGCTCAAGTATGTCCACTCACTCAATCGTCTGCATCTTGACATCAAGCCCGGCAATGTGATGCTGGATTCCGACAATCGTACCATCCTTATCGACTTCGGCGCCAGCAAGCACTACGATGATGGAACTGGCGAGAACACCTCGACGCTGATGGGTATGAACACTCCTGGCTATGCACCGCCCGAACAGATGAGTCGCAGTTTCTCAGACTTCAACCCTACAGCCGATGTCTATGCCCTCGGCGCAACGCTTTATCGCTTGCTGACCAATATCACGCCTCCGGATTCTATCATGCTGATGAGTGGCGACGAAGAACTGGATCCTTTACCATCCACTGTGTCGGCTGCAACTCAAAATGCCGTAGCCAAGGCGATGATTCCCCAGCGCAAGCGTCGCTTACAAAGCATTGGCGAGTTTTTGACGCTGCTGGGTGGTCATCCGACTCCTGGCGTGTCCGATGAGATGACAGTAGTCAAGGAGGAGGAAACGTTGGTCAAGGTTGAGAATACAGTCGTGGTAGCCCCTTCCAAACCAAGGCTCGAGAATCGCACGTTCAATGTAAAAGGCGTGTCTTTCACAATGGTAGCAGTCGAAGGCGGAACCTTCTTGATGGGAAGTGACGATCCCGAATCCAACGCAAATGAAAAACCTGTCCATACCGTGACCTTAAGCGACTACTACATATGTCAGACACAAGTTACGCAAGCATTATGGTATGTTGTAATGGGCAATAATCCCTCGTACTACAAGGGCAATGACCTCCCTGTTGAGAGGGTCAGTTGGGACGACTGCCAAACCTTCATCAAGAAATTGAATAACCTAACCGGCCATAACTTCCGCCTCCCCACTGAGGCAGAGTGGGAATACGCCGCCCGCGGTGGCAATAATAGTCGTGGCTATAAGTATAGCGGAAGTAACAATATAGCCGAGGTAGCTTGGTATGAAGATAATTCTTATACCCATAAGGGTTGGCTTGGAATCATGAAGGATGAACAAACCCACCCCGTCGCTACAAAAAAGGCAAACGAAATCGGCATCTACGATATGAGTGGTAACGTATATGAATGGTGTCAGGATTGGTATGAACGCAGTTATTACAGCAGTAGTGCGCAGACGAATCCCAAGGGTCCTTCTTCGGGCTCTTACCATGTGTACCGCGGTGGCAGTTGGAACAGCTACGCCAGGCGCTGTCGCGTGGCCAATCGCTTCAACGACACGCCATTCTACTGCGTCAACATCCTCGGCTTGCGTCTCGCTCTTTAGTTCCATCAAAAGAAAAACAAATAATTTCATCTGCTCACTTTGGCAGATGAAATTATGCCGCCGCAAGGCGGCTCGAAATACAAAGGGCCGTAGGGACAGTTCCCGCGCGCTTCACAAATCCACCTCCGCAAATACGAGCATAATCGCCCGTAATTGCGGAGGTGCCATTTATGACGCCTCCCCGCCACTCACTATCGAGCAGCGGGGAAGTATTTTCTCATCTGCCCCTACGCCATTGCGGCGGTGGTGGCGGCTTTAAGGGAGGCGACGATGTCGTCGACATTCTTCCGCTGGAGGTTGGGGAGAGACTGACAGAATGTTCTTGTGTTTAGTCTACTAAACATTTCAAAACGAAATCTGTTTTGCGCCCTGAACAAAAATAACGCTTATTTGTTTTGTGTATTAAACAAATTGTTGTAAATTTGCACGCGAAAAGATAATATTGACTATGGAAAAGCTCATCAATCGTCAGCGACAACTGCTGCGTCTTACTCAGACGGAACACATCAGAAGCATCTTTCACGACATTAATTGGAATAGCCGCCTCATTGCCATCCGCGGTGCAAAAGGGGTGGGAAAAACCACATTGATGCTGCAATACATCAAGATGAATGGGGCGGATGCCAAGCGAATGCTCTATGCCAGCCTGGACAGTGCCTACTTCACACAGTATTCCCTTCTGGAATTTGCCGAAGAGTTTTATAAGAAAGGTGGAGAACATCTGTTCCTCGACGAGGTGCATAAGTACGACACCTGGAGTAAGGAAATCAAGGAACTCTATGACCTCTATCCTGACTTGAAAATCGTGCTGAGCGGTTCGTCGTTGCTCAGTTTGCTGAATGGCGATGCAGACCTCTCGCGTCGCTGCATTCCCTATGATATGCAAGGAATGTCGTTCCGGGAATATCTGGAGATTGTCCACAACATTGTGCTTCCCAAGATAGAGTTGAACGGGCTGTTGACGGATCCCAATGCCCTATGCGAGAAAGTGATGCAGACGTGCCGCCCTTTGAGCTACTTTGACGACTATCTCCGTGAAGGTTACTATCCGTTTATTCTTGAAGGCCAGACAGAATACAGCATCCGTGTGGAGAATGTCATCAACTATATCATCGAGGTGGAACTACCGAAGCTTTGTGGCGTGGATGTTGCCAATGTACGAAAACTGAAGGCGCTGGTTGCGGTCCTGTCAAGCAACGTACCCCAGCAGGTTGATATGCAGAAGTTGTCGGCCATGCTTGAGGTGTCGCGCGTCACGCTATTAGGCTATTTCCAGCATCTTTCGAAGGCGAAAATTCTGAATCTGCTCTATAGCAGTGAGATGACAGTCAAGAAACTGCAGAAGCCCGACAAAATCTTTGTAGAGAACCCGAATATCATGGATACCATGACGCTTGACACGGTGAACGAAGGAACAAAACGTGAATGCTTTATGGTAAACCAGTTGCGAAACGACCATCGGGTGGAATACACGAAACGTGGGGACTTGCTTGTAGACGGTCGCTATACTATTGAAGTCGGTGGCAAGAGTAAAGACGGCAAGCAGATTGCAGGTGTCGAGGATGCCTTTATTGCTGCCGACGACATCGAATATGCCTTCGGTAACAAAATCCCGCTTTGGGCCTTCGGCTTTTTATATTAACAGACTGATGCTATCGACCGTACATTTCCTTCCCCGCAACTCTCGCGAGCGGCGAGGAAGGGGGGATGTGAAAAGGGAAGTAGCATTTCCCCCTACGCCATAACGACGTTTTTGCGCCATATTCGTCGTAACAAAGTACGAAACTATCAAAAAACATAACAGAAAGGGCTGATTCGATTATCTGCGAAGTTAGGAACTTAGAAAAGTTATATTTGATAGATTTTCTCCCGAAATGTTGTGAGTTTCAGAATAAATACGTACCTTTGCGGACGCGAGTAGATTATGTAGTATTTTAGACCTGAATTTTTTACATAATAAATATATATTTAAGTATGAAGAAATTAGCCCTTTTACTCTTCGCATTCTCCGCCTTCGCGTCAATGAATGCTCAGACAATCAACAGGGGAACTGTTGTGCCAATTAAGATTACCTCCACTGTTAATAGTAAGA
>JAUNIC010000053.1:9910-17691 GCA_030523615.1 Bacteroidales bacterium
CGATGAAGTTTTCGCCATCGTGAACGCTGATGTAAAGGCCAATGATGGTACAACAATCATTAAGTATGGCACTCCTGTACAGACGGAAGTTCACCGCCAAAAGGCCAGAGGTTGTGGGCGTCCTGGCGAAATCGATTTGAAATTCGTTTCCACCCAATCTGTAGATGGCCAACTCGTAGTCCTTGAAGGTGGGAAAATGAAGGTTGAGGGAGAAAACAGAAAGGGCCTTGCTATAGGTCTTGGTGTTGGCGTCGGTCTTTGGGCTTGGCCTGGTTTGGCTTGTCTTGCGATAAAAGGCGGTCAGGCTACTATCGAAGAAGGTACAACCTCCACATCTGTCATTACCGTTCAGGATATTACCATAAAGTAACTTTTATAGATTTCATCAAGCATTAGTTCGGTAGAATGTCAATAGTGTCTTATGGCAACTCTCTGACACATTCCTCCGTAAATACGAGAATGCAACACCTCGTGTAACGGAGGATTTTTCGTGCTTCGTGGCGTCGTAATGTTGATGGGGGGCAAGCCAATGGCTTAGACGTATTGTTTCGGCCTGAAAGGCCAATGATTACATAGCCCAAGGCAACGCCTTGTGGTTTGTGTCAAGTGAAGTCATATTCGCCTTGAAAAGGCAAAAGTATTATGGTCGCCAGCGTGGTGGTTGTAAGACTTTTGCCTTTTCAAGGCGCTTTTTGTGTGTTGGCGTATAATACCCAAGGCGCTGCCGTTGGGCTATGGAATTAGCAGGCCTTCAGCCTGCCGATGCGCAATACTGTTCCCGTACGAAAAATGCAACACTATTCTTGTATGAAAAATACAACACTATTCCCGCACGAAAGACGCAATATCGCTCCCGCACAAAAGAATGTTTTCTCTGCGCAGCGGTGTTTTTTGTGTTTTCTTCATCCCACAATTCGCACGCAGAAATCTGTCGTTCTATCGTCTGCCTTTTCTGTTTGATGCCGTCATGCGGCAAAACTATGCTGCCCGTTCTTCTCACCGCATCTTGCGAAGTTTGCGGAGATTGCATAGCAAGGTGCAATAAATGTGGAAAAAACTTGCGAAAACCGCATTTTATTCGTATTTTTGCACGCGATTTTGTAAATTGCAGACAGAAGGACCTCGCGCCTCCAACTGTCACAAATACAAAATACTAAACCCCAGACCTTTTCACCCTTTACCTCTTGTCTTTTACCTCTTACCTTTAAAAGCCTCTTACCTAAACAAGTGCACGTACTGAAATTTGGCGGAACCAGCGTAGGTTCCGTAGCAAGCATAACGAACGTCAAGAAGATCGTCGAGCGCCGTAAGGAGCCCGTCATCGTTGTCGTGAGTGCCCTCGGCGGCATCACCGACCGCCTCATCGCCACAGCCAACAAAGCCGCTGCGGGCGACGAGACTTTCCACGACGATTTCCGCTTCATCCGTCAGCGCCATCACGAGGTGGCCTACGGACTCCTCACCCCCGAGGACCACTGTGACGTTTTCGACTTCATCGACCAAAGTCTCGAGGAACTCTATAACCTTTACAAGGGCATCTTCCTCATCCGCGAACTCTCGCCCCGCACGCTCTGCACCGTAGTCAGCTACGGCGAGCGCATCAGCAGCCGCTTGGTGGCCGCCGTCATCAGCGGAGCCGAGCACGTAGATAGCCGCGAAATCATCAAGACCCGTCGCGAGTTCGACAAGAACATCTGCGACTTCACCCTCACCTCGCCCCTCGTTTGCGAGCGTCTGGGCATGATGGCTGAAGCCAGCGGCAAGCGCGTCGTCGTCATGGGCGGCTTCATCGCCACCGACGGCGAGACAGGCGAAATCACCAACCTCGGCCGTGGCGGCAGCGACTACACCGCAGCCATCGTCGCCGCAGAACTCGGTGCCGAGATGCTCGAGATCTGGACCGATGTCGATGGCTTCATGACCGCCGATCCCCGCGTCATCAACAACGCCTACGTCATCCCCGAACTCTCCTTCACCGAGGCCACCGACCTCTGCAACTTCGGCGCAAAGGTCATCTATCCGCCTACGATCTTCCCCGTGTTCCACAAGAACATCCCCATCGTCATCAAGAACACCTTCAATCCCGACGCCAAGGGAACTTTGATAGGTAAGAGGGAAGAGGGACGAGGTCAGAGGGAAGAAGCCGGATCCCGCATCATCAAGGGCATCTCTAGCATCAATGACACCTGCCTCGTGACCGTCACCGGCCTCGGCATGGTCGGCGTCATCGGCGTCAACAAGCGCATCTTCTCCGCCTTGGCCAACAACGGCATCTCCGTGTTCTTCATCAGCCAGGCCTCGTCGGAAAACAACTCCACCATCGGTGTGCGCAACAGCGAGGCAGAACACGCCATCGAGGTGCTCACCGAAGAATTCAAGAGCGAGATAGCACAGGGCGAAATCTACCCCATCACCGCCAAGCACGATCTGGCCACCGTAGCCGTCGTCGGCGAGGGTATGCGCTCCACGCCCGGTGTGGCCGGTAAACTCTTCCGCATCCTCGGTCTCAACGGTATCAACGTCATCGCCATGGCGCAAGGTGCCAGCGAAACGAACATCTCGTTCATCGTCGACAAGACGTCGCTCCGCAAGACCCTCAACGTGATCCACGACGGCTTCTTCATCAGCGAGTACCACGTCCTCAACGTCTTCCTCACCGGTGTGGGCGGTGTGGGCCGCAGCCTCCTCGAGCAGATCCGCAGCCAGCAGGAGTACCTCCTCCAGCACAAGAATCTGCAGCTCCGCATCGTGGGACTCTCGAACAGCCGCAAGATGATCTTCACCCGCGACGGCATCGACCTCAACCATTGGGAAGGAGCCCTCGACGCCTCCGACCACGTGTCGACGCCCAAGGGCATCCGCGATGCATTCGTCGACATGAACATCTTCAACGCCGTCTTTGTCGACTGCACCGCCAACGCTGATATCGCTGCGCTCTACAACGACCTGCTGGAGCACAACATCAATGTGGTTTGTGCCAACAAAATTGCCGCTTCGGCACCTTACGAAGACTACGCCCGCCTGAAGGAGACGGCCCATCGCCGCGATGTGAAATACCTCTTCGAGACCAACGTCGGCGCAGGTCTGCCCATCATCAACACCATCAACAACCTCATCAACTCCGGCGACGAAATCCTCAAGATCGAAGCCGTGGTGAGCGGTACGCTGAACTTCATCTTCAACACCCTCTCGGCCGACATTCCCATGTCGCAAGCCATCCGCATGGCAGTCGAAGCCGGTTATGCCGAGCCCGATCCGCGTCTGGACCTCAACGGCAGCGATGTGGTGCGCAAGATTGTCATCCTCAGCCGCGAGGCAGGCTATCGCATCGACCGTGAGGACGTGGAGAAGCATCTTTTCCTCGATGACGACCTCTTCGAAGGCAGCCTCGACGAATTCTGGGAGAAGATCAAGGCCACCGATGCCCACTTCGAGGAAATGCGCCAGCGCGCTGAAGCCACGGGCCACCACTTCCGCTTCGTGGCAAAGCTCGAAGACGGCCATGCCAGCGTGTCGCTGCGCGAGGTCGAGGAGTCGCACCCCTTCTATCATCTCGAAGGCTCGAACAACATCATCCTCCTCACCACCGCCCGCTACAAGGAGTACCCCATGCTCATCCAGGGCTATGGTGCCGGTGTGGCTGTGACGGCTGCCGGCGTCTTTGCCGACATCATCAGCGTGGCCAACGTACGATAATCTCATAACACCAAAAGTATAACCACCATGAAAAAGTTTCTTTTCTTCTTCGTCGCTCTTCTGTTTACGCTGAGCGTCAGCGCACAGACGCAGATGATGCGCGTCAACAAGGCCGACGGCACAACGCTGCTCATCGCCGTCGACGAGATCGAGAGCGTTGATTTCCCCGAAATCTATAATCTCTCGCTCACCATGCCCAAGTGGAGGCTCCACCCCGGTCAGCAGCTTCACCTTGAACTCATCATCACCGAAGACGGCGCTCCCTGCAGCATCGATGCCGACAAGTGGGAGACGAGCGACGCCAACGTGGCTACCGTCGACGCAACCGGTGCCGTGACCGCTGTGAGCGAAGGCGATGCTACCATTACCGCCCGCTACGAGGACGGCTATGCCACCATGCTCGTTAAGGTGACCACCGCTCAGGCTTTCGACATTAAGGTGACCGACATCAAGAACACCTCTTGCTGCTTCTCCATCAACCCCACTGACCCCACCATGCGCTACTATTATAACATGCGCAACGTGCACGGCAATTATAGTATCGACGCCATGGAACAGCACGGCAGCGTCGAGGAGAATCTCTACTACTTCACCCGCGACTGGTATCAGTTCATGGCTGACTCCTACGCCGACGGACGTTCATGGAACGACGCCATGCAGCCCCATCTGAATCAGGGTCCCGTGAGCGGCTACCACACCGAATTCTACTCCATGCTTGAGCCCGGCACCGAGTATGCCCTCTACTGCATCGGCTTCGATGCCCAAGGTTATCTCTCTGCTCCCATCGAGATGGCGAAGTTCGAGACCACGGCTCCTCGTCAGTCCAATATGACCTTTGATATCACCATCGACAAGTGTCTCTCCACCGACGCTATGTTCACCGTGACGCCCTCCAACAACGACGAGACTTACCTCGTCTGCGTGCAGAGCGGCGACCGCTACGTCAGCTGGTTCATCGAGAACGACAAGGTCGAGGACATGGCTCAGCCCATGATTGAACAGTACGCCAACGACAGCCGCTATCCCTCCATTAACCGCGGACCCAAGACCTTGAAGGCTTCCGACTTCGTCAATCCTCGTTCGAAGGAAGACTACTACGTCATCGTCTTTGGCTACGATGATGGAAAGACCACGCCCATCACCCTCAAGCGCTTCCGCACCGAGAGCGGATGGACCGAGCCCGAGGGCGACATCATCGACGTCAAACCTCCATATGACCTCTCCACCGTCGACTGCGTATTCACGGCCTACGACTATTACCTCGACGAGAACGACGAGGTGGTCTACGAGCCTTTCGATCCTATGGCCGGCGAAATCGGCAAGGTGGGCAACGACGTTTACATGCGTGGCATTTTCGGCGCCATGTCCGACAAGTGGATGAAGGGTACCTACGATCCCTCAGCCCACACCCTCACCTTCCAGTCGCCCCAGTACATGGGTCAGTTCAACTTCTGGGGCGAAGGTCCTGAGGACTTCTACGCTTGCGGCGGCAACCTCGACACCGACCAGATGTGTCCCCTCGTCTTCGACTACGACCCCGCAACCGGCAAGTTCACCCTGCGCGAAAATCTCGCCCTCATCGTCAACGGCAAACCCTTCGAGTGGAGCGTCAACATGATGATGCTCAACGTAGGCATTGTTACCGAAAATCCCCTCTTTTAATGCCACCTCTGCCCTAAAGGGCACATGACAGATAGACTCCCGTAAGTTTTCAGTGCAAAAAACTTGCGGGAGTCGTTTTTTATGCTTAACTTTGCGGGCGCATAGTATGTTTCGCGGTGTGTTGCGAAACATCGGCAAAACCTCAAGCACGACAATTATAAAAAACACACACAATACCATGAAAAAGACAGCACTCCTCAGTCTTATGCTTGCCGCAAGCCTCAGCGCTTTTGCCGGCGACCACACCAAGTACGTTGATCCCTTCGTCGGCTCCATCGGCACCGGCCACACCTTCCCCGGCGCCTGCGTGCCCTTCGGCATGATTCAGGCCTCGCCCGTAACCGGCGCTGTGGGCTGGAACTACTGCTCCGAGTACGTCGGCACCGACACTACTATCTGGGGCTTTACGCAGAACCACCTCAACGGTACTGGCTGTATGGACCTCGGCGATATTCTCGTGATGCCCGTCAGCGGCGACACCAAGAGCAAGCTTCTCGGTCAGGTGGGTTATCCCTCCGCTCCCGAGCAGAAGACTCCCCAAACCCTCGAAGGCGCCTACTCGCCCTTCCAGAAGAGCAACGAGAGCGCAAAGCCCGGCTACTACAGCGTCTATCTCGACAAGCCTCAGGTAAAGGCTGAAGTGGCTGCTACTCCCCACGTGGCCCTCTACCGCTTCACCTACGATCAGGTGAAGGACGCCGGCATCTTCATCGACCTCAACCACGGTCCCGCGTGGAACGAGAAGCAGCACCACGAGCAGGTCAACGCCTGCGAGGTGCAGATGGACGACGAGTACACCATCAGCGGTCACGTGCGCAACACCGTTTGGGTAGAGCAGGACTATTGGTTCGTCATCAAGTTCAGCCGCCCCATGGCCGCTCAGCACTTCCTCCAGATGGCCAAGGGCGAGAAGGGCAAGCGCATCATCGCCGACTTTGACCTCAAGTCCGGCGAATACGTCAATATGATGGTGGCCATGTCGTCCTACAGCCTCGACGGCGCTCGCAAGAATCTCCATGCCGAATGCCCCCTCCGCGCAGGCGGCCCTGGCCCCTTCGCCATCGCTGTTGAGCAGGCCGACCAGCAGTGGGAAAGCTATCTCAACCGCATCGAAGTGACCGGCACCGAAGAGCAGAAAAAGAATTTCTACACCGGCTTCTACCACGCCCTCATCCAGCCCAACAACATCGCCGACGTCGACGGCCACTACCGCGACTCCAAGGGCAATCCCGCACAGTGCGAGTTCGGCAACGAGTACTACTCCACCTTCTCCACCTGGGACACTTACCGCGCCGAGCATCCCTTCCTCACCCTCATCACCCCCGAGAAGATTGATCCCATCGTGCGTTCCATGGTCAGCTTCGCCGAGAGCGAAGGCCATCTGCCCATCTGGGGCCTTTGGGGCAAGGACAACTACTGCATGGTGGCCAACCACGCCATTCCCGTCATCGCCGAGGCTTACCACAAGGGCTTCCGCGGCTTCGATGCCGAACGCGCCTTTGCAGCCATCAAGCGCACCGAGACCGTCAGCCATCCCCTCAAGAGCAATTGGGAGGTTTACACCAAGTACGGCTATTTCCCCACCGACCTCACCGAGGCCGAGAGCGTAAGTTCCACCCTCGAGACTTGCTACGACGACTACGCCGCTGCCGATATGGCTCAGCTCATGGGCAAGGAAGAGGATTACGCCTACTTCGCCGACCGCGCCCAGTGGTTCCGTCACCTCTTCGATCCCGAAACCAAGTTCATGCGTCCCAAGAACAGCGACGGCACCTGGAAGAGTCCCTTCGATCCCGCAGGTCTTGCCCATGCTGAAAGCTCAGGCGGCGACTACACCGAAGGCAACGCTTGGCAGTACACCTGGCACATCCAGCACGATCCCGAAGCCCTCATCGAACTCATGGGTGGCAAGAAGGCCTTCATCGAGCGCCTTAACGAGTTCTTCACCACGAAGCTCGAGAGCACCCTCAGCGACGTGACCGGTCTCATCGGCCAGTATGCCCACGGCAACGAGCCCTCGCACCACGTGGCCTACTTCTACGCCCTCGCCGGCGAACCCCGTCGCACCGCCGAACTCGTTCGCGAAATCTTCGACACGCAGTATCGTCCCCTCCCCGACGGCCTCTGCGGCAACGACGACTGCGGCCAGATGTCAGCATGGTTCATGCTCAGCGCCATGGGCTTCTACCCTGTTGACCCCGTCAGCGCGAAGTACGTCTTCGGTGCTCCGCAGATGGAGAAGTTCGTCCTCAACCTCGGCGGCGACGTCACCTTCACCATCGAAGCCAAGGGCCTCTCTGAGCAGAACAAGTACGTCAAGAAAATTCTCCTCAACGGCAAGCCCTACAAACTCCCCTACATCACCCACGAAGACATCGTCAAGGGTGGTACCCTCACCTATGTGATGGGGAAGTAATTAAGAG
>JAUNIC010000054.1 GCA_030523615.1 Bacteroidales bacterium
TATGACGTTTATCCCTATGTCCGCAAATTGCAGGCTCCGTACATGTATCCGGCGGTATGGGACAAAGAAAAGAAGGCGGGAGAAATATATTTTTTCGTCTGCAAATGCAGTGCGTTCCAATTATTCTTCGTATCTTTGCCGCGCAAAAGTGCGCACATTTCCGTCTTGTGCACCACAAACCGACACACACACTATGAAGATAAAGAACATATTCCGACGCTTCTTCACCCACAAACACGGCGTCCTCAACGGCGACATCGCCATCATCGGCAGCGGATCCTGGGGCACGGCACTCGCCAAGATCATCATGGAGAACGAGGACCAAATCTGGTGGTACGTGCGCAACCAGAAGACCATCGACGACTTTCGACTCTCTGGCCACAACCCGCGCTACCTCACCTCCCTCAAGTTCGACTGCGAACGCATCAACTTCTCCACCGACATCGACGAGATCGTGCGCCAGTGCGGCATCCTCATCCTCGTCACCCCCTCGCCCTATCTCAAAGACCTCCTCCTCTCCATCCACGAACCCCTCAAAGACAAATTCCTCGTCATCGCTACTAAGGGCATCGTCCCCGGCGACAACACCGTGTGGAGCGAATACCTCCGCACCTCCCTCAACGTTCCCGAGGACAACATCTGCGTCCTCAGCGGTCCCAGCCACGCCGAAGAAGTCGCCTTCGGCCGTCTCACCTACCTCACCGTGGGCTGCAGCAACGTCCAGAAGGGCAAGTCCATCGCCGAAGTCATCTACTGCCCCTACGTGCGCCCCGTCCTCAGCCGCGACGTCGACGGCATCGAGTACGCCGGCGTCCTCAAGAACGTCTACGCCCTCTGCGCCGGCATCGCCTTAGGGACTTCCCTCCAGTCGGGAGGAGAAAGAGGAGCTGGCGACAACTTCCAGGCCGTCCTCATGGCCAACGCCGCCCGCGAGATGGAGACCGTCCTCACGGCCATCAACCCCATCCGTCGCCGCATCCAGGACAGCGTCTACCTTGGCGACCTCCTCGTCACCGGCTACAGCCAGTTCTCCCGCAACCGCCTCTTCGGCACCATGATCGGCCGAGGCTACAGCGTGAAAGCCGCGCAGATGGAGATGAGCATGATCGCCGAGGGCTACTACGGCGCCCGCTGCATGCATGACATCTGTGCCAAGCGCACCATCATCGCCCCCATCCTCGAGACCGTCTACGACATCCTCTACAACCACGCCGACCCCGCTGCCACCATCGCTGCGCTCAGCAAGGTGATGCGGTAGGGGAGGGCAGCGCTCGCGCCGATTATTTGATTACTCGGTTACACGATTACACGATTATTCGATTACTCCCCACCTCCCAATGAAACGCAACAATCTACGCCAGCAGGCGCTTTGGGCCGCCGCCACCACCGTCATCGTCCTGCTGCTCATCCTCTGCATATTCATGGTCACCGGCTGCTCCGGCGATAGCGACGACGACTATCTGCCGCCCTACCAGAAGACCCTCTGCGAACTCCTCACCGACAGCACAGGATGCGCCACCACCGTACGCTTCGACGACGGACACCAGAGCCCCCTCAAAACACCCATCAAGGACCTCCGCCCCGACACCCTCTACCGCATCGGCGCCACCACACTCGAATATGCTGAAGGCGTGGAACTCTACAACGCCGCCGCCGTCTTCGCTCCCATGCCCCACACCTTCAAACCCGAAGACGTCAAACTCGATCCCGTCGAAGTCCTCACCGCATGGCGCGAACCCCGTTACGTCAACCTCCGTCTCAGCGTCCTCCGCGGCAGCGAAGCCAACCACTACATGGCCTTCATCGACCACCCCGTCCACCACAACACCGACGGCACGCGCACCAAGACCATCACCTTCTACCACGACCGCAACGGCGACGGCGAGCACTACCGCCAGGAAACCATCGTCTCCTGCCCCGTCTACCACTTCGGTTCCAGCCTCCGTCCCGGTGTCGACTCTGTCCGCATGATTGTCCACACTCTCAGCGGACCCGCCACCTTCACCACTCTTTATTAACTCACGCAACCAATGCAGCTTCACCGCCTCCACATCCTCCTTGTCTGTCTCCTCGCCATGCTTGGAGCAACGCGGCATGCATCGGCCCAAGGCATCACCTTCGTTGATGGAGCCAACTACCGCATCCAGTGCGACGGAAAGGGCAGCGGAGGCGTCACAGCCGGAGCCGCCATCGGCGATCCCTCCGTGCTTCTCTATCTCACCACTACCGACACCCCCGACGTTCTCCTTTGGACCATCACCACCGACGGCACCGACGCTTCGGGACACACCGCCTACACCCTCCGCCACACCGCCACCGGACTCTACGCCACCTACGACGGACAGCGCAACGACTACAAACGTTACGTCGAACTCACCGCCGAACCCCAAGGCGACGCCTCGCGATGGACCTTCACCGACCGCGGCGGATCGTGGAGCATCGACAACGTCCTCGCTCCCGAGCACCACTGGCACGTCCGCTCCTCCCTCCTCACCGGCACCTATGCCGACGACGTTACCCCCGGCACCAACAGCCGCTTCTCCCTCTTCACCCCCGAGGGCCTCCGTGTCGACCAACTCACGCCCCCCGAACCCTCCTTTGCCAATCTCATCGGCACCCTCCGCGTCGGCTGCAAGACACCCGTCCACGACGCCGCCACCAACACCTACCTCCTCACCCTTCCCGACCACTACCGCGCCGACGACAACATCACCCTCCCCGTCCATTTCGACACATCTGCTGGCACACTCACCATCTCCGGCCACGCCGCCACCTCCGGCGAGGACTACACCTTCCTACGCTTCAAGAGCGGCCACAACTTCCAGCTCCGTCTCACCACCCCCGACGGCAACGTCTACCGAGCCAACCTCGCCTTCACCTTCCTGCCCATCGTCGAACTCTTCGGCTACGGCTTCAGCGCCAACTACGCCCCCGGCATGGTGCGCGTCAACGATCCCGACACCGAGGCCGACAATCCCATCTACCACATGAAGACCCACTGGCGCGGCAACACTTCCATCCGTCGCGCCAAGAAGAACTACGCCCTTAAGCTCACTGATGCCGACGGTCAAAGCGTCGACCACAAACTCCTCGGCCTCCGCTCCGACAACAACTGGGTGCTCGATGCTGCCATGATTGACCCCTCCCGCGTGCGCAACCGTGTCAGCACCGACATCTGGAACGACTTCCGCGTCGACCCCTACTACGCCGATGCCGAGCCCAAAGCCCGCACCGCCACCCGCGGCCGCATGGTCGAGCTCTTCCTCAACGGCACCTACGACGGCATCTACTGCATGACCGAGAAACTCGACCGCAAACAGCTAAAACTCCGCAAAATCGAAACCCTCGACGACCAGGGCCAACCCCTCGCCGAGCCCCAGCAGCACGGCATCATCTACAAAGCCGTCGAGTGGCACTACACCTCCTACTTCGGTTACGAGGGCGGCGCTTTCACCGGCGTTCTGCCTCCCGAACCCCTCAACACCACCGATGCCTGGGGCGGATGGGAAATCAAGTATCCCGACTTCAACGACGGCGACCCCATCGATTGGGGATTCCTCTACGACCACGTAGCCTTCGTCGCCACCGCCGACGTCGACCGCTTTGCCCACGAAGTCGCCGACCGCTTCGACCTTCCCGCCCTCCGCGACTACTACCTCCTCCAGGAGCTTGCCATGGCCTTCGACAACAGCGCCAAGAACATCTATTGGTTCATCTACGACGCAGCGCAATCCACCCGCATGAGCCTCGCCCCCTGGGACTACGACGGCACCTGGGGACGCATCTGGAACGGCACCACCGGCAACTCCGACCCCAACCTCCAGCTCCGTGACTTCAGCGGCAGTATTCTGAGCGCCAACAAAATATACAGCCAACTCATGTGCTACGACATCGACGGTTGGAACGCCGAGCTCGCCGCCCGCTACTGCCAACTGCGCTACGCTGGCCACTTCAGTCCCGAACGCCTCAAGCAGCGCTTCGCCGACTACTTCGACCTCCTCACCGAAAGCGGTGCCACACAGCGCGAAGTCGAGCGTTGGAACGGTGTCGAAGGCTTCACCCTCGACTTCGAAGCCGAGCAGACCTACATCAACCAGTGGATCGACACCCACGTAGCCGTCCTCGACGCTTTCTACCACTACGATCCCCTCGTCGTAGGCGGACAAAGTCCCACCCTCACCGCAGCTCCCATCGACGTCTATACCCTCGATGGTTGCCGCATCACCCGCATCAACGCCACCTCCGCCACCGATGCCGAGCACCAGCTCCACAGCCTTCCCTCAGGTCTTTACATCGTCGGTGGCCGCAAAATAAAAATCTAATATAAGAAAAAGCATACACACTCCATCATGACACACAATCTTGAACGAGAACTTCGCGCCCTGTGGCACGAAAGCCGCCCCACGATGAGCGACGAAGAAATTGACATTTTCTTCGACGAAATCTTCGATGCCACAGCTACCGCCACCGTCACCGATGGCCAACACCTCCTCGCAGCCGGACAGTGGCAAGAACATAAGATGACCTTCGTCGGACAGCCCATCAGCGTAGGCCTCGTCAGCGGCCTCGTTGTCGACCCCAACCTCAATCCCGCCGAACGCTCCGCACACCTCGCCGACGTCCTCCGGCAGCTTCACGCCCAGCAGTACGCCCGCGGCATCATGTGCAGCATCGTCATCCCCGCCGACGCTGCCCAGCGCCAGTGGCTCGAGAGCCAAGGTTATATGACCAGCACCCACCAACTCTCTGCCGAGACCAAACTCCCCGACGACTTCCAGCCCGATGGCCGCATCCAGGTCAGCGAAGCCACCGAGTGGGGGCGCGAGCTCTGGATCTTCTATGCCCAGCACGGAGGACTCCACGACTTCGAGTTCCGTCTCTCCGAGAGCGACTTCTTCGCCATGATCGCCCGCCACGACCTCCGCGGTGGCCACGTCCTTGTAGCGCGTCGTCACGGCAAGATTGTCGGCCTCGCCCTCGCCCTCCGCGAAGGCAAACCCCTCAAGAGCGGCAAGCGCAGCGAGAAGCAGTATCGTATGAACTTCCGTTACGTCCTTGCCGCCGATTCCAACGTCCTCTACACCATGGTCTATCACGCCCTCACCCTCGCCCCCGACAGCAAGCAGTTCGTCATGACCGGAGGCTGTCCCGCCAAGGGATTCAAGGGTGCCGAGCCTCACGCCATGATGCGCGTCGTCGATGCCCAGAAGTTCCTCCGTTTCGTTGCCGAGCGTCTCCCCGGTCTCCAGCTGAGCGTCGGTATCAATAGCGATGTCGATCTCCCCGTAAACAATGCCGGTTACCGTCTTCGCGATGGTCATATGTATGTCAGCGACGATTTGGGTGGAAGCATCGTACCCCCAGGAGGCATTCCCGCCATGCTCCTTTCAGGTCAGCCCGTACAAGTTCCGATGGGATAAAGATATGATAAGATGAAGAAATGAAAGAATGATAGGATGCCTCATGCTCCACGGCTGTGCGTTCTGTCATTCTTTGCATTTGTTTGTTTAAACCCTGTATTTTGTATACTTTATATTTCAAAATCGGGGGGGGGGGGTGATTTCTGGGGTACAAATCTTTTGGGAACATTCTCGAAGATACACGAAAACTTTCTACATTTGCACCCGCAAACCAATGAATAAACCCTACAGAACCAAGATTCACAAAAAACTTCCCCAGAACTCTATGCGAAAAATCTACTTGTTTCTTCTGGCGCTGATGGCCACGGTGTCCTCGCTCAGCGCCCAAGCGCAGCGAACCCCAACCATCTGCGGTTCGCTCCTTTTCAGCTACGAATGGCAGCAGACGGGCAAGAACGCCTACGGTGTCTACGCCTTCCCGGCTGAGGATCCTATCAACTACAAGCCCCTTGCTGTCAGCGACAATCTCTTTGCCCTTGGCGGCGGTTGTCTGGCTGGTGATCGTTACTGCCTCGTGACCTACTACGACACGATGGGCGCCCTAATCGCATCCTACGAAGAGTACGACATCGAAACCTGGCAGGAAGTCAAACACTACAACAACGTCGGTGTGGGCAGCATTGCTGTCGACATGACCTTCGATCCCGTCGGCCAGAAGATTTACGGCTGCTTCATCAACGACACCCGCGACGGCTACGTCTTTGGCGTAATTGACCGCAACACCGGTGTCCGCGAGGCTGTGAGCAATCTTCGCGGTCCCCTCTTTGCCATGGCGTGCAATTCGAAAGGCCAGATTTACGCCATCGACAGCGACGGACGCCTCGTGAAGGTTGACAAGAACACTGGTGCCACTACCAGTGTGGGGCTCACCGGTCTGCGTCCCTACAATACCCAGAGCGCAGCCTTCGACCTCACCACCGACCGCCTCTATTGGGCAGCCTGCATGCAGAGTACCCAGGGCCTCTACGAGGTTGACGTCAACAACGGCGGCACCACCCTCATCGCCAACTTCCAGCACGGCGAAGAGTGGGGTGGTCTCTATGTAGCTCCTCCTGCTGCCAGCGATGGAGCACCCGCTGCCGTGGAGAATCTGACCGTCACCTACGATCCCACGACGACCGCCAGCGCCACGGTGTCCTTCACGCTTCCCGCCACGACCTTCGCCGGCGAACCTCTCAGCGGCAACCTCGAATACGTCATCACCCTCGATGGCGACGAAGTTGACATGGGCGACGGGCAGGCCGGACAGACCGTCACAAGAACTCTCTACAATAACGCCGTTGGCAATGCCACCATCGGTGTGCGTTGCTCCAATGCCGAGGGCAAGAGCCCCCAGGTGCGCGCCACGCTCTACCTCGGTCACGATGCTCCCGCAGCCGTCGAAAACCTCAAGCTGCAGGCTACAGCCGAGGGCAACGTCATCACCTGGGACAAGCCCACCCACAGCATGCACGGCGGGTACTGCGATTTCGACGAAGTCACCTACCGCGTGGTGCGTCAGCCTGAAGGACGCGTCATCGGCAATCGACTCACGACCACAAGCTTCACCGATAAGGTCGACGCTCTCGTGCTGAGCGAATACAGCTACGACGTTATCCCCTTTGCCGGTTCGCTGCAGGGCGAGAGCAAGCGTACGGAGAAAGTCCTCATCGGCGATTCCTTCGAAGTTCCTTATAGCGAAGGCTTCGACATGGAGTCCAACTTCGGTCTCTTCACTGTCTTCGATGTCAATGGCGACGGCGCCTCATGGATCCGCCAGACCGACGGCACGGCACAGAGCTACTACAGCATGACGCAGGCCATGGACGATTGGCTCATCACGCCGCCTATCCACCTCACCACGGCGCAGCTCTATCGTTTCGCCATGAGTGCAAAGGTGATGAACGGCTTCCCCGAACGTCTTGAAGTCTTCATTGGTCGCGACCGCAACCCTGAGGCCATGACCCAGTGCATCCTCCCCGCCACCGATTATCATAACGCCAGCTACGAAACCTTTGAGTCGCGCTTCGGCGTAGACACGGATGGCGATTGGTACATCGGTTTCCACTGCATCACTCCCGCCGAAGGCTACCGCATGAACATCGACTGGATCAGCCTCGACGCCGACCTCCTTACAGCAGCTCCCGCAGCTCCCACCGACTTAGTCGTAACGCCCGGCGCGAAGGGAGCACTCGAAGCTACTGTGACGCTCACGGCGCCCACCACCGCCATCAACGGCGCTACGCTCGCCGAGCTCACGCAGCTGAAGGTGTACCGCGGTCACAAGCTCGTCAAGAGCTTCTCCGCTCCCAAGCCTGGCGAAATGCTCAGCTTCACCGAGAGCAATCTGCCCAACGGCTTGGCATCCTATACCGCTGAGGCCCTCAACACCAGCGGCCCTGGCCTCGAAGCTTCGGCACAGGCCTTTGTGGGCATCGACACTCCCGACCTCCCCACCGACGTCACGCTGACGATGGTCGACGACGTGCCTACCATCTCGTGGACAGCGCCCGCAAAGGGAGCCAACGGCGGCTACATCGATCCCGAAGCCCTGACCTACTACGTGCAGCGCGGTACCGACGACCTCCTTGTGGCGCAGGCCGTGAGCGGTCTTTCGGCCACCGACAAATACTTCACCATGCCTGCCGAGCAGACAGAGATCTATTATTATGTATATGCGTCGTCGACCACGGCACTCGGCGAGGGCGCTCCCAGCAATGTCGTTGTCGTAGGTCCGAGCTATTCGCTGCCCTTCCGTGAGAGTTTTGCTGGCGGCAATCTCGACCACAGCCTCTGGGGCATCATCGACACGCCCAACACCGGTACTTGGGGTATAGTCAACGTCGGCTCCATGCCTATGTGCGACGCCAGCGACGGCGACAACGGCCTCCTCGAGTTCCAGGCCGCCGCACCCCTCGACGAGTCGTTCCTCTACTCTGGCAAGATCGATATCGCTGGTGCACCGGCTCCTCTGCTCAAGTTCGACTATTACTACTATCCCCAGCAGCTTGACCTCATCGAGGTTTACATTAGTACAAACGGCGACAACTGGACGCCTATCGAGTACATCGACTACTATTACGAGAAGGGCGAAGCCGAATGGCGCACGAAGACCATCGATCTGTCGGAGCACCTCGCCGGCCTACCCGCTACAGGCGATCTGCAGATTGGTTTCCGCGGTGTGAGTGCCGATGGAGTTTGGCGTCTGCACCTCGACAATATCGTTGTGACGGCCGATGCCGACGGTATCCATAGCCTCTCGGCCAGCGACTCGTCGAACGGCAGAACCGGCATCTACGACCTCTGGGGACGTAAGAGTAATACCTTCCGTCGCGGCACACTCGGCATTACCTCCGACGGTCGCAAAGTGCTTGTGAAATAATCTTGTTAAAAGCATTCAGCATGAAACGCATCATACCCCTCCTCTTTGCCGCAGCGCCATTTGCGGCAGCGGCACAAACCAAGGTGATCGACGTGCTCGATCCCGGCACAATCTCACTTGAAATCTCCGACGCCGAGAAGAACACCATCACCGACCTCACCGTGCGCGGCGCTCTCGACGGCACCGACATCCTCTACCTCATCGAGATGGCCGGCACGACCGTCTACCACGACAGCGAGAAGACACCTGGCCAACTCAAGCGCCTCGACCTCAGCGGCGCCAGCATCGTCAGCGGCGGCGTAAAATACAGCCAGTGGCCCAACTACAGCACCGAGGACGACGTCGTGGGCGGCAACATGTGGAAGCACACCATCCTGGAGTACATCGCACTGCCCGCGCAGACAAAAGCCATCGGCGACAACGCCTTCATGGAATGCTCGGCGCTGAAGGACATCGTCATTCCCGCCACGGTGCAGAGCATCGGTTCCTATGCTTTCAACGAGTGTCACGCGCTGACAAGCATCGCCCTGCCCGAAGGCATTACGGCGCTCAAGGACGCCACCTTCATGAACTGCCGTAACCTCACGTCTGTGGCGATTCCCTCGACGGTGACTACGATCGGCGGCAACGTCTTCAACGGCTGCCCCATTACCTCGATTTCACTTCCCGCCAGCGTCAAGAGCATCGGCTACGACGCCTTCTGTTCTGCGCTCACCGAACTCCATGTTGCGGCTCGAGAAGTTCCTGCCGCAGGTTTCCGTGCATTCAACAGCATCAACAAGAACACGTGTACGCTCTACGTGCCTGAGGGCACTGCCGATGCCTATCGCGTAGCCGCAGAGTGGAGCACCTTCACCAACATTGTGGAAGAGGCTGCCTCCGAACCCGTTGTGACCGACCTTGCCGTTGAACTCAGCGAGGCTGGTACGCTGGTGGACCGCTTGACGGCAGAACAGCAGGCTACGCTGACGACGCTCAAGATCAGTGGCCCGATTAACGCTCTCGATCTCCGTCTCATCCGCGAGATGGCGGGTAGTGACGAGCACTATGACGTGACGACTGGTATGCTCACTTCGCTCGACCTTTCCGAAGCCGACATCGTGGCCGATCCCGACCTGTACTACGCCATCAATCCCTACAGCACACCGGAAAACCCCATCTACATGACCATCTGGTCGACCACGATGGACGCCACGGGTATGCTCCCGCCGCTGGCTTTCCAAGGTTGCCACATCGAACACATCGATCTGCCGAAATCGCTCGTGACGATTGCATCTTCCTTCTGCGGCTGTCCGCTCAAGGGCGAACTCGTCATTCCTGAGGGTGTGACGCACATCCGTGACTATGCCTTCGAGGGATGCACGCAGCTGGAGAGCATTGTCCTTCCGAGCACGCTCCGCAAAGTCGGAAATGCTGACCCTTATTATCCCGACGCCATCGGTGTTTACGCCTTTTCAGGTTGTTCGGCGCTGACATCGATCAATCTTCCCGAAGGCGTGACGACTCTCCGCGAGGGAACTTTCATGGGCACAGGCTTCGAGACGTTCGTTGTGCCCGCTACGGTGCAGACCATCTGCGATCACGCACTGGCCGACATGAAGCAACTCAAGGAAGTACGCGCCGAGAGTGCCGTTCCCGCCAAGGCGCAGTATGGCGCATTTGACGGTGTAGACTTCGAGACAGTGAACCTCGTGGTTCCTGATGGTGCCGAGACGGCCTATCGCGGTGCCGAAGAGTGGTGCCGATTCTACGGCCTCGATTTCCCTGAGGCTGTAGGCGTTAACGCAGTTGGCGCATCCTCCGCATCTTCTGCCTCCTACAATTTGCAAGGCCGTCGCGTCGCTTCCAAAAGCCAGCAAAACGGCCGTGGCCCACAAGGTGGCGCATTACCTATCATCTGCAACGGACGAAAGGTTATGCAGTAAAATTCGACTTGATCTGTTGCATATCGCCCTATTACGAGCATCTTGCCGCTACAAACAACTTTCATCCGTCTAGAGCAGATAATCATAATAACAGCATAAATCTAAGACGCTCCCCCCCCCGCATCGGTAATCGCATCGGTGCGGGGGGCTTACGTTTCTTTTCTCCGTGCGCACATCCCCCTTTACTTCGCAATCCAAAAAAAATGTGAAAAAAAAGTGCGTTGAACGCTTGCAGAATGGCAATTTTTTCGTAATTTTGCACCATCTAAAGACGAACAAAGTGACTAAAGGCAATCATTACACAGGAGACCGTAGTGTGCTCTTGTGTGTAAATCAATGCGTTAAGGCGGGCAAGCGTGCTCGTCTGTCACAAACGTATGGCCGCACCTCGACATCCCTCGACTGACGAAACAGGATGACGATGGTGCGTTTTCTCGTCTTTAGGCCTGAAGTCACCGAGTGAAGCTTTATCGACAACAACAAACAAATAACAATAATATTAACCAAAAACATTTAAAGAGCTATGAACTTTACCTTATTGGTCACAGCACTGCTGACCGGTCTGGGTTTTGTGGCTATCGTAACGATCCTGGCACGTCTGCTGGCACCGCGTAGCTACAACGCTCAGAAGGAAGAGCCCTACGAATGTGGTATCCCTACCAAAGGACGCAGCTGGATGCAGTTCCGCGTGGGTTACTACCTCTTCGCCATCCTCTTCCTTATGTTCGATGTGGAAACGATGTTCCTCTTCCCCTGGGCCGTCGTTATGCACAACCTCGGCAGCATGGCGCTGCTTAGTGTACTCTTCTTCTTGTTTATCTTAGTTCTGGGCCTCGCTTATGCCTGGAGGAAAGGAGCTTTGGAATGGCAGTAAGAAAAAGTGCACCCGTAATCAACAACATCCCCTACGAGGAGTTCAAGGACAACGAGACGCTCGAGCGCCTCATCGACGAACTCAACGAGGGCGGCGTCAATGCTCTCGTCGCTCCGCTCGACAA
The DNA here is from genome assembly GCA_030523615.1 of Bacteroidales bacterium. Classification (GTDB taxonomy): domain Bacteria; phylum Bacteroidota; class Bacteroidia; order Bacteroidales; family Bacteroidaceae; genus Alloprevotella. Next base: position 11,705 of record JAUNIC010000054.1, read on the forward strand.
ACTCGTAGACTGGGGACGCAGCAACTCCATGTGGCCGCTCACCTTCGCCACCAGCTGCTGCGGTATCGAATTCATGGCCGTCGCTGCTGCTCGCTACGATATGGCGCGTTTCGGTTTCGAGATCACACGTAACAGCCCCCGTCAGGGTGACGTGCTCCTCGTCAACGGTACCATCACCACAAAGATGGCTCCGGTGCTGAAGCGTCTGTATGACCAGATGTGCGACCCCAAGTATGTCATCGCCGTCGGTGGTTGCGCCATCAGCGGTGGTCCTTTCACGAAGAGCTACCACGTGGTGAAGGGTGTGGACAAGTTCCTCCCCGTCGACGTGTATTGCCCCGGTTGCCCTCCGCGTCCCGAGAGCTTCCTCTACGCCATGATGCAGCTTCAGCGTAAGGTGCGCGTAGAGCACTTCTTCGGCACGACGAACCGCAAGGAGAAGGACCCCTACAAGGACAGCCTCGGTATGGGTTCTGAAAACTACAACGAACTTCTTAACGAACAGGAAAAGGCTTAAACGAAATGAGCAATCAAATCAATCCCATCGTCGTTGCTGCCAGCGAGCTGCACGACAAACTTGCCGCCCTCAAGGCCGAAGGTTATGACCTCCTCGAGTGTCTGACCGGTTGCGACTGGGGCGAAGAGGGTCTTGGTGTCGTTTACAGCCTCACCAAAGCCTCTACAACGTTCGAGATGACCCACATCAAGTGTGTGGCTGAGAAGCGCGAGCAGAATGGCGAGACCATCTACACGCTCCCCACGGCTTGTGACCTCTGGGCCATCGCCAACATCTACGAGCGCGAAGTTTACGACTTCTACGGCATCATCTTCCTCGGCCATCCCGATATGCGCCGTCTCTTCCTCCGCGAGGATTGGGTGGGCTTCCCCTTCCGCAAGGACGACAAGCCCGAAGAGAAGAATGCCGAAATTCCCGCTACGAACGAAGAGATCAGCGATACCCGCCACTGCTACACGCTCGACGAGCAGGGCAACGTGGTGAAGACTGACAGCCCTGTGTTCGCCGACGACGCTTACGTGGTGAACATCGGTCCTCAGCACCCTTCAACGCACGGTGTGCTCCATCTGCGCACCGCCATCGAGGGTGAGATCGTGAAGCAGATTGATCCCCACCTCGGCTACATCCACCGCGGTATCGAGAAGATCAGCGAGAGCCTCACCTATCCCCAGACCCTCGCCCTCACCGACCGTATGGACTACCTCGGTGCCATGCAGACGCGCCACGCGCTGTGTATGTGTATTGAGCAGGCCATGGGTATCGAGGTGAGCGACCGCGTGAAGGTGATCCGTACCATCATGGATGAGCTTCAGCGTATCGACAGCCACTGCCTCTTCTTCAGCTGTCTCTGCCAGGACCTCGGTGCCACGACGGCCTTCATCTATGGTTTCCGCGATCGCGAGGAAATCCTCAAGATTTTCGAGAAGACCACCGGTGGACGTCTCATCATCAACTACAACATGATCGGCGGTGTGGCTCACGATCTCCACGAGGACTTCGTGAAGGACGTGAAGCACTTCATCAACGAGACTATGCCTAAGGGCCTCAAGGTGTATCACTCGATCTTCACGGGCAACGTCATCTTCCGCAACCGTTCCATCGGCGTGGGTCCCCTCACGAAGGAGCAGGTCATCAGCTACGGCTGTACGGGTGGTACGGGTCGTGCCGCTGGTTGGAAGTGCGACCTCCGCAAGCATCGTCCCTATGCTGCCTACGACCAGGTGAAGTTCAACGAGATCAGCTACGAAAGCGGCGACTCGATGGACCGCTACATGGTGCGTCTGAAGGAGATTGAGGAGAGCTGCGAGATCATCCGTCAGCTCATCGACAACATCCCCGAAGGTGACATCCAGGTGAAGATGAAGCCCATCGTGAAGGTTCCCGAGGGAACGTACTACAGCGCCGTAGAAGGCAGCCGTGGTATTCTCGGTGTCTACCTCGAGTCGAAGGGCGACAAGAGTCCTTATCGTCTGCACTACCGTTCGACGGGTCTGCCCCTCGTGGCTGCCCTCGACGAGGCTTGCCGCGACTACATGCTGGCCGACCTCATCACCATCGGCGGTACGATGGACTACATCATCCCTGATATTGACCGCTAATTCAATTAAAAATTAATAATTAATAATTATAATTCGAATCGACAGGTACATGCATACCACGATTTTAATTTTTAATTTTATAATTCAAAGAATAATGAACGAACATATTTTCGACTTTTCAGTCGTATGGCACTGGCTTGATGAGCTGATGCTGAGCGTAATGCCTGAGTGGCTCACTCTCACGATAGAGTGCGTGCTCGTGGCTCTCGGCATCATCACGCTCTACGCCATCTTCGCCATGATTATGATCTACCTGGAGCGTAAGGTCTGCGCCTTCATGCAGTGCCGCCTCGGTCCCGACCGTGTGGGACCTTGGGGTTTGATCCAGGTAATCTGCGACGTGCTGAAGATGCTCACCAAGGAGATCGTGAGTCTGCGTAAGACGGACCGTCTGCTCCATGGTCTCGCTCCCTTCCTCGTTATCACGGCCAGCATGCTGACCTTCTCTTGCCTCCCCTGGAACAAGGGTGCGCAGATCCTCGACTTCAACGTCGGCGTATTCTTCTTCCTCGCAGCCGGTAGCATCGGCGTGGTGGGCATCCTCCTCGCTGGTTGGTCGGCCAACAACAAGTACTCCATGATCGGCGCTATGCGTGCCGGTGCCCAGATTATCAGCTACGAGCTCTCCATCGGTATGGTCATGCTCACCATGATCTGCCTCGCCGGTACGATGAGCTTCAGCGAAATCTGCCAGCAGCAGGCTGACGGCGGTTGGTTCATCTTCCGCGGCCACATCCTCTCTGTCATCGCTTTCGTCATCTACCTCATCGCTGGTAACGCCGAGTGTAACCGTGGTCCGTTCGACCTTCCCGAATCGGAATCCGAGCTTACCGCAGGTTACCACACCGAGTACTCCGGTATGGACTTCGGCTACTACTATCTGGCCGAGTACATGAACCTCTTCATCTGCGCAGGTATCGCCTCCACGATCTTCCTCGGCGGTTGGGCTCCCTTCGTCATCCCCGGTCTCGATGGTTTCAACGAGATCATGGCCATGATTCCCGGCTGCATCTGGTTCCTCGGCAAGGTGTTCTTCGTCATCATGCTTCTCCTCTGGGAGCGCTGGACTTTCCCCCGCCTCCGTATCGACCAGATCCTGACGCTCGAGTGGAAGTATCTCGTACCCATGACGATGGTGCTCCTCGTGCTCATGGCGCTCTGCGTAAGCTTCGGCCTCACTTTCTAATAAACATCACTAACCCTCCTATAATATTATTATAATATGGAAAATCAGTCATATTTTGGCGGTCTCGTTAGTGGTGTAAAGAGCCTCTGCACTGGTCTCGGTGTGACCATGAAGGAGCTCTTCACCAAGAAGGTGACCGAACGTTATCCCGAGAACCGCAAGACGAACGTCATCCCTGAGCGTTTCCGCGGTACCCTCGTGATGCATCATAACGAAAAGAACGAACACAAGTGCATCGGTTGCGGCATCTGCGCCATGCAGTGTCCCAACGGCTCCATCAACGTTGTGACCGAAATGGTCGAGACCGAAGATGGAAAGAAGAAGAAGCAGCTCGTACGCTACGAGTACGATCACGGTTGCTGCATGTACTGCATGCTCTGCACCCGCGCTTGTCCTCAGGATGCGATCGACTTCGCTCCCGAATATGAGTGCTCTGTCTTCGACCGCAAGGCCCTTGTGAAGACTCTCAACCTGCCCGGTTCCAAGTGTGCCGAGAAGCCCAAGCCTGCACGTCCCGCTGCTCCTGCTAAGCCCGCAGCTCCCAAGACTGCTCCTGCCGCTGAAGCTGATCCTGCTGCCGAAGCTGCTGCTCCTGCCGCTGCTCCTGCTGCCGACGACAAGCTTGCCAAGCTCCAGGCGGCCTACGAGAAGGCCAAGGCCAACGCTGCCGCTGCCAAGGTTGCTGCCGACGAGGCTGCCGCTGCTGCTGCTGCCGCTCCCGAAGACGAAGCCCTCAAGGCTGCTGCCGAAGAAGCCGCTGCAAAGGCTGCAAAGCTCGCTACCGTAGCAGAGAACTTCGCAAAGAAGCTCGCTTAATTCAATTAATAATTAATAATTAATTATTAAAATGCGAACTTGTTCACGCATCTGCTGAACGATTTTAATTTTTAATTTTTAATTTATAATTCAAAAATAATGAACGCACAAGATATTATGTTCGTCATCCTGGCAGTGTTCATTGCCCTGAGCTCTATCGCAACGGTAGTAGCCAAGAGCATTGTCCGCGCTGCCACCTACCTGTTCTTCGTGCTCATCGGCACGGCAGGTTTGTACTTCTTGATGGGCTATACCTTCCTCGGTTCTGTGCAGACGATGGTTTACGCCGGCGGTATTATCGTCCTCTACGTATTCTCCATCTTCCTGACCAGCGGCCAGACGGAAGAGCTGTCGCAGACCACCAAGGGCAAAATCTTCTCTGGCGCCCTTCTGGCTGTTGTCGGCATCGCAGTGTTCGCCACCGTGCTCTGGACCCACAACTGGGTGGGCAGCGTAGCTGTGGAAGCACTCAGCAAGCCCTCTGAAGACATTATCTCAATGGAGACCATCGGTACCCAGATGCTCGCTACGGACAAGGGCGGCTTCCTCCTCCCCTTCGAGGTTGTTTCCGTACTCCTCCTCGCCTGCATCGTGGCTGGCCTCGTAATCGCACGCAAACGTTAATCATTCATCACTTAAAAACCGAAAAAGAAAATGACTACAATCAACATGTTGCTTCTCGTATCGGCAGTGATGATGTTTGCCGGCATCTACGGATTCATCACCCGTAAGAGCACTCTGGCCATCCTCTTCAGCATCGAGCTCATGCTCAATGCAGCCGATATCAACTTCACCGTTTTCAACCGCATGCTCTTCCCCGGTACCCATGAAGGCGTGTTCTTTGCCATCTTCGCTATTGCCATCGCAGCAGCCGAGAGCGCCATTGCCATCGCCATCATGATCAACATCTACCGTCAGCTCAAGAACACCAGCGTTGACAAACTCACCAAGATGAAATGGTAACCCTAATAATTAAAAATTAATAATTAATAATTATAATTCCGTGCAGAAAGCTTCGGTCCAAAAATACGATTTTAATTTTTAATTTTTAATTTATAATTCCAAAAAACAATTATGTCCTATACATTATTTATCCTTCTTCTGCCCCTCTTCAGCTTTCTCCTGATCGGCATTGTCGACATGGACATCCTGAAGAACGGCAAGGTGTGGAGCCACAAGGCTGCTGGACTGATTGGTACTACCTCACTGGGACTCGTTACCATTCTCTCCTACATGACGGCCTTCCAGTACTTCTTCGGTACTGAACGCCTCGCCGACGGCACGCTGCCCACGATCGTTCCCTACAACTTCACGTGGCTGCCCCTCGGTTCGCTCCACTTCGACCTCGGTATCCTCCTCGACCCCATCTCGGTGATGATGCTCATCGTCATCTCCACGGTGTCGCTCATGGTACACATCTACTCCTTCGGCTACATGCACGGTGAGCGCGGTTTCCAGCGCTACTACGCATACCTCAGCCTCTTCACCATGTCGATGCTCGGTCTCGTGCTCGCCACCAACATCTTCCAGATGTACCTCTTCTGGGAGCTCGTGGGTGTCAGCTCATACCTCCTCATCGGCTTCTACTACACCACCGCACCCGCCATCGCCGCCTCGAAGAAGGCATTCATCGTCACCCGCTTTGCCGATATGTTCTTCCTCGTAGGTATCCTCATCTTCGGTTACTACACCCAGAGCTTCAACTTCAGCTTCACCGGTACCGAAGTCCAGATGGCCGACGGCGCTGCAGCATTCATCCAGTGCAACCCCGAGACCGCTCTCGTGAAGAACGC
>JAUNIC010000055.1:0-2455 GCA_030523615.1 Bacteroidales bacterium
TAGAGCATCTGACTACGGATCAGAAGGTTACAGGTTTGAATCCTGTAGGAGTCACACAAGCAACTGCAAGTCGAAAGATTTGCGGTTGTTTTTTTTTATTTCTACATCCACTTTTTAAGCCTATCAAATAGTGCATCATTCACCTTGTTGAATATATATATTTTAAAAACAACGCAACACATTTGGTCATCTCGTTTTTTTTGCGTAACTTTGCCGCCGCAACACGCGCACGCATTATGCACGAGCGCAATGCACACATACAAGCGCGTCGCATGCGCATATTAGAAAAAGTCACACAAAACTAAATGAAAGACAATACTAAAGAATTTGCAACAAAACCCATCCCAGCGCTCCTGTGGCAATACGCGCTCCCGGCCATCATCACCCAGATCATCGCGGCCGTTTACAACATCTGCGACCGAATGTTCCTCGGCCAATGCGTAGGAGCTCTTGCAATTGCAGGCTTGGCGGTAACGATGCCCATCATGAACATCATCCACGCCTTTGGTTCGCTCGTTGGAGCAGGATCCTCGGCACGAATGAGCATCGTCCTAGGCAAACGCGATATTCCTTGGGCCGAAAAGATTCTCGGCAACTCCATGCTCCTCACGTTCTTTTTCGGCGCCATCTTTACCAGCGGCTGGTACATCTTCAGTGACGAAATCCTCGGACTCTTCGGAGCCTCGGCAGAAACCATCGCCTACGCTCGTGAATACATGAACATCGTTATTCCCGGTATGTTCATGACCACCGTCACCTTCAACCTCTGCAATCTCATTCGCGCTTCAGGGTACGCACAGAAGTCGATGTGGATACTCGTCAGCGGAGCGGTGCTGAACATTATTCTCGACGCCCTCTTCATTTACATCCTCGATTGGGGCATCGCCGGCGCCGCATGGGCCACCACCCTCTCGATGACCACCAGCGGCATCCTCTCGGCCATCCACTTCGTCAGCCCCAAGAGTTTCATCCGCTTCCGCAGCCACAGCTGGACACCGAAGTTCTACATCTTCCGCAACATCCTCGCCATCGGCATCAGCCCGTTCTCAATGAACGTTGCCGGCAGCGCAGTCGTAGCTCTCCTCAACAACCAATTGCTGCGTTACGGAGGCGACAACGCGGTAGCAGCCAACGGAATCGCCAACTCTTTTGGTCCGCTGGTCATCATGCTCAGCATCGGCATCTGCCAAGGCATGCAACCCATCGCAGGATACAACTACGGCGCAGGTCTTCACCATCGTCTCCGCGAAGTCTACACGCTGGCCATGAAATGGAACATTATGGTAGGCATCACAGGCATGCTGCTCGTTCTCACCGTACCCCGCTACTTAGCAATGGCCTTCACCCACGACACTGCTCTGATTGATCTCACGGCACCCGCACTAACGCTCATCCTAGTCATGTCGCCGTTCATCACATTCACTATCACGAACAGCCAGTTCTTCCAGAGCATCGACAAACCCTGGATAGCCATTGTGACAAGTCTTTCCCGCCAAGTGCTATTCCTCACCCCTATGATCTACATCGTTCCTATCATGTTCGAAGGCATCGGCATCAACGGTCTTTGGGGCGTTTTCTCCGCCTGCACCATCAGCGATGTGATGGGTGCCGCCCTCGCCGCTTACCTACTCTACACCCAACGCCACATTCTGCAAAACAAATAAAAACAAAATAATATGAAGAAGCTTTTACTCCTCCTCTTCGCGCTCATCAGCCTCAGCGCAAGTGCAGTAACCGTAAACGTCGGCTATGACTGCCCCGATGATTACATCTATCAATATGACGGCATTGGCGGTCTCGAAAAAGACGCCCACATTGGTGCCATGATTCGCCTCACCCCCGACATGTATCTGCCTTACCTCGGCGCCAAGATCAAGAGCCTTCGCATCGGTTGGGCAGATCCCGACCACACCTCTGCCTGCGAAATCATCATTCGCCGCACCCTTGACAGCACCGGCGAAGTACTCGCAACCGGCAAGGGCACCCTCAGATACAAGAGCGAATGGAACATTATCAATTTCGACACGCCCCTCGTCATCACCGAAGACCTCGGCACCCTCTACATCGGTTACTACGCCGACATCAAGAAGGGCGCCTACGCCATCTCCAAGGTGTACCCCACTAACCAGCAGGGCAGCAACTATGTGTGGCGCGACGATATGGACAAGGACGAACAGGGCAACGAAATCTGGACAGACCTTTGCGATATGGGCGCACTTGCCATTCAGGCCGTAGTCGATGGAACAAGTGCACAGCTCAACAACCTCCTCGAGGTTAGCAGCTTCACATACGTGCCCATTCAAACTCTCGGCAGCACCGCAACCTCTGGTACCATCCATGTAAAGAACAAGGGTGCCAACTCCGTATCGAAATTTACCCTCACCTACACCCTTGGCGGCGAAACCTTCGACCAGGTTGTCAGCTGCTCTTCCCTCGCAAAGGGCAAGAGTGCCAA
>JAUNIC010000055.1:2465-17552 GCA_030523615.1 Bacteroidales bacterium
CGTTTACGGTATGGGTACTGGCCGCGGCACCGTCAGCGTATCGAAGATCGGCACCAGCGACAATCGCCTCGCTAATAGTTTCGACTTCGATATGATTGCCGTGCCTTCCGACGTGGCAAAGAAATACAAGCGCCGTCCCCTCATCGAGTTCTTCGAAAGCGAAGGTGAATACCGCGTGCCCAAGTACTACGATGAATACTTCATGCCTGGCTATTCCAAGCACGCCAAAGAGATGACCCTCATTGCCCACCACCTCAACGACCAGTTTATGCTCGGTCGCGACGAAGCCACCACTATGATGGTTGACTTTGCCGACGGCGACTACACCCAGGTGAGCATCCCCTCCATGATGGTTGACCGCACAAAGCAGGCAGCAAACCCTGCTTGCGCTCTCGATGCTCCTTACGACTTTATCGTTTTCGAATGGTTCGCAGATCAGTATGTTTACAATCCTGCTCTTGCAGTGCCTACCTTCGCCAGCGTCAACATCGAGCCCACTCCTATAGTTATGTCCAACGCTCGCAAGGCCGACGGCGAGGAGATTGAGTATTTCAACTTGCTCGACGTGAATGGTTACATTGAGCCCGGCGTCCTTACCGATGAAGATCTATACCTCACCGTCTACATGGTAGAGGATCAGGTGGAGAGCGACTCTCAGGACAAGCCCGTTACCTACGACGATAAGGACGACAAGAAGGCTCCCTCCGCAGCTCCTGCAAGAAAGGAGGACGATAAGGATCAGGTTGCTCCCGGCTACTACGTCCACGACAACGTCATCCGCGAACGCCTTACTCCGATGTATGGTAAAAAGGTCACCGTCAATTCATCCGGTTTCTATTACGAAATGTTTGAATTCGAGCTCGAAGATGAGTACAAGCGTGGCGACCTCCGTTTCGTAGCAGTCCTTCATCGCGGCAGCGAAGGCCACGACCGCTTCCATCGCAACGTTATCAACTGCGCAGAAGTAAAAGGTAGCAACATTTTCAACTACCATCCCCAGAGCATCGAAGACATTCTCTCCGACCAGCTCCAGAACACTTATTACGATCTCCAGGGCCGCACCGCAAATAGCCGTAGCAATGGCGTAATCATCGTAAACGGTAAGAAGGTTCTCACCAAGTAAAGCTATAACCCTTTAGTCCCTGCAGTCAACGGCAGGGCCACACATCTTCTCCACAATGAAGCACATCCTCCTCACCATCGTCCTCGCCTTCGCCGCAATTGTGGCACGCGCCGACAACTTTTACTACGGATACGCACCATTCAATGCTGACGACAACAGCCTCGCACTCACCGGCACCAACTCCAACAACTTCATGTCCGTTGCCATTGGCCTCACGCCTGAGCACGATCCTGTGTGGCGCGCCCTTGCCGGCAGCAAAGTGATCGGCGTACGCGTTTATCTCCGCAACGACTATAAGCAACGTAAGAAGGAGTGGTCATGCGTCAACATCTACCAGGGCAGCCTCTCTGCAGAACCCCAGACAAAGTACGCTGACTTCCTCGCCGGTTGGAACGAAGTGATGTTTGACACTCCCGTGATCATCGGTAACGAACCGATTTACGTTGGAGCAGAAGTTTTCGAGACCCTCGGCACTCCCATGCCTTTCCTCGCTGTCAGCAAAGCTGCCACAAACTATGGTTTCTACACCCGCAGCAGCTACGGCGAATGGCAGGACTATTCCACTCGCGGTGCAGTACTCATGCAGGCCATAGTTGAACCTCAGAATCCCGTTGTACTCGAACGCGCTGCCTACGTCAGCTTCGCCAATGTTCCACTTACGGTAGCTCCCGACCAACTCTTCAACTGTAGCGTGTACGTCCACAATCAAACAAGCGAACCTCTCAAGACTTTCTCTTTCGAGACGACTGACGGAATCATCAGCCACAGCTACGACTTCAACTTTGAAGACAGCCCCATCGAACCCTTCGGCGGACGCGTCATCGACACCCGCATCTACGGTCCTTCCACCGTCGGCACAGCGGTAAGCCTCACCGCACGTCCTACCCTCTTCAACGGCAAAGATGCAGCAGAAGCAATGCCCTTCATCGGCGAACTCTACGTCATGAAAGATGCTTTCGTCCGCATTCCCCTCGTCGAAGAGTTCACCAGCCAGAACTGCGTCAACTGCCCCTTCATGGCTTACTTCCTCGATGAAGCGATGGAGAACCATAATGGCCCGTTGCTCTACGTGACCCACCACGCCGGTTTTGCCAACGACCGTTTTACGAAGAAGGTGGACGAAGCACTTCTCTATCTCTTCAAGAACGATAATGGAACCTTCAACCCTGCCGTTATGTACGACCGCCGCGTCAACAAAGGCGAAGTAAGCCCCATTCACACCGCGCAGGTAGCAGAAACACAGCCCTACGACGATGCCCTCAATGCCGCTGCCAGCTTCCCCGCCATGGCTCAGGTGTACGTTGATACCGAATTCAACGCCGACGGAAAAATGGTGGTAACGGTTCATGGCGCAATCAACCGCAGCTACTACGAAGAGGACATTCCTGTTTACCTCTCATGCTATCTCTGCGAGAGCGGCATTCCCGTCTCTGCTGCTTTCCCTCAGATGGGCCTTGACGACGAAGGTGCGCCCGCCGATCTTGCTGAGAAGTTCCACCACAACGGTATCAAGCGTATCATCTTCAATAAAGAACTTCTCGGCGATCGTCTTGAAATTATCCCCACTCTCGACGACACCTACGAGTTCAGCGTAACCTACGATCCCGTTGAGATTGACTCGAAGTGGAACATGGACAACAGCGATGTCATCGCCTTCTGCCATCTCGTCGACAAGGACGATATGAACTACAACTACGTGCTTAACGCTGGCAGCATGCGCACCAACGCCTATCTCGCAAATCCCAATGGCATCTCGATGCCTAGAACAGACATTCACTCCAACACCTGCCGCGGCACATTCGACCTTTTCGGACGCCGCATCGGCAATACTTCTCTTGCTCCCGGAGCTTACATCATGGACGGCAAGATTATCCTCAAGAAATAACAACCATTCATGACTTTACGAAAAATGGCAAACAGAGTTCAGCGCGTATGGCTGTACCTTACGCTGCTGACTCTGACTGCCGTAAACGCACAAGCTCAAGACACTCTTCCAATAACCTCCTCGACAGAGGTCTCAACGTCGGCCTTTGCCGATTCGACAGCTAACGACTCCACCGCAACAGCAGCAACCGACAGCATCGTCACACCTCCCGCTCCCATTTACGAGCCTACCTATTTCAGCGCCTATGTGCTCCACATCAAAGGTGAAGGCGATTTGTATCTTTGCCCTACGGTGCTCGGTCATTCTTGTGACTTCGAGGGCGGCGAAAACGAACTTAAAGGCGAAGCACTTAAAATGGCTATCAGCCGCGAAATCGCAACGGCAAACGATTTTCTCGAAGTTCTACGCACCCAATCTCGCTCGCTTGACCGATACATGCGAAGCCACTCAAAGAAGGACGAAGGCTACGCTGAGGCAAAAAGATTCGCCGATGCAAACAGCGCACAGATTAAACGCGTCGCCGTAACCATTTCAAGACTTAAGAAGGCCGTGGCCTACTTCGATTCTGAAGCACCGCACTACAGAATGCGTGCCCAATTGACGACTGCCATGCTTCACGACACGAAGCGACAGGAAGAAGGACACCCCAATCTGGCCAACGAGCAACTTCTTCTTTTGCGTACCAGTGACTCCACGACGTCCTGCGACTACGCCCTCACCCTCCATCAGATTCTCGACCCATTTGCTGCATTTACAACAATGAAAGTTGACTACGAGGGCAACATCTTCAGTTTCTTCCGCAAGATGAAGGATGATGCAACCCTCGTGCCCTATGGTCACAAATACGGCTACGATGGAAGCTACTATCACGGCTACTTCGACCTCGCCATTCAGCATCGATGCTGCAATTACGAACTACGGCGATTGGGAAGCCGATAACTACACCGGCCAAATCCTCAATCATCATCAGGGACGCATCTACGGCATTGACATCAGCCGCTACAACCACGACATGAAGAATGTGATTAGAACGCAGGTTCATGCCCTTACGGCAGAAGGCAACGACACCATCAAGACCGTTTACACCCGCACCGTAGACATTGATTGGAGCGACCTCCGCATCACAGCCTTAGGTCCTAATTCGCCCAAAGTGGACGGAGAAGTCAGTTACCCCGTTGAGTTCGTATTCATCAAGTGCAGCGAAGGAAAGGACATTCTCAGCAAATACTACAATGCCGACCTTGACTCATGCCTTTCACATGGCATCCGCGTGGCGCCTTACCACTTTTTCAGCAGTAAGTCAAACGCAAAAGATCAGGCAGCTCATTACATCGCCCACGCTCGCATCAACGAAGGCACCATGCGTCCGATGCTTGATGTTGAGCCCGAGTCTAAGCAACTGAAAGAGATGGGCGGAATCGAAGGATGCATTGCCGGTATGACTACATTCGTCGATGAAGTAGAAAAAGCTACAGGACGCAAATGCGTGCTCTACTTAAATCAAAACTTCGTCAAACGTTATTACCATCTGTTCACAGAAACACTTCGCCAATGCGACATCTGGATTGCCAAGTACTACGAGAAACATCCCTATTCGCCCCACTGCATTTGGCAATTCTCCTGCAAAGGTCGGGTGAACGGTATTTATGGCGATGTTGACCTGGATGTCTTCAACGGATCGCGCGAAGATTTCGAACGTTGGTGCGATGAAGAATAGGCGCAACACGACGACAGCTTCACCCTCTGCATAAAAAGCAACTAACAACAAACAATATACCCAACAGCAAACAATAACACTCACAATAACCATGGAAAAGATTAAAGGTCTTATTGACGCTCCTTTTACCCCGTTTCATGAAGACGGTTCTCTCAACCTCGCTCCCATTCCCGAATACGCAGCACTCCTTGCCCGCAATGGTCTAAAAGGCGTATTCATCAACGGTTCTTCAGGCGAAGGCTACATGCTCACAGAAGAAGAGCGCATGCAACTTGCTGAAGCCTGGATGGACGCAGCGTCAAAGGTCAAGACCACCAAGGGCGAAGACTTTAAAGTCATCGTTCACGTAGGCAGCACCAGCGTCGCCACCAGCCATCGTCTTGCCGCTCACGCCCAGAAGATCGGTGCATGGGGCATCGGCGCCATGGCCACTCCCTTCCCCAAGATCGGCAGCGAAGAACAGCTTTGCCAGTACTGCGAAAATATCGCCAGCGGTGCTCCTGAGCTCCCCTTCTACTACTACCACATCCCCGCTTTCAACGGCGCTTTCCTCTCCATGTACGACTTCCTCAAGGCTGCTGACGGCCGCATCCCCAACCTCGCCGGCATCAAGTACACCTTTGAGAGTCTCTACGAGTACAACCGTTGCCGCCGCTACAAGGATGGTAAGTTCGACATGCTTCACGGCCAGGACGAGACCATTCTTCCTTGCCTCGCAATGGGCGGTGCTCAGGGCGGCATCGGCGGCACCACCAACTACAATGGTTGCAACCTCGTAGGCATCATCGAAGCATGGGAAGCCGGAGACCTTGAAAAAGCTCGCGAACTCCAAAACTTCTCGCAGGACGTTATCGATGTCATCTGCAACTTCCGCGGCAACATCGTTGGCGGCAAGCGCATCATGAAACTCATCGGTCTTGATCTCGGTCCCAACCGCGTGCCTTTCATGACCGTTACACCCGAAGAAGAAGTAGAACTCAAGCGCCAGCTCGAAGCCATCAATTTCTTCGAGCGTTGCAATAAATAAGCCCGCAACAATTACGTGTTGCAACAAATAAAGGATTATGGCTCGTAAAAAGAAACCACTCCCCTTACTCGAAAATATAGAAATCACTGACGTCGCTGCAGAAGGCAAAGCCATTGCTAAGGTCGACGGTCTCGCAGTCTTCGTGCCCTACGTGGTGCCCGGCGATGTATGCGACCTTCAGGTTCGTCGCAAGAAGCATAGCTTTGCAGAAGCCGAGGCCGTGAAGATTCACAAGTACAGCGAAGTGCGCACCGAACCTTTCTGCAAGCACTATGGCGTGTGCGGCGGCTGCAAGTGGCAGATACTTCCCTACGAAGAGCAGCTCCGCTACAAGCAGAAGCAAGTCATGGACAACCTCCAGCGCATCGGCAAGATCGAACTTCCCGAATGCTCACCCATTCTCGGCAGCAAGCAAGACCGCGGCTACCGCAACAAATTGGAGTTCGGCTTTAGCAACAAGAAATGGCTCACTCTCGAACAGGTGAAGAGCGGTGAAGTCTTCGACCAGATGAACGCTGTCGGCTTCCATATCCCCGGCGCTTTCGACAAGATTCTCGACATCGACGAGTGTCACCTGATGGACGACGTCAACAACCGCATCCGCAATGGTGTGCGTCAGTACGCCATCGACCACGAACTCTCTTTCTATGATCTCCGCGCCAACAAGGGTCTCATGCGCAACATGATGCTCCGCAACAGCGCCACCGGCGAACTTATGATCGTCATGCAGTTCAGCTGGACCACCCGCGAAGAAGAAGCACAGGCCATGCAGGTGCTGGAGTTCATGAAGAACGAATTCCCCGAAATCACCTCGCTCCTCTACGTCAACAACACGAAGTGCAACGACACTATCGGCGATCTCGACGTCATGACCTACAGCGGCACCGACTTCATCTACGAGACGATGGAAGGCCTCCGTTTCAAGGTGGGCCCAAAGAGTTTCTATCAGACAAACACCGAACAGGCCTACGAGCTCTACAAGGTGACACGTAACTTTGCCGGCCTTACGGGCGACGAACTCGTCTATGACCTCTACACCGGTACGGGCACCATCGCCAACTTCGTAGCCAAAAAGGCACGCAAGGTCATCGGCATCGAATACGTCCCCGAAGCTATTGAAGATGCCAAGGTCAACGCCGAGCTCAACGGCCTTGCCGACAAGACTCTCTTCTTTGCTGGCGACATGAAGGACATTCTCACCGACGCCTTCATCGATGAATACGGACGCCCCGATGTCATCATCACCGATCCTCCTCGCGCCGGCATGCACGGCGACGTTGTAAACGTCATCCTCAACGCCGCTCCCAAACGCATCGTCTACGTCAGCTGCAACCCTGCCACCCAGGCACGCGACCTCCAGTTCCTCGACGTCAAGTACAAGGTGCTCGCCGTACAACCCGTCGACATGTTCCCGCAGACGCACCACGTAGAGAACGTTGTGCTCCTCGAACTGAAGTAAGCTTCCTCCGCATGACGCCCAGCATCTTAAAGACACAGATTGCCGTATTCATACGTCAGGAGAAAGCCGAATCCCTACGCGATTATCTGGCCTCACTCCGCAATGCCGACTTCCGGCTTGCGGGCCAGATACTTGCCGACAGACAGTTGTGGGAGCACCTTCCCGAGGCCACCGCAAATACGATGTTCTGGCACTTCGCAGCAGTGCTCGTCGCCGCCAACAACCGCGCATACCTCGGCACCATGCTGAAGGCTGCCACCGCCACCAAAAGCCTCATGCCGACTGTGGAGTTTGCCACGACGTGCACCACAGACATCGACAAGAAGAAAGTGCTCGAAGCCCTCCTTCCTACACAGAAGACCCCGTCAGATGTCAATGCCATGCTGCAGATGTTCGGATTCGACAGTGCAGCCGCCACCGAGAACATCCTCTTCAAGATCGGCACTCCCGTCTGCTACTTTGTCCTCTTCAACCTTTTGAAGCAGTACGAAGATCGCCACGACTACCTCCGACGCATCTGCATCGAGCTCATCCGCAAAGGCGACAAATACTCCTTCAACCTCGCATGTATAATAAAGGAGTACTTCGGACTCGCTGAACTTCCCGGCACCTTCTCGCTCTCGCTACAGCCTTACGAGTTGTCGCGACTCGACGCTAATTACGACACCTTCCTGAGCATCATCAGGAAATAACCCTCACTCACTACTCCACCCCAAACCAAAGCCCAAATGGAACCTCAAGCCATTGATGCCACTTTCTATAGTCAGATTGACATCCAAATCCGCTTTAACGACCTCGACGCTTATCGTCACGTCAACAACAACAGTTACTTCTCCTACTACGACCTCGGCAAGGACGAGTACTTCCGCGAAGTTTTCCCTTCCGACTTCCGTCTGCAGACCGTGGTGCCCATCATCGCCAACATCAAGGCCGACTTCTTTTCGCCCATCTTCTACGGCGACCCCATCGTGATGCAAACCCGTTGCTCACGTCTTGGCAACAAGAGTTTCACACTCCAGCAGCGTGCCGTCAATACCAAGACGGGCCGCGTCGTCTGCCAGTCGGAGACCATTATGGTATTCTTCGACGTAGCCACACAAAAGAGCGCCCAGATTCCCGAGCAATACCGCAAGAACATCATCGCCTTCGAACGCGGGCAATTGGATTAGTGCGCAAACCTCGTTACCCGAAAACCACATCTAATAATATTATGAAGAAGATTCTCATCGCCCTGGCCTTCATTGCCCTTCCCGCGGCTGCACAGACCGACTGGTTCAACGCGCAGCTCGAGTTTCGCACCGACTACGACATTACTACAGTCGATAGCAAGAAGACCGATTCAGGCTTCAAGGGACAATACCTCAACATCAAAATCAACGGCGACATCAACGATAAGTTCTCCTATGCCTACCGCCAGCGCTTCAGCAAGGATATGCGGCGCAACGGAGGATATCTCGACGCCACAGACTTCATCTTCCTCAACTACCATCCCAATTCCCGTTGGAATTTCTCCGCAGGTAAGCAGTTTGTCGCCATCGGTGGCTACGAGTACGACTATGCTCCCATCGACGTCTACCAGTACAGCGAATTCTGCAATCACATCTACTGCTATGGCTTTGGTGTGAGCGCCGACTACAACGCCTCGAAGCACGACAACCTTCTCTTGCAGGTATCTCAAAGCGCATTTGCGGACCATACTCGCGACTACTACGCCTACAACTTCAAATGGACGGGCCACCACGGCTTCTTCCACAGCCTCTACTCACTCAATATGCAAGAGTATGCTAAAGGCAAATATATGAACGTCATTGCCCTAGGTAACCAACTCGACTATTCCCACGGCCATTTCCTTCTCGACTTTACCAATCGTTATGCAAAGGTCAACGATGCAAAATTCTTCGGCGACTTCACGATGAATGCCGAATTTCACTATCAGCCCATCGAGGCCCTAAACCTCTATGCCCGCTACTGCATTGACCACAACGCCGACAACACCGCCGACATCACCGTACGTCCCAACACAACCATCCACACCGTTGGCGGCGGCATTGAGTACTTTCCGATGAAGGACGATCAGGACATCCGTCTGCACCTCGGTTACTACCACAACTTCGGCGAAAATGGCAACACCGAAGACCCTGTGCTTAAAGACAACATGAACTACGTCAGCGTAGGCCTCATCTGGCGCGCCAACATCAAGAAGATTCGAGAGCGTGTTCAGGCCAAGCGCCAAGCCCGCCAGTGACAACTCGTCCTCCTCACATCGTCCCCCTTACCATTTACATCTTCCCTCTCATCTCCTCCCTCATGAAAAAGCTTCTTAGTTACATTCCCCAAGGAATCCCTTGCCTCATCATCCTCGGCATCATTTTCGGCTATCTTGGCAACACGATGGGTGTGGCCAACATGATGAACACCATCATGAAGACCTCTTTCGACCTCCTCATCAACACCTGCTTCTTCCTCATGGCCATCTGCGTCATCACGGGAGCCCTCGGCAAGATTCTCACCAAGTTTGGCGTCGTGGCCCTCTTCGAGAAGATTCTGCGTCCCTTGATGAAGCCCCTCTTCAACCTGCCCGGCACGGCATCGCTCGGCGCTTGCCTCACCTTCCTCAGCGACAATCCCGCCATCATCACCTTGGCACACGACAAGAAGTTCGCCCGCTTCTTCCGCAAGTACCAGCTCATCTCGCTCACCAACTTCGGCACCGCCTTCGGCATGGGTCTTCTCGTCATCGTATTTATGGTGGCTCAGAAGGGCGTTTCGCCTGCAGCGCCGTTCATCGGCCTTTTCGGAGCTTTCTGCGGCTGCATCGTTTCCACCCGTTTCATGCAGTACTTCACCATCAAAGCTTATCCTGAGTTCAAGGACGAGATGGCAGTTGAAGTGTTCGACGAGGAGCAACTCGCAGCCATCAAGGAGGAGAACGAGCCGAAGTCGCTCTTCATCCGCATCCTCGACGCCATCCTCGACGGTGGCAAGGCCGGTGTAGAGATTGGTCTCGCCATCATCCCCGGTGTGCTCGTCATCAGCACAAGCGTCATGATTCTCACCTTCGGCCAGACCGACGGCGCCTTCACCGGTGCAGCCTACGAAGGCGTAGAACTCCTGCCATGGTTGGCCGAGAAGATTCACGTCGTATTTGAATGGCTCTTCGGCTTCACCGATCCCCACCTCGTAGCCTTCCCCATCACCGCCCTTGGTGCTGTAGGCGCCGCCATCAGCCTTGTGCCCAACTTCATTGAACAAGGTTGGATGGACAACAACGCCATCGCCGTCTGCACCGCCATCGGTATGTGCTGGAGCGGATACCTCTCGACCCACACCGCCATGCTCGACTCCCTCGGTTATCGTCAGCTCACGGGCAAAGCCATCACCGCCCACACCATCGGAGGCATCGCAGCCGGCATCGTAGCCCATTGGGCTTGGGTCGTTGTTTCGCTTTTCTAAACTATGCAGACAATTCTCTATACTAATAATATTATAGGAGACGTTCGCGCCATCATTGAGCGTGAACGTCCCGATCGTGTAGTACTCTTGACCGACGAGACCACACACCGTCTTTGCCTTCCCCTTGTGAGCGAAGCGCTGGCCAACGTACCCGAAATCGTCATCCCCGCCACCGACGTCAACAAGACGCTCGACACGCTGCAGCAAGTTTGGCGCGGGCTTCAGGACGCCGGTTGCACCCGCCACTCGCTGTTCATCAATCTTGGCGGAGGCATGGTCACCGACCTCGGCGGATTCGCCGCGGCCACCTTCAAGCGCGGCATCCGTTTTGTCAACATCCCCACCACCCTCCTCTCCATGGTCGATGCTGCAGTGGGTGGAAAGACAGGCATCAACTTTGGCGGACTCAAAAACGAGATTGGCGCCTTCTGCGACGCCACGACAGTCATCATCAACACCGAGTTTCTCCGTACTCTCGACGCCGAAAATATCCGCAGCGGTTATGCCGAAATGCTCAAGCACTCCCTCCTCGGCAACGACGAGATGTGGCGCCGCCACGTGACGTTCAATCTTGCCGAACCCGACCTCGTCCTCCTTCAGCAGATGGTGCGCGAAAGCATCGAGCTCAAGCAACGCGTCGTCACCGAAGACCCTCACGAACGCGGCATCCGCAAGGCTCTCAACCTCGGCCACACCGTGGGTCACGCCTTCGAGAGTTTTCTCATGCACAAAGGCACTCCCGTGCTCCACGGCTACGCTGTTGCCTGGGGTCTCGCTGTCGAACTCTTCATGAGCTCCGCCCAACTCGCCTTCCCCACCGACAAGATGCGCCAGACGGTGCGTTTCGTCACCGACCACTTTGGCCGCCCCAACGTCACGTGCGACGACTACGAAGCACTCTACGCCCTTATGCAGCACGACAAGAAGAATACCGCTGGCCACATCAACTTCACGCTCCTCGGAGCCCCTGGCGACATTCGCCTCGACCAGCACGTCGACAAGGAACTCATCTTCGACGCTCTCGACTTCCTCCGCGAGGCGTAAAGCATAACATTTATCCCAACTCTTCACTTTTAACTTTTAACTCTTCACTATATATTGTGTTTACAATCAGCCGAAAAGAATGGATCGAGCTTGTTGGCCTCATGAAGGTCATGAGCAAGCCCAAGCTCTCCTGGAGCAACAATAAAGGAATGCCCATCAAGGGCCGCACCGCACGCCTCGAATGCATACAGCGCAAGGAGCTGAACGGTTTCCGCACCTATCGCCGCATCGAGGAAGAAGTGGAGGGTGTCATGACGCCGCTCATCGAAATCACTTGCGTGCGCGAAAATCCCGAAGAAGGCGGAATGCCCATCACCGAGCGTCTCACCGTCGACGCCGAACTTTGGGCCGATGCCGCCAACCACGCCGCCGAACTCCTCCGTACAGCTCCCTCTACGACCGAGGGCGGCAACGACGCGCTCCTCGAAGTTGACGACGCCATGGAGGCATTCCTCGACGACATCCAGATGCAGAGCATCGGAGGTATCAGCGAAGGCCCTTACCACATTCTTCTCGGCATCAACGGCCAGAAGACAGCCGTCACCGGCGTGCTGAACCGCTGCGGAAGCATCACCACACGCCTGCTCGACGGAGGACGCGCCGCCAACCTCAAACTCCTGCAAACCGGCACGCGCTTCGCACAGCCTATGGCGCAGAAGGTGAACAACGAAGGCATCGAAGTCCTTGAGGAAAGCCACAACTCTACGGAGGCCATCAGCCGCGTCATCCGCGATCGCATGGTGATGATTGAACGCATGGGCAGCAGCCTGAAGTACGACGACGTCGCCGACAAAGTGTTCCGCTGCAATCTCGCCATGATCGACCTCCACATGGGACGCCTCCTTACCGAAATCGTTCGCACCTCATACCTCGAAGACTTGGTTCGCATCGACGAACTCATTGCACGCATGAACGAGGAAAATCCCCTCAAGGTGAAGCAGGAACTCATCGAAAAGCACCGCTACTACGAGCACAAGCTCCGTCAACTCCTCTTTGCCTGTCTCGGCGGTATGCGTCCAGCCAAGATCTACACCGGCAGCGACAATCTGCCCGCCTTCTTCCTTCTCCTCACCCCCGACGGCACTCCCGTCCTCTTCGACGCCACTGACCGCGATCTCCTCAGCCGCTTCCTGATGCTCAACACCCGCCTCGAACGCGGCCATCTCGAAAAGGATCACTACGGCGAACTGGAACGCGAGAACAATCAGTACTTCTTCAAACTCAATCTGAAACTGTCGCTTACAAAGCGTTAGGACGTCAACTCCAAAGGCAAGTTGGACTTTCGCAAGCACATAAATTCCTACGCCAAAGAAATAAGCAACGCTCTCATAGAAACAAGACACACCACGACTGTGGCACGATATTACCACAGTCGTGACACGATATTACCACTACCGTGACACGATCGACCCACAGGTGTGACACGACATAATTCCCCAAGGTAATTATCTATCTCTCCGGGATACGCAACTATATCCTTGGGAGCGTAGCGCTCGTCTCCGCGAAGAATTCACAACACACAACACTAAACAATGGCCCTCTTTTATTTACTATTCATCATCTTGCTGCTGCTCATTGTGGCCCTCCCCTACGGAGTCTTCGCCTTTGCAGCATGGTTGCTGCGGCAATGGCCAGTGTGGTCCACCTCGGCCAGATGGGTCGGCATCGCCCTCTCCGTAGCCGTGGCCCTCATCTTCATCGTCGGCTTCACGTGGGGATGGAAGCAGATCAGCGTCACAAAAGTGCGCTACGCCCACACCAACGTGCCCTCCTCCTTCGACGGCTACAAGATTGTCCAGCTCACCGACTTCCACATCGGCACACTCAGCGGCCACCCCGAAGTGGTGCAGAACATCGTTGACAGCGTCAATGCGCTACAGCCCGACCTTATCGTCTTTACCGGCGACCTCGTCAGCATGAGCAGCGACGAAGAAACCGAGTTCCACGAGATTCTCCGCGGTTTCAAAGCCAAAGACGGCATCGTCAGCATCATGGGAAATCATGACTACATGATGTATGCCCACGGCCATCGTGGTACGGAAGGCGGCAAACTCCAAACTACCAAAGCACAGGTTGAGGACATTAAGCGCCTCCAAAATGCCGAGCGCGATCTCGGTTGGCATCTGCTCCTCAACGACAACTACATCATCCATCGCGGCGGTGCCTCCATTGCCATCGTTGGCGTGGAGAACGACGGCGACGGCAAACACTTCCCCCAATACGGCGACCTTGCCAAAGCACAACGCGGCATCGCCGACGGCACTTTCAAGATTCTCCTTTCGCACGATCCCTCCCATTGGCGTCGCAGCGTCATCCCCGACACCGACATTCCCCTGCAGCTCAGCGGCCACACCCACGCCATGCAGTTCATGCTCTTCGGCTGGAGCCCCAGTAGTTGGGCCTATCCTGAGTGGCGCGGCGTCTACACCTACGACCCCGAACCTACGACGGGCGCTTCACGCCGAGCAGAACTCCGTCGCACGCTCATCGTGAGCAGCGGCATCGGCGAAGTGGGCGTAGCCTTCCGCTTCGGAGCCTGGCCCGAGATTGTCGAAATCACTCTCCATAAAGAATAACACCTAACGCATCATAACTATGCTACAAAACATCCGTCGCACCCTGGCCGTGATTACCTTTGTCGGCATTACGCTGCTGTTCCTCGACTTCACGGGAACACTCCACGCCTGCCTCGGTTGGCTAGCCAAGATACAACTTGTGCCCGCCGTCCTTGCACTAAACTTTGTCATCGTCATCGCCCTCCTTGCGCTGACGCTGCTCTTCGGCCGCATCTACTGCTCCGTCATCTGCCCCCTCGGC
Source organism: Bacteroidales bacterium (assembly GCA_030523615.1). Classification (GTDB taxonomy): domain Bacteria; phylum Bacteroidota; class Bacteroidia; order Bacteroidales; family Bacteroidaceae; genus Alloprevotella. The sequence goes on from JAUNIC010000055.1 coordinate 16,991, forward strand.
ATCATGCAGGACATCCTGTCCCGCATCGGCATCGGAGTTCATAAGGTCGTAACGAAAAAGAAGCACAAGTACGCCTACCACAAGGCGCTGCCCATTGTGCGCTACGCCTTCCTCGCCGTATTCGTCGTACTCCTCGTAGCCGGCTTTACCTCTTTCGCAGGTCTCATCGATCCCTATAGCGCCTTCGGACGCATGGCCGCCAACCTCTTTGCGCCCTTCTACGGCTGGGCAAACAATATCTTCGCAGCCATCGCCGAACACTACGAGAGCTACGCCTTCTACTCCACCGACGTATGGGTCAAGGGGGGGGCATCGCTCCTCGTAGCCATCGTCACCCTCGTCGTCATCGCCGCCTTCTCCGTCAACGGTGGCCGCACCTACTGCAACACCATCTGCCCCGTCGGCACCTTCCTCAGCTTCTTCGCCCGCTTCTCGTGGATGAAAATGGCCATCGACGCCGACCGCTGCAAGGGCTGCCATCTCTGCGAACACAACTGCAAAGCTCACTGCATCAACGTCGAGACGAAGACCATCGACAACAGCCGCTGCGTCGTCTGCGGCA
>JAUNIC010000263.1 GCA_030523615.1 Bacteroidales bacterium
TTGGAGCCAAATCGAGGAAGTCAAAGCGGCTAAGAAGTATCACAACTTCGCCGAACTCCTCGAAACCAACGATATCTGGGAAGTTAAGTGACCCCCTCAGTCCCCCCAAACGGGTGAAAGAGCTTACTTTTGATTATAAAACCTTATAGAGCCATCTCCCCTATGGTATATAATTCCCCCGCTCGGGGGTAGGGGGTCAGTATGTACAGAAGAATGACTGCTGCCGAAGCTGCAGCAATGATTGATAACGACGCCAATGTGGCGTTCTCGGGCTTCACGCCCAACGGCATTCCCAAGGACATCATCCGCGAAGTCCGCAAGCGCGCCGAGATTCTTCACGCTCAGGGCGAACCCTACCAGATCGGCATCATCAGCGGTGCCTCTGGCTGCCAGAGCCTCGAAGGCGATATGGCCGTAGCAAAGGCCATCAAGTTCCGCGGACCCTTCTCCACGAACAAGGACTTCCGCATCCACACCAATCTCGGCGAGATCGACTACGAGGATATGCACCTCGGCCATGTGGCTGAGCGTCTGCGCCGCGGCTACTACGGCGAGATCGACTGGGCCATCCTCGAGTGCTCCGAAATCGAAGAGGGCGCCGACCTCTGCAAGGCCTACCTCACCACAGCAGGCGGCATCGTGCCCACCATCGTGCGTCTCGCCAAGCGCATCTTCATCGAACTCAACTCCTTCCACTCGCCCAAGTCGAAGTTCCTCCACGACGTCTACGAGTGTGAGGAATATCCCAACCGCAAGCCCATCCCCCTGCTCAGCGTCGGTGGCCGCATCGGCGTGAACTACGTGAGCATCGACCCCAAGAAGATTGCCGGCGTCATCGAGACCAACACTCCCGAGGAGGCCCGCGGCTTCAAGGATCCCGACGAGGCGCTCTGCACCATCGGCCAGAACGTCGTGGACTTCTTCATCAGCGACATGAAGAAGGGCCACATTCCCTCGTGCATGTTCCCCATCCAGAGCGGTGTGGGCACCACGGGCAACGCCATCTTCAAGGCCATCGGCCAGTGCGAAGGCCAGCTGCCGCAACTCGAAGTGTTCTCCGAGGTGGTCCAGGACGCCGTCGTTGACCTCATCGAGAAGGGTCTCATCAGCCAGGCCTCCTGCGCCGCCATGACCTGCACCAACGAGTGCATCCAGCACGTTTACGAGAACATGGACTTCTTCTCGAAGCACCTCACGCTCCGCCCCTCCGAGCTGGCCAATGCCCCCGAGCTCATTCGCCGTTTCGGCGTCATCGCCATGAACACCGCCCTCGAGTGCGACCTCTATGGCCATGAGAACTCGAGCCACGTCTGCGGTTCGTCGCTGATGAACGGCATCGGCGGCTCGTGCGACTACGAGCGCAACGGTTCCATATCCATCTTCTACACCCCCTCGACGGCGAAGGGCGGCAAGATCTCGGCCATCGTCCCCATGTGCTGCCACGTGGACAGCACGGAGCACGATGTCGACGTCATCATCACCGAACAGGGCATCGCTGACCTGCGCGGCAAGGGTCCCATGCGCCGTGCCCAGGAGGTCATCGAGAACTGTGCTCACCCCGACTACAAGCCCCTGCTCCGCGACTACCTCAAGCACATCGCTCCCATGGGCCACGAACCCCAGCACATGCGTGCAGCGCTCGCCTTCCACGACACTTTCCTCACGAAGGGGGACATGCGTCTCACCGACTTCAGCGACTACCTCAAGTAGCGGACGCCACCTTTGGCAAAAACGAAATCACAAACAAACACATATAATATTATAAAAGAAATGTCACAGCTTATTGAATCACTTTGCGCTCGTGCTAAGGCAGACAAGCAGCGCATCGTTCTCCCCGAGAGTCTCGAGGAGCGTACCATTACTGCTGCTGACCTCGCCCTTCGCGACGATCTCGCAGACATCATCCTCATTGGCAACCCCGACGAAATTCACGCCAAGGCTGCAGAACTCGGCCTCCAGCACATCGGCAAGGCCACCATCATCGATCCCGCAACGAGCGAGAAGACCGAAGAGTATGCACAGCTCCTCGCTCAGCTCCGCGCCAAGAAGGGCATGACCATCGAGAAGGCTCGCCAGCAGGTGCTCGATCCTCTCTACTTCGGTTGCCTCATCATCAAGAGCGGCGACGCTGACGGCCAGATCAGCGGTGCTCTCTCCACCACCGGCGACACCCTCCGTCCCGCCCTCCAGATCATCAAGTGCGCCCCCGGCATCACCTGCGTCAGCGGCGCTATGCTCCTCATCACTCCCGCTACCGAATACGGCGACAACGGCGTACTCGTTATGGGCGACGTGGCCGTAACTCCTATGCCCGATGCCAACCAGCTCGCCCAGATTGCTGTCTGCACCGCTCAGACTGCTCAGGCTGTTGCCGGCATGGATCCCCGTGTGGCTATGCTCAGCTTCTCTACCAAGGGCAGCGCAAAGCACGAGGTTTGCGACAAGGTCATCGAGGCTACCCGCCTTGCCAAGGAAATGGCTCCCGAGCTCAAGATCGACGGCGAAATCCAGGCCGACGCTGCTCTCGTTCCCAAGGTGGGCGAGAAGAAGTGCCCCGGCAGCCCCATCGCAGGCCACGCCAACGTGCTCATCGCTCCCTGCCTCGAGGTGGGCAACATCGGTTACAAGCTCGTTGAGCGCCTCGCTCACGCTGAAGCCATCGGCCCCATCCTTCAGGGTATCGCTCGTCCCGTCAACGACCTCAGCCGCGGCTGCTGCGTTGAAGACATCTACAAGATGGTAGCCATCACCGCTTGCCAGGCACAGGCTGCAAAGGCTTGATTCAATTA
>JAUNIC010000056.1:0-5832 GCA_030523615.1 Bacteroidales bacterium
ATCACCCAAGGCGGCAACTACGAAGCCATCTACCGCACCACAGACTCCCCCACCGGAGGATACTGCGGCATTGTCATCAACGAAGTCAGCGCCGACAACACCATCTACCAAAGCCCACGTCTGAAGCGCAGCGACTGGATAGAACTCTACAACACCACCGACGCCCCCATCGACATCGCAGGATTCTACATCAGCGACGATCCCGCCGACCCCTACAAATACCAACTCCCCATACTCTCCCCTCCTTTGGAGGGGCCGGGGGAGGTCCTTATTCCCGTCCACGGTCACCTCGTGCTTTGGGCCGACGATGTGCAATTGCCCTTCCGTCTCGCCAACGCCGACTATAATGCTGTCATGATCTCTTCGCCCGACGGACAGTGGTCCGACGTGCTCTACTATCACGCCATGAACGGCCGCCAGAGCGTGGGCCGCTGGCCGGACGGCGGACGCGACGTCTACCGCTTCGACCGCACCACCATTGAGAGCGCCAATCTCTACACCTCCCACGCCGAACTCCTCACGTTCGACCCCGTCATCGTCGGAGTTGCCACGCCCCTCGCGCCTCCTCCCTCTTCCCTCTTACCTTCCAACTCTTCCCTTCCCCTCTACGATCTTCAGGGCCGCCGCACCCATCACGCATCACCCATCGTCATCAGCCGAGGGAAGAAGATTATCACTGAATGATCGTGCAACGTGCGACAAGCATAATTCGTTCTGTGCGAATGACGGGAAGAATTATCTTGGAGAAATAGTTCCGCGTCGCGGAGAAATAAGTCGTTTCACATTTGTGGCACGATATTCTCACAGACGTGACACAATAGTGCCACAAGTGTGAGAATATCGTGCCACAGCCGTGAGTCGATATTTTTCTTTGAGAGCGTCGGAACGCCGACAAAGGAAGCTCGCTGAATCTGCGCAGACAGACCAGCGAGCCTCAAAGAAAAGATTAGCGCTCAAGGCGCGATTTCATTTTTCATTTCTTCCTTATCTCCACACATTCTTCAACGCACGTACGCGGGCTTTGAGAGGCTGGCCGCTGATGCTGGCGCTGTTGTAGGGCTTCACGGGGAAGAGGAGGTTGGTGGAGGCGAGGGTACCGTCGGCAGTGATGAGTTCGACGCTGGAGCGATCGATGTAGAGGTCAACGACCATCTCACCGCCTTGCTTCATCGTGGGGCTGTAGTAGGCGCGGATGCCGGGACGGCTGAAGCTGCCGTTGAAACCAACCTGACCGCTATCCTTCTGACGCTTCACCTGCACGGCGCCCATGGTGGGGTTGAAGGTGATGTCGAGGCTGTTGAGGGTCTCATTGCCGTCGATGGTGGCGAGGGTGAGGACAGAGCTCTTCGAGAAGTCCACGGTAACCTGCAGATGGTAGGCGTCGCCCTCGGGGAAGGCATTGCCTGCGCTGACGTCGGTCCACTGGCCAGCGATGCCGTCGAGTTCCTTCACCACGCTCTGCGAAAGGCGCAGACCGTCGGGGGTGTCGATGAGCTTGAGCTCGCGGGGCAGGGTCATAGCAGAGCGCCAAGGGTGGCAGGGCACGTCGCCAGAGTAGCTCCAGTTGTTCATCCAACCGATGAAGACGCTGCGACCGCCGGGGGCGTTGCTCCAGGTCACACCGGCATAGTTGTCGCAACCGTAGTCGAACCACAGCGGCGTCGTGCCGTCGGCGTCGGTGAGCTTGTCGGCGGTGAAGGTCTGGCCGTCCCAATTACCGATGAAGTAGTAGGTGCCGCTACCGCCGTTGGGGCCGCCGGGATTGACGCTGACGATGAGCACATTCTTCTTCGTGCCGTCAGGAGCGGTGAGGGTGAGGAGGTCGGGACACTCCCACTGGCCACCGTTGCAACCGGTGATGGTGGGGGTAGAGAAGCTGCCGCTCTTCTTCCAGTCCTTGAGGTTGGGCGAGGTGTAGAAGTCGACGGCGTAGGTCCAGCCGCGGGCGAGACTCATGACCCACTGGTGGTTCTCCTCGTCCCAGAAGACTTTAGGATCGCGGAAGTCGTCCATATCGGTGTTGGCGATGATGGGGTTGCGGCCATACTTGTAGAAGTTCTTGCCGCCGTCGGTCGAATAGGCCATGGACTGCTGCTGACGTGCGCCGGCAGAGGTGAAGAAAGCCACCATAGCGCCAGCGCCGAAGCCTGCGGTGTTGTCCTTGTCGATGACGCAAGAGCCGGAAAAGATGTCGCCGAGTTCGTCCTTGACGAGGGCTACGTCCTGCTCCTTCCAATGCATGAGGTCGGTCGATGTGGCGTGACCCCACGACATGTTGCCCCAGCCGTTGCCGTAGGGGTTGTACTGGTAGAAGAGGTGCCAGGTTCCGTCAAGATAGACCATACCGTTGGGGTCGTTCATCCAATTGCGCTCGGGAGTGAAGTGGATCTGCGGGCGGAAGTCCTCGTTGTACTTGAGGACGGTGGGCGTGCCGGGATTGTCGTCGCCAGGCTTGTCGGGCTGCTCGGTTTCGTTGCCGCCGGGGGTGGGGAGCACGAATTCTTCCTCTTTGCCGCAGCCCGTCAGGAAGAGGGCTGTTGCTGTGCATAAAATGCACAGCGATATTGACGGCGCAGTAAAGATTTTGTTCATAATGTGGGTCTTTTTAGTACGTAGTTATGCTGAGGTTGCTGACGCTGACGTTTGAGCCGCTGTAGCTGTTGATGCTCCAGCCGTTCTGGGCGATGCCGTAGAAGCGCTGGGTATAGGCGCAGAGAACCTCCCCCGACCCCTCCGAAGAAGGGGAGGAGATGTAGAGCGTGAGGACGCTGTTGTCGGTGTAGACGTCGATGTTGTACGTGCCGTCGGCAGGCTGCTGGAAGAAGTAGCCGTCGCCACCGTTGATGAAGCCCGTGCTGCCGGGTCCTTCGTGCTCGAAGTTGACCTTGCGACGGCCATTGCTCTCGGGATTGACGACGAGGGTGTAGTAGCTGCGACCGTCGGTACCGCGTACGAAGCTGATGCCGAACTTGTCCTGAGCGCCAGCCTTGACGGTCATGGAGATGTGGTTGTGGGCAGCGAGGCGATCGTAGAATACGTAGCCGCCAGCCGAGAGATTTGCGCCGTTGGCAGAGGTCTCAGCGTTCTTGCTGTCGATAACCTTTAGCGTCTGGGGCTTGTTGTACTTGGCGCCGAGGGCAGGCACAGCACCACAGGTGAGGGTACCGTCGGCGTGCTGGATGAGCTTGTGGCACACGAGGGCGCCGCTCCACAGAGGTTCGCTGTCACCACCTACGGCCACATTCTTCTCTTCGAAGGTCGTGCCGCGACGGAAGGGACACCAGCCCCAGATGTAGCGATCGCTGCCGTTAGAGGCGGTCTTGCCGGCATAGAAGGAGCGGGAGTCGAGGATGCCTTCGTGGTCGTCGGGCCAGCGACGGGAGTCAACGTTCGCCTTCAGTTCGTCGAGGGTGCGGCCCATGAAGTACTTCACCTTGCGGCCTTCGCTGGAGCGATAAGCATCGCTGTAGACGAGATACCAGTAGTCGCCCATCTTGAAGACGTCGGGGCACTCGAGCATGCGGCCCCAATACATACCGGCGAAGTCGCCAGCGTGCTGCCAATTGGCGCAGTCGGCCGAGGTGAACTCAGCAAACTTGCCCTTGGCGGAGATGATCATGTGCCAGAGGCCGTCGTCGTCGCGGAATACCTGCGGGTCGCGGAAGTCGGTCACAGGGTAGCCGAAGTCCTCGGGACGAAGCATCCACGCGGCATCCTTGGTCCAAGTGGCGAAGTCCTTCGAGGTAGCGAGCATCACAACCTCGTAGTCGGAGCCGTTGCGCCAGGTATGGCCGGTGTAGTAGACGTAGTAGCAGTCGCCGTCGGGATCGTAGGCAGCGCAACCCGTACCGATGGCGCCGTCGAGGGCCTCAGGGGTGTTGCCCGTGGGCACAACCTCGCCCTTTGCCTCATAGTTGGCGCAGTCCTTGGTGTTGGCGGCAAAGATGGGGTGATAGTAGGGACCGTTCTGCTCGTACTCTTGAAGATAGAGCACGCGGTACTCGCCCGTCTTGGGATCGTAGAAAGGCATGGGGTCGCCACAACGTCCGGAGGTGGGATTGAAATAGGTGGTAAAGCCCGCTTCGTCGTTGGAGTTCATCACGGGAAGCGATACTTCTGTGGGCTCTTCGGGCGTGGGAGTAGGGAGCTCGAACTCGGGCTCGCTGGAACCGCAGGAGCACAGAGCTACAGTAGCGAAGAACGCAAAAAACATTGTTTTCATATCAAAAGCGAAAGGGGCAGCAACAGCTCGAAGCCATTGCCACCCTTCTATTTAGTACATTCTTGCTTATCGGGTCTTGAGGTACTCGAGGCTGTTCTTAGCCAGACGGAGCACGTTGTCCTGATACTGGTTGTTCTTGGGATAAGCGCTCTTGTCGGGAGTACCGTCAGCGTTCTTGAGAGAGAACTCGCAACCGCCGTTACCGATGCAGAGAACGGTGCCCTGGAACTCGGTGTTGCCCTGCTGAGCTTCCCAAACGTTGAGCTGGCTTACCCACCATACCTGGCTGTCCCAAGTACCGAGGGGATAGATGCCGTACTGCTGGGTGCAGACGTTGTAGCAAGCTTCTTCGCCGTTGCCGAGACCGGTGATGGCGCTGGGATAGTTGAAGAAGAGCATGTTGTGGTCCTCAGTCCAACCGGGACCCTTGAAGGGGATGAGCTTGATGCCGTCACCGTTCTCCCAGGTCTCGAGACCGCGGTAGATGGGGTGAGTGCTGAAGTCCTTGCGGAACTTGTGATCAGGCCAGATGCTTACGGCGAAGTTCCAAACGTCGGGGTTCCAACCGCCGGCGCCAGTGCCGATGGTGTGGTCGTTGCCGAGGATAGAGCCTTCGGGGAGACGGCCGAGGGTTTCGATGTAAGCGATGGCGTGGCTCCAGAGGAGGAGGCTACCACCATTCTTGTACCAACCCTTGATGGCGGGAGTAGCGTTCATCACGTCGGCAGAGAACTTGAAGACATCGCCTTCGCCCACGCCTTCGAGGTCGCGGAGCCAGAAGAGTACGCGGTAGTCGTCGAGGTCAGCCTGGTTCTTGATGCTGCTGAAGGGAACGAACTTGGCACCGGGATACTCGGCGTGGAGCCAGAGCCATGCTGATGCTTCGTCGTCGTCGCCGTTGGCTACGAGATCCTCGGGAGTAGCGTAGTCAGCGAGGAAACCGATGAGAGTGGTACCGATGCGGAGAGAACCCTTGGTGGCACGAGAAGTACCGGTGCCGTTAACGGCAACAACGGTAACGTTCCAGGTTTCGCCACGCTTTACACCTTCGATGGTGTAAGAGGTTGCTGAACCAGCGAGCTCCTTGGTGATGGTCTGAGAGCCGTTGGTAGCGGTGAACTGAATCTTGTCAGCGTCGGCAGCCTTAGGCCACTCTACGAGGGCGTCGTAGCCGCCAGCGGTCTCGACCTGAGCCATGCTGATGCTTTCGATGCGGGTAGCACCGGTGCGGGTGTAGTCCTTGATGGCGCCAGAGCTGAAGTTGGTGCCGTCGGTGGTCTTGAGGACGTACTGGTAATGAACGTTGGTGTCGACGTCGTGGTGCACGTACTTGGTGCCTTCAACGACTTCGGTGCCCTGCTTTGCGCCGTTGACGTAGAGCGTAACCTCCATCTTGAGGTCGCCCTGTGCAGGCCAGGTGAGTTCGTAGTCGTCGCCGACGAGCTTACCCTCGATGCTCTCAGCGCTGATGGGGCTGAGGATGGGGTTCATGATGTCGTAGTCCTTCTCGCCACAAGAGGTCATGACAGCTGCGGTACCGAGAGTGCAGAGAGCTACGGCAATGGTATAGATATAGCGTTTCATTGTTTTTGAATTAAGAATTAAGAATT
>JAUNIC010000056.1:5842-7665 GCA_030523615.1 Bacteroidales bacterium
AGATAAAGTATGAGTGAAGAACAAAGAGGCTTTGGTAACTTCCAATTCTTACTTCTTACCTCTTAATTCTTAATTAAATTTTAGTTCTGATAACCGCGGTTCTGGTGATAGAGACCAGGAACGTAGTAGAGCTGGTTGTAAGCGATAGGCCAGTACTCGTTCTTCTCGGTGGTGAAGAATGCGCCACCGTAGTAAGCAGCGTGGGTCTTGCCCTCATACTGGGCAGCAACCTCGTGCTTGAAGAAGTTGTTGAGCGTGGTGGAGGCTACACCCCAACGACGAAGGTCGAAGAAGCGCTCGTGCTCCATGGCCATCTCAAGACGACGCTCCCAGCGTACAGCCTTACGGGCGTACTCCTGGTTGGAGAATGAAGGATAGAGAGCGATGTCACACTGGTCAGCAGCGTAAGCGATGTGCTTGCCTACAGAGTTCTTTGCGCGGAGACGGATGTCGTTGACAATCTGAAGAGCCTCGGGGAGACGGTTGAGCTCTACGAGAGCCTCAGCACGCCAAAGCATCACGTCGGTGTAACGGAACACGTAGTCGTTCATGGCGAATGCCTGCCAGGGCTGGTCGAAGGTTTCGCCCTTAGAGCGCTGGGGAACCTCCTTCATGCTGGCGAAGTAACCATAGTCGCCGGGGTTACGGCTGTTGTCCATGGTGAGGGTGTACTGAGCCTCATACTTGTAGGGGAAGGTAGGCATACCCACGGTGTGGAAGAGACGGGGATCCCACTTCTGGCTGTTGGCGTGGCCATTGACGGGATAGTCGTCGCTCTTGTTCCAACTGTCGAAGTCGGGGAGACCGTCCTTCGTCTTGAAGGCGTTGACGAGGTCCATGGTGGGCTTGTTGAAGTCCCAACCGCAAGACCAGATGCCCCAGCAGCCGTTGAGCATGTTGCTCCAGTTGGCGCGGCCGAACTTGGTGCCGTCGCTCTCGTAGTCAGAGGTCTGAACAGCGAAGACGCTCTCCTTAGAGTTCTTGTACTCGGGGAGGAAGATGTCGCCGAAGTCTTCGAGATAGCCGTAGCCGCTCTTGGTCACGACATCGGTGTACTCGATGACCTTCTGCATGTAGTCCTTGTTGACGTTGCCAGACTTGTTGTTCTTCTCGTAACCGTCACCGTAAGCGAGGTTGAGGTAGATCTTGGCAAGGTAAGCAGCAGCAGCAGCCTTGTGAGCGCGGCCGGTGGAGTTGGGGCCTGCCTGAGGAAGAACGTTGTAAGCCTCCTCGAGGTCAGCGATGATGTGCTGCCACATTTCGGCATTGTACTGCTCGTCGCTCTGGCCGTCCTTGAAGTTGTTGATGCTTTCGTGGCTACCGTCGTTAACTACGTTCTCATCGATCCAGGGCACATTGTACCAGATGCGGAGGAGCTTGAAGTAGTTGTGAGCGCGGAGGAACTTCACCTCAGCAACGCGCTGCTTGGTAGTCTCTTCGCCGAGCTTCTCTACACCCTTGGCATCGAGAGCGATGAGGGCGCGGTTGCAACGGCTGATGTTGCAGTAGAGACGATACCAGAGTTCGTCGAGCTCACCGCGGTCGTTGGTGAGAGAGCTCCAAACCTCGAAGGGATGATAACCAGTGTCGCCGACACCAGAGCCACCCTTCATAGCGTCGTCAGAAGCAACGTCACCATAGGGCCAGAGGTTGAAGGGATAAGAATACCAGCAGTTGCCGAGCATAGCGTAAGCCGCAGTGACCATTTCGTCGGGGCTGCTGTAGGCGATATCATCGTTGATCACACCCGTGGGGGGCACGTCGATGAAGTCATCGCAAGCGGTGAAGAGAGTGGCGCCGGCAAGAGCAGCCACCATATAGAG
>JAUNIC010000056.1:7675-17436 GCA_030523615.1 Bacteroidales bacterium
GAATTAAGAATTAAGAGAGGAAGTATGAGTAGAGAATTAAGAGGTGGCTATTAAGAAGTATAGTGACTTTTAATTCTTACTTCTTACCTCTTATTTCTTAATTTTTTAGAATCCCAGCTGGAGACCTACAGAGAAGCTCGTTGAGTGAGGATATGCCCAGTTGCTGTTCTCGGGGTCCTTGCAGGTGAGGCTGCTGCTCTTCAGGGTGAAGAGGTTCTGGCCGCTGACGTAGAAGCGAGCGCTGCTCATGTGGAGCGTCTCGAGTACGCGGGCGGTGCGGGGAGCCTCGCCGAAGTTGTAACCGAGCTGGAAGGTGCGGAGCTTGAGGTAAGAACCGTTCTCTACGAAGTAGGTAGACTCGCGACCCTCGTCAGCAGTGTTGCTGGTAGAGAGAGCGGGGATAGTAGAGCTGGTGTTGTTCGTGGTCCAAGCCTCGAGCACACGGCTACCCTTGTTTGAACCCGGGTCGGTGATAGCCCAGAAGTCGGTCTGGTACTTCTGATCGTTCCAAACGTCTACGCCGCAAACACCCTGGAAGAAGAGGGTAGCGTCGAAGCCCTTGTAGCGGAACTCACCGTTGAGACCCCAGCTGAAGAGGGGCACGGGATTGAATATCCAAGTGCGGTCGTCGTTGTTGATGACACCGTTACCGTCGAGGTCAGCATACTTAAGACCACCCACGCGAGCGTTGGGCTGGCCGCTGGCCATCACTTCCTCCTTGGACTGGAAGAGACCGTCGCAAACGAAACCTACACGGCTGCCGTAGGGCTTCTTAGCCTCTACGAGGTTCTGGGTCGTGGTGTGAACGTAAGAACCGGTAGTAGTCTCGGGGAGGTAAGTCACGCGGTTGCGGAAGAAGTCGAGGTTACCAGAGAGGTTGTAGCTGAAGCCGCCGGAAGTCATGCCGCGATAACCTGCGGTGAACTCCATACCCCAGTTCTGGAGACTGGGACCGTTCAACCAGCTTGCACCACCTTCACCACAAGCACCGAGGTATGCGGGATTGATGAGCATGTCGAACACCTTCTTGAGGTAAACGTCAGCAGTACCATAGAACTTACCAGCGAAGAAGGTCCAGTCGAGACCTGCGTTCCACTGCTCGGTGGTCTCCCACTTCAGGTTGTTGTTGGCGCTCTGCGTGGTACGGAAACCGCTGGGGAGGGTGCCGCCGCCTTTGAGGTCGAGGTCGTAGGCGGTAGAAGTGACACGGTCATTGCCGTAGTCAGCCACGAACATAGAGTAGCGAGCGGTGTTGGAGATGGCCTGGTTACCCGTCTGACCCCAAGATGCACGAACCTTCAAGTCGTCCATCCAATCGTAATCCATGTGCTTGGAGATACGATAACCGAGGGTAGCTGCGGGGAAGGTACCATAGTGGTTGTTCTGACCGAAGCGGCTAGAACCGTCGTGACGGATAGTGAAGCTGGCGAGGAGGAGGTCCTTCCAGTTGTATTCTGCCTTGCCGAAGAAGGAAACGAGAGCGTAGCCTTCCTGGAGACCATTCACCTGCTCAACACCCGTTGCAGCGTCAGGCCACATGTAGGTGGGAGTCTCAACGTCGAAGCCTTCGCTCACGCCGTTGAACCACTGGCGGGTCTGCTTGTGGAGCTCCATACCGGCGAGGAGGTTGAAGTCGTGGTCCTCACCAATCTGGAAGTTGTACTGAGCGGTGTTAGACCAAGTCCACTTGAGGTCGTTGGCCTGTTCTACGATGCTCTTGGGAGTGTTGTTGTTGACGATGTCAGAGTGGAAGGTCTTGTTGATGATGTGGATGAAGTTGGCATCATAGTCAAGACCGAAGTTGGAACGGAGCACAAGGCCCTTGCAGGGCTTGATGTCGATGTGCATGTTACCGAAGATACGCCAGATCTCGCGGTTGTTGTCCTTGTTGAAGTCGAGCTCACGCATAGGATTGTGGCGGTCACTCATTGAACCAACAGGACCTGCGAAGGTCACGCCGTCCTCTTCGTAAACGGGGACGATGCTGGACATCTTCAGTGCGTTCTCCATAGGAGCAGCGTCGCAGGTGTTGCTGTGGCTGACGGTGAGGTTTTCACCTACGGTGACGTACTTATTAATATTAAATGAGGAGTTGATACGAGCCGAGAGGTTGTCGAAGTGGGTGTCCTTGAGGATACCTTCGTTGTTCTTGTAACCGAGAGAGAACATAACGCTGCTCTTGTCGGTGGCGTGGCTCATAGAGAGGTCGTAGTGCTGGCTGACACCGGTGCGGCTGATTTCGTCGAGCCAGTCGGTGTTGCTGAGACGCATGGTCTTGGCGAGGTTGATGTAACCGTCGTAAGCGCCGCCTACGGTGTAGTTCTGATAAGAGTTGGTGAGGGGGTTCCAAGCCTGGATGGGGAAACCGCCAGCAGCGTTGAGGTCGAGACCGTACTGGTGAGCATACTGGAGGGGATCCATACCGTCGTTGAGGGCAGCCTGAGCAAGAGCAGTAGCGTAGCCCTTGGTGTCGAGGAGGTCCATGGTCGACTGGCTGGTGTACATCTGAGAGGTGAGGTTAGCGTTGAAGTCAACCTTAACCTTGTCACCCTTCTTACCCTTCTTGGTGGTGATGATGATGACACCATTGGCGGCGCGGCTACCGTAGATAGAAGCCGAAGCGGCGTCCTTGAGGACCTGCATGCTCTCGATATCGTTAGCATTGAGAGTATTCAGACCACTGGTGGTGGGCACACCGTCGATGACGTAGAGAGGATCCTGGCTGCTGTTGAACGAACCGATACCACGGATACGTACGGTACCGCCGCCCGAAGGAGAACCGTTACCCGTTACGGTCATACCGGCAACCTTACCCTGCAGAGAACGCATGGGATCGGGGTCGGCAGAGGTCTGGAGGCTCTTGGTCTGCACTACGGATACAGAACCGGTGAGGTCGGCCTTCTTCTGAGTGGTGTAACCCACAACGACTACCTCCTGAAGGTTGTTCTCCTGTTCCTGGAGAATGATGATGAGGGGCTGTCCTTCCCACTTCACCTCCTGGCTGTCGTAACCGATGTAGGAGATGCGGAGGGTAGCACCATTCTTCACGCCCTTGAGGGAGAAGTGACCGTCGGCGTCGACCATGACGCCATTGGTGGTGCCCTTTACTACTACGGAAGCACCGGTCATAGGTTCGCCGGTAGCATCCTTTACTGTACCTGTGCACGCGTCCGCCTGCTGAACGATGGTGATCGTCTCAACGGGCAGAGTCTCTGCTTGGGCTTGGAGGCCGAACAAGCAGAGAAGCGCTGCGGTGTAATAGACTTTGTTCATATGTGTATAATATTATATATGTGTTTTTCGTACAAAGTGCGATAAGTATTTTTTCGGCAGCAAAATTACGCACTTTGTATGATTTGTGCTTAAAAAATCGTCTCAATCACTACGATTTTTGTTTCAATGCAACAAATTTTGCAGTAATTGAGACGAATTTTACGAAAAACAGAATCGCGTGATAGCCCCTGTAATCTATATCTTCGCAGAGCTTTTTGTCTGTCATCCTAGGGCGATAGTTCTGTCACCCTAGGGCGACAGACAACTATCGCTGCAACCTAATTTAGTAAAAAAAAAGATCCGGAGCCTACGGTATGCAGACTTCGGATCTTGACTATCCTGAAAGTTGTGTTAATGCGCTGCGCTGAACATTAGCTGCGGAGCTCTTCGGGGAGGACGGGCATTGCGCCGTTCTGGGTGCAGACGAAGGCGCTGACCTTTACAGCACGCTCGTGGGCATCGCGAACGGGACGGCCCTGAAGGATGCAAGCTACGAAGCTACCAGTGAAGCTGTCGCCAGCACCTACGGTGTCGGCTACCTCGACCATGGGGGTGGGCTGGAAGCTTACCTCGCCGGGAGTGTAAACGTAAGAGCCGTGAGTACCGCAGGTGAGGATGAGCATCTGAAGGTTCCACTTGGCGAGGAGTACCCAGCACTGGTCTTCAGCGCTGATGCTCTTGAGACCGTAGATCTCGGCAATGAGTTCGAGCTCCTCGTCATTGATCTTGAGGATGTTGCACTCGCGGAGGTTTTCCTCGATGATTTCCTTGCTGTAGAAGTGCTGACGGATGTTGATGTCGAAGATCTTGAGGGTGGGCATGGAGCTTGCGGTGCTGCCGATGGCGCTGGTGATCTTGGGCATGGTAGCAAGGAACTTGCGAATGGTCTGACGGCTAACGTCGGAACGCTGAGCGAGAGAACCGAAGCATACGGCGCGGGTCTTGCGAGCGATGGCCTCGATTTCGGTGGTCCAGGGGATGTTGTCCCAAGCTACGCCTTCGCAGATGTCGTACTGGGGAATACCTTTGTCGTCGAGCTGTACCTGAACGGTACCGGTGGGGAAGTCTACGCGCTCGAGATGATGATGGAGATAGTTCTCATCGAACTTCTCTACGATTTCGTCGCCGAGGGAATCGTTACCGATGGCGCTGATGGCGATAGTGTTGAAGCCGAACTGGCCGGCATGATAAGCAAAGTTGGCGGGGGCGCCACCGATCTTACGACCTTCGGGAAGGCAGTCCCACAGGGCCTCACCGAGGCCGACTACATAGTTGTTTTCCATAAAGACCCCCTCCCTGCCTCCCCCTGCGAGGGGGAGGAGTATATACCACTGGAGGGGCAAGTGGCTTTTAATTAGTTATAGGTTATTGTATGCATTGGTGATCTCTCCCCTCCCTCCTTAGGGAGGGGCTGGGGGTGGGTCTTTACTTTATCTTCGTGCAGAAGAAGAGGCAGTAGAGGACGCCGACGGTGAGGACGGCTACAGCACCTGCCTGGCCCATAGCGTCGCTGGCTACACCCATGGCAAGGGGGAAGAGGGTACCGCCGAAGAGACCCATGATCATGAGGCCGGAGATCTCGTTCTTCTTCTCGGGGAGCGCGTCGAGAGCGTTGGCGAAGCACATAGAGAAGATGTTGGAGTTGCCATAACCTACGAGAGCAATACCGGTGTAGAGAATAGCGGTGGTGGTGCCGACGAACATGCAGGCCATAGAGCCAAGCATGCAGATAGTGCTGATGGATGAAGAAGGTACGGGTCTTCAGAACACGGAGGAAGAAGCTACCGGTGAGACAGCCGATGGTACGGAAGATGAAGTAGAGGCTCGTGGCGAAGGCTGCGTCTTCGAGGCCCATGCCTACGCGCTCCATGAGGAGCTTGGGAGCGGTGGTGTTGGTGCCGACGTCGATACCTACGTGGCAAACAATGCCGAGGAAGGACATGAGAACGACGGGCTTGGCAAGGAGCTTGAAGCAGGCTACGAACTGCTGGCCTACGCTGGCGGTATTGGCTTCAGCCTTTTCCTCTTCAATGTGGATAGAGTAGAGGAGGAGAGCTGCGAGGATGCAGATGACGAAGTAGATGGCGAAGAGTACGCGCCAACCGAGGCCGAAGGAAGGAATGACTGCCGTAGCGCCCCAACCCATCACGAGGGGTGCGAGGAAGGAGGCAATAGCCTTAACAAACTGGCCGAAGGTGAGGGTGGAGGCGAGGTTGCCCTGGATAACCTGGGTCACGAGGGGGTTCAGGGAGGTCTGCATCAGGGTGTTGCCGATGCCGAGGAGGCTGAACGAGATGAGCATGATGGGGAAGGTCTCGCCAAAGAGAGGGAGGAGGAGGCTGACAACGGTGACTACCTGAGAGAGGAGCACGGTGTTCTTACGGCCGATCTTGTTCATGAGCACGCCGGTGGGCACGCTGAAGAGAAGGAACCAGAAGAATACGAGTGAGGGGAAGGTATTGGCTACGGTGTCGGAGAGTCCGAGATCCTTCTGTACGAAGTTGGATGCTGCGCCCACGAGGTCAACGAAGCCCATCGTGAAGAAGCAGAACATCACAGAGATGACTGCAAGTTGCTTAGATTTCATTTATTTGGTGATTGAAATGTTGTTGTAAGTGGACTTGGGGAATACGAGGTTGGTCATGACAACTTCGCCATTGTTACCGAATACCTCAACGCTGCTGCGATCGATGAAGATGCGGAGGGAGGTGAGCTTCTTGTGAACGGGAGCGGTCATAGGCACAGCAAATTCCTTGGAGAAGTCGGTCTCGCCGCTGCGGCTGCGGTCGCAACTGAGAGTCATGGCCTTCTGATCGTAGCGGATGACGAATTCTTCGCCTTCTTCATTGCTGAGGGTGATGGTAGCGTCGCCCTTGATCTTGAGGGTCTTGTCGAGGCCTGCGCCATCGTACTCGGGTGAGGGAGCGCTACCGAGGTAGAGCTGGCCGTCGGCACCGGTGTAGAGGAAGGGCTCGCGGCCGATGCTGTTGCCTGAGCGATACTGCTGGGTAGGAACGTCGTTAGCGTACTGCCAGTTGCTCATCCATGCGATCATGGTGTGACGGCCTTCGGGGGCGTTGGAGAAGCTTACAGTAGCGTAGTGGTCCTTGCCGTAGTCCTGCCACTTGGTGACTTCGGGAGCGGTGTCGCAAGTGAACTTGTGACCGTCGAAGTCGCCGATGAAGTACTGGGTGCCGCTACCACCAGCGGGGAAGCCGGGGTTGATGTTGCAGAAGAGCACCCACTTGTCGTGAGGCTGCTCGCCCTTGGCAACGGGGGCGGGGAGACGCATGAGGTCGGGGCATTCCCAGACGCCGTCGTGGCTGCCGTAGCCGAGACCGAAGCGGCTCTCTTCCTTCCAGTCGCGGAGGTTGGGAGAGGAGTAGATGCGCATTTCCTGACCGCAGGCGAGGATGAGGTTCCAAGCGTTGATGTCTTCGTTCCAGAACATATTGGGGTCGCGGAAGTCGGGGATATCAGCGGAGAGGATGGGGTTGCCGGGATACTTGGTGAAGGTCTTGCCGCCGTCGGTGCTGTAGGCCATGCACTGGCGCTGAGCGATACCGTCGGAGGTGTAGAGCGCGATGACAGCACCCTTGCCGAAGCCGGCTGTATTTTTATGATCAACCACGCAGGAACCACTGAAAATGGTACCGATGCCGTCGGCTGCGATGGCTACACCCTGCTCTTCCCAGTGGATGAGGTCGGTCGAGGTGGCGTGGGCCCAGTTCATGTTGCCCCAGCGTGAGCCGTAGGGATTGTACTGGTAGTAGAGGTGCCAGGTTCCGTCGAGGTAGAACATACCGTTGGGGTCGTTCATCCAGCCGTAAGCGGGAGTGTGATGGAACTCAGGGCGATACTTCTCGCGGTTGGTGACGTCGAAGCCGTTGGCCTTCTGAACGGTGCTGGTCCACTTGGGTTCGCGGCTGGAGTGACGATCCTGATGAGGGGTGTTGACCTCGAAGGTGAGTTCCTTGCCCTGATAGGGCTGGAGGTCGAAGGGCACAGTGAAGTCGACTTTATCGACAGCCAGACGTGCGGTGAAGGTGTAGGCGGTAGAGTTGTCCACCTGAACCTTGATGAAGCACTCAGGAGCGTTCTCCTCGATGGGGAGAAGCAGACACTTCTGGTCAGCCGCCACGCGCACCTGTGCGTGACCGTCCTTAAGGTGCTCGATGCTCAGAGGCTGCTGCGCGTAGGCAGCAGAGGCCATCATTGCAGCGAATGCAAGCGAGAGGATGTTTGTGGTTTTCATTATGGTTTATATTATTTATATGTTTGTTTCAGAATTAGATTTTTCAAAAAAAGAAGCGAAGATGTGGGGGGCTTCGCAGCCGCCCCATCTCCAGAATCATCATATATGTTAAACCTTAAACGATATTTCCAAGACTGCTTTTGTTGTATGATGTGTAGTTTTTGTGTTGTTACTCCTTAATTATTTACACATGCTATTTACCTTAAAGCTAATACCTATTGAAAGCGGTCTTAAGGTTAACGTCCTTTTTGACGCTGCAAATTTATAGAGGAGTTTACTAAAGCGCATAAAATATCGTCTCAATTTCTGCTATTTTTGTTTCAATGCAACAAAAGTAGCGGGAAATGAGACGATATTTATAATCTAACGTAGCAAAAGGGGACGTTAGGAGAGCTATAAACCTTTAAACTTATAAACCTCTTAGCTATTACGTAGGGTTATGTTTGTTGCCGTGTTGATGGCGCATGAAGTCTGTAGGCGACATTCCATAGTGCTCTTTGAAACACTTTGTGAAGTAGCTTGGAGAGGTAAAACCGCAGTCGTAGGTGACTTCGGAGATGTTGCGGTCGGTGGTCGACAGGAGTTGGCCGGCACGCTGCATACGCTGGATGCGGAGTATCTCGACGGGGGAGTTGCCGGTGAGTTGTTTGCAACGGCGATACATCTGGGCGCGGCTGAGACCGACGGCGTCGCTGAGCTGTTCGACGGAGAACTCGCTGTTGCCGACGTTGTGGGCGATGACTTGCATCATGCGCTGATAGAAACGGCTGTCTTCCTCCGTGCGCTGCTCGGGGCGCTCTTCCTCGGCGTTAGCCTAGGCAGGAGTGAGGTGGGCGAGTTTCTGGAGTTCGTCGCGCTGGACGGCGAGTTCGTCGCGCTGGGACTCCATGAGGTCACGCTGCTCGCAGATCTGGTCGTGCTGCTCCTGGAGGGTGTCGCGCTGACGCTGGAGTTCGTCGCGCTGGGTGGCAAGGAGCTGGTTCTTGTCGCGGAGCTCGGTGTTGAGCTGATGCTTCTGGCGATAGGCGCGGACGAAGAGGATGCTGACGATGGCGATGAAGGTGACGAGGAGAATGAAGGCACCAATGATGGTGCGCTGCAGGACGATAGTGTGGAGCGTTTTGTCGATGCGTTCGTGCATGCGACGCAGATAGTTGCCTTGACGCACCACTTCCTCGTACTGAAGGAGGAGGACACGGGCGTTGGCGGCGGTGACGAGGCTGGAGACCATGAGGTTCTCGCGCTGATAGGGACGCTTCTCAAGAATGTTGAGGGCGAGGGTCATGAGTTCGTCGCCGTGGGTGGGATAGATGGCCGATGCGGTGAGTTCGCCGTCGCGCACCTGACAGATGCCGAGTCCTTCGGCAGGTAGGGCATCGATGCCGACGACAATGGGACAATCGCCTCGTCCGCCTTCGAGGAGGGCCTTTTTGGCGCCAAGGGCCATGCGGTCATTGCCGCCGAAGATGCAGTCGATGGGGCCGTTGTAGGTTTTGAGGATGTCCTCCATGATACGCTTGCCTGAGGCCTCCTTCCAGTCGCCATTGCCGAAGCCTACGATCTTGAGACCGGGGTATTTGGCGAGGGTCTCGCGGAATCCTCGTGTACGATCTATGGCAGGCGACGACGACTTAAGACCGCCTATCTCGACGACGCAACCTTGGCCGTGGAGTTGTTCGGCGACATATTCGGCGCACATACGACCTATCTCGTAGTTGTCGGCGCCCATAAAGGCAGTGTATTTGTTGCTGCCGGTCTTGCGGTCGAAGAGGATGACGGGGATGCCTTTGTCGAAGGCGCGGTCGACGGCGCTGGAGAGTTCGCCCATCTGCTGGGGAGATACAATGAGGAGGTCGATGCCAGCATCGATCATCTCGTTGATTTGATTTTCCTGGAGATTAGGGTCGTCGTCGGCCGAGGCGTAACGCAGGGTGACGCCTTCGTTGAAGTAGGTGGCTATGTCGAGTTCGTCGTGGAGCTTTGAGCGCCATGAGTCTTCGGAGCATTGGCTGACGCCGATGACGTAGTGCCGGGTGTCGTCGCCGCAGCCTACGATGGTGAGCAGCGCGACGATAAATGTGGCAAGGAGAAAGATGGGGCGGAGTATCGTATGTGTGTTCATAGTAATGAGTGAAAATGTTTGGTTCGCAAAATTAGAAATAAAACGCGAAATGCCCAAGCATTTTTCCGAAAAAATGATGATTTTGATAGTTATTTAGTGATTTAGTGGTTT
>JAUNIC010000057.1:0-11517 GCA_030523615.1 Bacteroidales bacterium
GACCCTCCTCTCGCCCTACAAGAACGGCGCCATCATGCTCCTCGTGGGCTACACCGAGGCCCATCAAGCTGCTGGTTGGGGCAAGGTGGAAGAGGCCCTTTGGGACATTGTCGACGCTGAAGACCTCGACGAATTCCTCGTGGCTCACAACATTGATCCCGAGTACGACCCCTACGTTGATCCCACGCCCGATCCCGACCCTGATCCCGATCCTACGCCCGATCCCGATCCCGACAAGGTGACATTCGAAGACCTCCAGCTGGCGCTCAACGATGCCCAGGCGGCGCTCCTCGCTGCCAAGGGCGGCATCGTAGCCAAGGGCGATGGCCTCATCACAAACGCTGGCTTTGATCTGCGTTCGGCGTATAGCGATCGCGACGAAGGTACTGATTTCGAAGCGCTCATTGACGGTGATGTATTCACCTTCTGGCATAGCGATTGGCACGGCGATGCTCCCGAAGGTCCCCACTCCTTCGACGCCATCATCCCGAACTTCGAGGCAAACACGCTCTTCGTGGCCGAATACTGCGGACGCCTCAACGGCAACAACTGCTCGCCCATTGAGATGAGCATCTACGGCACGGCTTATACGCCCGAGGGTGGGCTCAGGGAAGACCAAAATCCCGATGACATTGAAGACGATCCTTACGCTGGCTACACCATGGCCGACGCTCCCTTCACCACCATCATTCGCGAGGATGGTCTCGGCGCCTTTGCCGGTTGGGGCCATTCGGGCAACGAGGATGTGCTCCGTGGTTCCTTCGCCTTCGAGGCCGACGACATCTACGGCGTATTCCGCTTCGAACCCACCATCGTCACCACCGACGCTGGCGAGGGCGCTGAAGAGTGCTTCAACTACAGCGAGTTCCAGCTTTACGCTGGCCAGCGCGTGGGTGCTACCATCACCGCCGACAAGACCGATGTCGAGACGCTCGAAGCCCTCGTGGCAGAAGCTATCACGCTGACCAAGAGCGAGGATCCCACTGATATGGTCGCTGCGCTGAAGGCCGCCACCGAGAAGATTGCTCCCGCCGAAGGCATCAGCAGCATCAAGGCCACGCTCCCCGCCGACGCCCGCATCTACAATCTCCAGGGTCGCAGAGTTTTCCCTGAGCATGACTCGAAGGGCTCGGTTCACGGCCTCTACATCCAGAATGGTCACGTGCTTGTCAAGTAGGCGCATCGGCAGAACGTGTACAAGGTGACTCAGCCACCTGCAACACAATAAAAAGCATCAGCGGAACCGTCATCTTCAATCGTCGAAGTTAGCGGTTCCGCTGATGTTTTTTCGCAATTCGGGGGAGTCATCGCCACCCGTTGCGGCAGTTCTTGCAAATGCCTTTGATGATGTATTCGCGTTCGGTGACTTCAAAGTCGTCGGGAACGGGGACATGGGGGATCTCCACATCCTCGAGGCACCACGTCTTGTGACACTTTACGCACGACAGGTGGACGTGGCTACGATGGCGCACAAGACCTTGATGGTGCTCGTGCGCGCAGCATTCTTCGTGTTGGCAATGGCACACGCAGTATTTCTGCATACCGCTGCCATCGTCGATGGTGTGGAGCAGTCCCTGTTCGGCAAAGAGGGTGAGGGTGCGGAAGAGGGTAGACTTGTCGACGGTGTAGAGCGTGTCCTGTACATCGGCGAGGCTGAACGCGGCGCCGCGTTGGGCTGCATCGGCATCGGGGCGTGGGTGCAGCTCGCGGAGGGTGCGCCACACAAGGAGGCGCACAGCGGTGACGCGGATGCCGGCATGGAGAAGTTCGTCTTCGTAGTTCATGATGGGCGTGGGGCTAATAGGGCCAATAGGGCTAATAGGGCATATAAGCCTTATGTGGCTTATGGAGTTACCGGTTTCTGGAGTTTCGTGGGCGCAAAGTTACGGCGATTTTTTGGAAAAACAATGACGTTTATGATTTTTTGTGTTTTTTCTTTGGTGTATTGGCGGGATTGCAGTATCTTTGCAATTTGATTAGGTACATAGTGCCCGTATGTGCTACGGTCGCTGGTGTATAGACTCAAAAAACGACATACTGCAGATGCATTACTCTATAGAAAAGGTGGCTGCGCTCATCGGCGCACACCGTTACGGCTCTGCCGACACACAGATTGAATGGCTGCTCACCGACAGCCGTTCGCTGGCTTTCCCCGAAACTACATTGTTCTTCGCCCTCCGCACCCGAACGGGCGACGGACACCGCTATATCGACGATCTCTATCGCCGTGGCGTGCGCAACTTCGTGGTGAGCGCCGTGCCCTGGAAGGAGCACGACCGCGCCGTGGCTGACTACGGCGTGGCAGAAGGCAAGGAACCTCCGACCTCTTCCCTCTTCCCTCTTCCCTCAGCAAAGCTTTATCCCGATGCCAATTTCCTCGAAGTCATTTCGCCGCTGAAGGCCCTGCAGCGCCTCGCCGAGCGTCATCGTGAGGAGTACGATGTGCCCGTTGTCGGTGTGACGGGAAGCAATGGAAAGACCGTCGTGAAGGAGTGGATTTATCAGTTGCTCAGCCCCTCGCAGCAAGTGACGCGTTCGCCCCGCAGCTACAACTCGCAGATCGGCGTGCCCATGTCCGTATGGCTCCTCACGGAGCAAAGCCGCGTGGGAATCTTCGAAGCCGGCATTTCGCAGCGTGGCGAAATGCCTGGGCTGCGCGCCATCATCCAGCCTACGATCGGTGTGATGACGAATATCGGTGCGGCGCACCAGGAAAACTTTGCCTCGACCGAGGAGAAGTGCCTGGAGAAACTGTCGCTCTTTGACGATGCCGAGGTGCTCGTCTACTGCGCCGACGACCCCATCATCGGCCGTTGTCTGGCGGAAAGCCGTTTCCACGGACGCCGCTTCGGATGGTCGCGCACGGACGCCGACGCTCCTCTATATATAACGCGCGCGAAAAAGCATGCCGACGGCACGACGATCGTGTTCAATGGCACGGAGGCGCTCTTGCCCTTCACCGACGACGCTTCAATCGAGAACGCCATCAACACCATAGCCACGGGCCTCGTACTCGGACTTACACCGGAGACCATCGCAGAGCGTCTGCCGCGCCTTGCCCCTGTGGCCATGCGCCTCGAGGTGAAGCAGGGTGTGCGCGGTCTCACTCTCATCAACGACTCTTACAACAGTGACCTGACGAGCCTCGACATTGCGCTCGACTTCCTGCACCGCCGCTGTGCACAGCAGGGAGAGCAGGGTACGCGCCGCAGCGTGCTCGTGCTCAGCGATCTGGAACAGACGGGCCTCGACGCCGACACGCTTTATCACCGCGTGGCCGAGATGCTCCAGACGCGCAACGTCGACGTCTTGGTGGGCATCGGCGAGAATATCTCGCAGGCCCATTCCCTCTTCAGCTGCGAGAAGCACTTCTTCGCCTCGACCGAAGAGCTCCTGGCGAGCGGCATGCTGGAGACGCTGCACAGCGACATCGTGCTGCTCAAAGGCGCACGCAGCCACCACTTTGACCTCATTGCCGAACAGTTGGAACTGAAGGTCCACGAGACGGTGTTGGAGGTGAACCTCGGCGCATTGGCCGAAAACGTGCGCTACTACCGCTCCTTCATGCAGCCCGAGACGAAGCTCGTCTGCATGGTCAAGGCCAGCGCCTACGGCAGCGGCAGCGTTGAGGTGGCGCGCACGCTCCAGGATCTCGGCGTGGACTATCTCGCTGTGGCTGTGGCCGACGAAGGCGTGGAGCTGCGCAAGGCGGGCATCACGATGGGCATCATCATCATGAATCCCGAGATGTCGTCGTTCCACACGCTGTTCAAGTATCGTCTCGAACCCGAAATCTACTCCTTCCGTCTGCTCGACGCTCTCGTCATGGCGGCCCGCAAGGAGGGAATCACCAACTTCCCCGTCCACGTGAAGCTCGACACGGGTATGTGTCGCTTAGGTTTCAACCCCGACGAGGATATCCCCGCGCTAATTGAGCGCCTTCAGCACCAGCAGGCTCTCCGTGTGCGCAGCGTGTTCTCACACTTCGTGGGCAGCGACAGCGAGGACTTCAACGACTTCTCGCAGTGGCAGTTTGAACGCTTCGACCGCGCCAGCCGCCAGCTTCAGGAGGCTGCCCCCTACCACATCCTGCGCCACATCTGCAACTCTGCCGGTATAGCGCGTTTCCCCGAACGCCATCTCGATATGTGCCGCCTCGGCATTGGCCTGTACGGTGTGGATCCCGTGACGAACGGACGCATCAACAATGTGACGACGCTCCGCACCACGATTCTGCAGATCCGTGAGATTCAGACCGGAACGAGTGTGGGCTACAGTCGTCGCACCGTGGTCGAAAAACCTTCGCGCATCGCTGCCATCCCCATCGGTTACGCTGACGGCCTCGATCGCCACCTGGGCAACCGCACGGGCTACGCGCTCGTCAACGGCCAGAAGGCGCCGTACGTGGGCAACATCTGTATGGATGTGTGCATGCTCGACGTGACGGGTATCGACTGCCGTGAGGGCGACAGCGTGGAGATCTTTGGCGACAATCTACCCGTAACCGTCCTCTCCGACCTCCTCGGCACCATCCCCTACGAGGTTCTCACCAGCGTCAGCGAACGCGTGAAGAGAGTGTATTTCCAGTAATCCCCCCCTCGCATAATCGAATTATCGCATAATCCCCCAACGATGCAATTACATACAAAATATACCATTGGGACCTTCGTCGTCACCATGGCGGTCTTTGCAGCCATCTTTCTGTGCAAACTCTTCCTGCCCACGATGAAGGCCGTGAGGCCCGACTACTCCTGCGACCAGGTTGTGGCGGAGCGTCTGCAGCGACTCGTCGAGCGTAACCTCGACAGCCTCGGCACGTCGAGCATCTACGTCTACGATATGACCGTCGACTCCGTGCTCTTCTCCTACGATGCCGACAAGGCTCTCACACCTGCCTCTTGCCAGAAGATCATCACGACCTTTGCGGCCTACGACCACCTCTCCGACTACAACAACGCCTTCTCCGATAGCCTTATGGCGGTGGGCGAAATCACTCCCGCGGGTTACCTGAAGGGGCACCTCTTCCTCCGCGGCAGTTACGACCCTCTGCTGCAGGATTTCTCCTCGTTTGCTAAAGCGCTGAAGAAAAAGGGCCTCAAGATCGTGTATGGTGACCTGGTGTGCCAACTCCGTGTACACCAGAAATTTGAGAACCGCGATATCCCCTACGAATCTCTCCCCGTGCTCTACAAGGGTGCCGACGCCGTGGCGATGGACCTCCGCAATCAATTGGCGAAGTTGGACATCTACGTGACGGGCAGAACGATGTTCCTGAACTACGACAGCAAGTTGCCCTTCGACCTGAACGCCAAACTTGCCGACGGTGCGCCCCAGACCACGCTCCTCCACGCAGAGAGTCACTCGCTCGAGGAGATCATGAGCCATCTGATGCAGCACAGCGACAACCGCAGCGCCGAGGCGGTGTTCTGCTGTCTCGGTGCCAATGATGGCCACGGTGGCAGTGGTTCGGGAGCCGACATCTGCCGCAAGAGTCTGAAGAAATTCTTCCCGGGACTGACGGAGAAGCAGTGCCACATCGTGGACGGCAGCGGTCTGTCGTACGACAACCGGGTGTCGGCCCGCGTGCTCGTCGATCTGCTCCGCGTAGCCCACAATTATGGTCTGCTGGGCCACTTCCTCGTGGACGAAGCCATGCCGAAGTCCGGTGCATCGGGCACCCTGCGCAACCGCATGAAAGGCACTGCCGCCGAAGGCAATATCTGTGCGAAGACGGGCACGCTGCCTCAGTATCCCGCTTCTTCGCTGGCCGGCTACTGCCAGTCTACCCGCGGCCATCTGTTGGCTTTCGCCATCATCAGCAATGGTCCGAAGAATCGTGCCGGCAACGCCTACATCCACCGTGCGAAGCTCTTCGAAAACGAGTTCTGCATCGAGATGTGCCGATAGGGGATAGCCCCTTCAACTAACCCCCAACTTACTATGAATAAACGCGTAATTTTACTGTTCCTCATCGGCGTGGCAACGTGGATGGGGAACGCCACGACGGCAAGGGCGCAGAGTCTAAACGCATTGCTTGACACACTGGATCACGCCATTGCGAGGTACGACCGATATGCCTCGCAAAAGGAGACGCGCATCCTTGCGCTCAAACGCCAGCTGGTGCAGAAGCAGCAGCCGGCTGATCGATATGCCCTGCAGTCGTTGCTCTACGACGAGTATTACGTCTACGATGCCGACTCGGCTATGGCGCTCTGTAACCGCCAGCTCAGCATTGCCGATGAACTCCAAAACAGCGAGTGGCAGGCCGAGTGGCACATCAAGCGCTCATTCATCTTCGCCGCAACGGGTCTCCTGAGCGACGCCGACAAGGAACTTGCTTCGGTAGAGGGACGCAGCCATCTGTTGCCTCCCGCACTGCGTACAGAGTACTATCGCCAGAGAATCTACGTCTACAGCCACCAACAGCAGTATCTTGGCAAGGGCGCCGAGAATAATCCCGCCGTGAAGCAGGGCAACGAGGACGCCGACGTGCTTCAGCAGCTCTACACCGACAGTATTCTCATGATCGTGCCCAAGACGGACCCTCTGTACCTTTGGCAGAACGCCTGGGGACCGAAGCCCAGTACCGTCAAGACGCAGCTGGAGAAAGTCCTGCAATCGTCGCACCTCGACAATCGCTATGATGCCATGAACGCCTACTCCCTGGCTCATATCTACGAGTGGGAGGGCAATGAGGAAGATCGCGTCAAGGCTCTCGTAAAGAGTGCCATAGCCGATGTGAGATGTTGCAACCACGATGTGGCCTCGCTCGAGGAACTCTCCCGCATCCTCTACGAACGCGGCGATTTGGAACGCGCCTACAACTACATCAACTACTGCATGGCGGGCGACCAGGCCTACCACAACCGTGTGCGAATGGTCACCACGGGCCAGACTTTCGGCCTTATCCACGCCGCCAGCGTAGAGCGCCAGCATATGCAGCAGCGTTGGCTCCTCATCGGCCTCGTGCTCCTCGTGCTCCTCGCCATTGCGCTCGCCATCGTCATCGTGCAGCTGGTGCGCCGCATGGGCCGTGTGCGTCAGGGCGAAAAAGCCCTTGCGGAGGCCAACCGCCAGCAGGAGAAGGCCAACGCTGAACTGCAGAGCGTCAACAGGCAGCTGCAGGAGATGGTGGCGAAAGTCGACGAGGCCAACGCTGAGCTCCAGAACGTCAATGGTCGACTGACCGAAGCCGTCGATGAACTGCGCAAGACGAACTATGTGAAGGAAGAGACCGTCGGCATGGCCTTCACCCTCTGTAGCCGCTACATCACGCAGATGGACGAGCAGCGCAAAACCTTCGGCCGCCTCTTCAAGACCAACCAGACGGATCTGCTCCGCAAGCAGCTCGAGACTTCGAAGTCGACGGCGCAGGTGAAGGAGTTCTTCCAAAACTTCGACCAGATGTTCCTCAACATCTATCCCGACTTCATCGACGACTTCAACTCACTCCTCCGTCCCGACGAGCGCATCCAGCCCAAGGAGGGCGATCTCCTCAACACCGAGCTCCGCATCTATGCCCTCGTGCGCCTGGGCATCAACGACTCGGTGAAGATCGCCGACTTCCTTCACTGTTCGCCCCAGACGGTCTACAATCACCGCCTCCGTGTGCGCAACAAGAGCGACATCCCCAACAGTGAGTTCGCCGCTACGGTACAGAAACTTGGCAAGGCGAGTTTCTAAAATCGCTCAAACGGGAGACTCTCGCACGTTTAAAAAGTTTACTTATTTTAATACCGAAAAAATGGCTATCTCGCTCACAATGTGCGGGATAGCTTTTTTGTGAGTTTACTTATTACTTTTACTCCCTCTTGCACGCGTAAAAAAGCTGCCGTAACTTTGCACTCGCTTAATCGCATGACCACCGCTTTAAGCTTCGTGCGAAGAAGCACTCGCAAATCCGTGCGAAGATTCATTCGCAAATCCGTCTCCTATTGGGCTGCTGCCGCGATCGGCAAAAAGAACGATACTGTAGTGGCAGCATCTAGGACAACACAAAAATCATATTTCATACGCGTTTATTCATACTTGTAAAAAATTAAGGTATTAGACGCGGCAGCAGCCCGAAGATGGATTCCGAATACTTTACTCGCCTGATGAGGAGGGTGCGGCACACACAACGGAGTGTCGCTCATCTTTTTATTACGCACACGTACACGTAAAGAAGACCACACAAACAATTCCAAATAAATACAAACAACAAACTTTATGAAGAAAACACAGTACACGCAGACGGGTCGCAAGATGGCGATGCTCGGTCTGTCCCTGGCGTTCTCCGCAGCGGCTATGGCCCAGTCGGTAGTCGTCACGGGTAATGTGGTGGACGAAAATGGCGATCCTCTTGTAGGCGCCAGCGTCCGCGTGAAGGGAACCACTACCGGTGCCACCACCGATGCTAATGGTAACTTCACCCTCAACATGAAGCAGGGCTCCTCCCTGCAGGTAAGCTACATCGGTTACAACAGCCAGACCGTAAGTGTCAATGGCACCAGCGTACTGATTAGCCTCGTTCCCGATGACAATATGCTCGACGAAGCCGTTGTCATCGGTTATGGTGTGCAGAAGAAGAGCGTCGTTACCGCTGCTATCGCAAAGGTAAGCGCTGACGACCTCGAAGGCAAGAGCCCCGTCCGTATGGATAACGCTCTTAAGGGTCTCGCCGCCGGTGTTAACGTTACCAGTGCTTCTGGTCAGCCCGGTGCAGCTCCTAAGGTGCTCATCCGCGGTGTCGGTACCATCAACAACTCCGACCCCCTCTACATCGTAGACGGTATGCCCATCAGCGGCGGTCTCGACTACCTCAACCCCAACGACATCGAGTCTATCGAAGTCCTCAAGGATGCCGCATCTGGTGCTATCTACGGTGCACGTGCTGCAAACGGTGTAATCCTCGTTACCACCAAGAAGGGTAAGGCAGGTCAGACCCGCGTAACTTATGACTTCAGCTACGGCTGGCAGAGCGCTTGGCGTCATCGCAACATGTGCGACGCTACCAACTATGCTATCCTCCAGAACGAGCGCGCAGTCAACGGTGGTCAGGCTCCCCAGTATGCCGATCCTTACAACCTCAAGGACGCTATGGGCAACCCCATCACCAACGGTGGTACTGACTGGCAGAGCCTCGTCTTCAACGACAACGCTCCCGTGATGAACCACGACGTAGCCATCAGCGGTGCTAACGACCTCGTTAACTACTACACCTCTGTAGGTTACTACACTCAGGACGGTATCGTAGGTGGTAACTATGGCCACTCTAACTACGATCGTCTCACCATCCGTAACAACAACATCTACACGCTGCTCGATACTCAGAGCCGCAACTTCCTCCACAAGATCACCGCTACCAGCAACATCGCTTACACCTATATTAACAACTCTGGTATCAGCGAAAACTCTGAGTACGGTTCAATCCTCGGCTCGGCTCTCTACATGTCGCCCATCCTTACCCCGACCGTAAGCGGCGCATACGCACAGGAGATGATCGACCACTATCCCGGCAACGAGCTCCTCAAGGACGCTGATGGCAACGTTTACACCATCCCCGGTTACAACGGTACCTATCAGGAAATGAACAACCCCCTTGCCATGCTCGCTCTCCCCGCAGGCAAGAACTGGAGCCACAAGTTCGTTTGCAACTTCGCTCTCGACGTGAACATCTGGGATAACATCAAGTTCCACACCAGCTTCTCGCCCGACCTCAGCTTCTGGGGCAGCGACAGCCACGTAGGCAGCAAGTACCTCCTCTCTGGTAATAACTTCGCTGACCACACCTCTGTAAGCGCAAGCGCTAACAAGGGTCTCGCATGGCAGTGGGAGAACGTCCTCAGCTATGACAAGGTATTCGGCAAGCACACCCTCGGCATTGTCCTCGGTCAGAGTGCATTCCGCAACAACAGCAGCTGGGTAAGCGCAAGCCACTGGAACATCGTCAACCCCGATAAGCCCTACCTCAACTATACCGACGGTGTAACCATCGAAGACGGTGTGGTACACATCGGCGCAGGTGGTGGTGTAAACACCGAGCACCGCGTAAGCTCTCTCTTCGCTCGTGCAAGCTACAACTACGATGAGCGTTACATGGTTCAGGCCACTGTACGTCGCGACGGTTCTAGCCGCTTCGGTACCAACAACCGTTACGGTGTATTCCCCAGCTTCTCTCTCGGTTGGAACATTATGAACGAAAAGTTCATGAAGGAGACCCGCGACTGGCTCTCTAACTTCAAGGCTCGTCTCTCTTGGGGTAAGAACGGTAGCGATAACCTCGGTAACTTCATGTACACCACCATGACCACCATGGGCAGCAACGTTCTCTTCGGTAAGGACGCTGTCATCAACGGTGGTTCTAAGGCCAACGGTCTTGCTAACCCCGACCTCAAGTGGGAAGAGAGCGAGCAGTGGGATGCCGGTATCGACCTCGGCTTCTTCAACAACTGCCTCACCTTCACCGCTGACTACTTCCGCAAGAACACCAACGGTATGATCATGACCATCCCCGTTCCCTCTTACGTAGGTGAAACCAAGCCTAACGGTAACGTGGGTGACATGAAGAACCAGGGTGTTGAATTCGAACTCGGCTTCAAGAAGCAGATCGGTCAGGTACACCTCGGCGTTAAGGCTAACGCTTCTTACCTTAAGAACGAACTCGTGAACCTCGGTAACGAAAGCGGTTACGTAGAGTACGACGGCGTTCAGGGTATCTCTGGCGGTAGCTTCAGCCGCGGTGAGAACGGTCTCCCCTTCCCCTTCTTCTATGGTTACAAGACCGCAGGCGTTTACCAGACTGAGGCAGAAGCCGCTGCTGGTATCACCTACAAGGGCACTCAGCCCCGTCCCGGTGACGTGATCTTCGTCGACACCGACGGCAATGGCGACATCGACGCCAACGACCGCACCATGATCGGTAAGGGTACTCCCGACTGGAACTTCGGTCTTAACTTCAACCTCGACTGGAAGGGTCTCGACTTCAACGTATTCCTCCAGGGTGTTGCAGGTGCTGAAGTTGCCGACGCTACCTATCGTTTCGACGTATTCTCTGGTAACTATCCCAACTGGATGCTCGGTCGCTGGACTGGTCCTGGCACCTCCAACAAGTACCCCATCCTCAAGGCTGGTGACGAGAAGAACTGGCAGTTCTCTGACCTCTTCATCTACAAGGGCGACTACCTCCGCGTGAAGAACGTTTCTATCGGTTACACTCTCCCCCAGAACATCACCAAGAAGATCCTCATCGACCGCTTCCGCGTTTACGCAATGGCCGAGAACCTCTTCACCTTCACCAAGTATCACGGTTTCGATCCTGAAATCTCCTCCAACGGTAAGTCTTGCGGTATCGACCGCGGTATCTACCCCCAGGCTCGCACCTTCACCGTAGGTCTCCAGGTGGCTTTCGGTAACACTCACCACACGAGCGGCGACGCCGTAGCAGCTGTCAACGGCTATCAGCCCCGCGTCGTAGAGCGCGTAGTTGAGAAGGTGGTTGAGAAGCCTGTAGAGGTGGTTAAGGAAGTCGTTAAGGAA
>JAUNIC010000057.1:11527-13406 GCA_030523615.1 Bacteroidales bacterium
TCCCGGTGCAGCAAGCACTGTTCAGAACACTTACGTTGTGACCTTCCCCGTCAACTCTTCCAAGATCGAAAATACCGCAGAACTCGACGGCATCGCAAAGGGTTCTACCGTTGAAATCGTAGGTTACGCTTCGCCCGAAGGTAACGCCGACGCCAACGTAGTACTCTCTCAGCAGCGTGCCGACGCCGTAGCTGCCTACCTCAAGGCTCGCGGTGTGAATGTGGTTCGCACCAACGCAAAGGGTGCCGACTCTAACCACGCTAACCGTATTGCTATCGTTACCATCAAGTAATTGCAGCAGCAGTACAAACAGAGTTCACATTTAATATATATATAAAGAGAATACCAAAATGAAAAAGATATATTTAGGCATTGTCGCTGCAGCTATGCTGTTCACTGGTTGCTCTACCGACTGGCTCGACGTGGAGAACCCCACTGGCGAAGGCCTTGAAGAATACTACACCACTGAGGTGCGCCTCAACGAAGCCCTCAATGCTGCTTACGATCCTATCCACTGGCCCGACTGGGGTCTCGGACAGTACAACGCCCTCAACATCGACGCCGAAATCCAAGGCGACGACTTCTGGGTAGGTGGTTCTGGTCCCGACGATATGGCCAACTGGCACAAGATCTTCAACTACCAGGCTGACGACAACAACACCCTCCAGAGCCTCTGGACCGTTAACTACAGCGGTGTAAAGCGCTGCAACGATATGCTCCGCTACTCTGAGTGGGTTGACATGGACGCCAAGACCAAGGCTTGTATGGTAGCTCAGGCTCGCCTCATGCGTGTTTACTACTACAACATGCTCTGGCACTACTGGGGAAATATCCCCTTCTACCTCGAGAACCTCACCGCCAGCAACGGCTACACCTCTAAGCAGTACACCGCTGACGAGGTTTACAAGGAACTCGTCGTCGAGCTCGAGAACATCATCAAGGAAGGCGCTCTCCCCCTCCGTTGGGACGACAAGAACTGCGGTCGCGCAAGCCAGGCTATGGCCTACATGCTCTTCGCAGAAATGGTTATGTACCAGAACGACAAGGAGCGCTACGCTCAGGCTCTCGGCTACATGAAGGAGCTCATCAGCAGCAACGATTACGACCTCGTGGCTGACTACGGCACCATCTTCAAGGAAGAAGGCGAGTGGTCTAAGGAGTCCATCTGGGAAATCAACTACGAAGATGCCAACAACAACCGCGGCTGGGGCTCTCCCCTTGCTACCGGTGGTACCATCCTTCCCACCCTCATCGCGCCCAACAGCTGGCCCGGTGGCGACGGCTTCAACGCTGGTCAGGACGGTTGGGGCTTCATGCCCGTCCGCCTCGAGACTTACAACATGTTTGCTGAAGGCGACGTTCGTCGTGCCGCTACCTGCTGGGACGTTCGTGGCGTAAGCTACACCGAGCGTTATCAGGACACCCACATCTGGCTTGAGAAGTATCGCCCCTACAGCGAGCACAACCAGGATGCAGGTTTCGACAACAACCTTAACTACGACAACAACCTCCGCGTTTATCGTTACGCAGAAGTTCTCCTCAACGCTGCCGAGCTCGCTCTCGCTACCGGCCAGACCGCAGGTGCTGAAGGTTGGCTCAACGCCGTTCACCACCGTGCAGGCCTCACCGACAACGTGAGCCTCACCCTTGAGAACATCAAGGAAGAGCGTCACCTCGAGTTCGTAGGTGAAGGCAAGCGCTATTGGGACCTCGTACGTTGGGGCGACGCAGCAAGCGTCCTCAAGCCCGATGCTTACGGCTACCGTACCAACAGCTGGACTCCCAGCAAGAAGTACCTCCCCATCCACATCAACGAGCTTGACTCCGATCCCAATCTCGTTCAGAATAACTATTAATGTTCAAAGTTTAAAGTTGAAAG
>JAUNIC010000057.1:13416-17268 GCA_030523615.1 Bacteroidales bacterium
GCTTTTTTACTGCGCCTATGGCGCTTATTTAGTTGAAAGTTTAAAGTTGAATGTAGTTTCTCCGACTTTCAACGCTTCTGATAGCCTGACAAACTACATTAAACTTTAAACTCTAAACATTCAACCCAACAATATGAAAAAGTCACTTTTATATATGGCAGCGGCAGCCGTAGTTTCTCTCGGCTTCACCGCTTGTTCTCCTGACGAGTTCGAGGGTGCAGATCCCAATGCTCGCCCCACTATGGACGGCGTGGACTTCAACCCCACCGTTGACCAGGAGACCAACACCCTCGTGGCACACTTCGAGAAGGAAGGTTGCTATCCCGTGTGGAACATCGACGGTGTTTACTATTCTTCGCTCCCCACGATGAGCTGGAGCAACACCGAAGCCGGTGAGCACACCATCGAGCTCCGCCTCGGTAACCGCAACGGTTTCTCTGAGCGCAGCATCAAGAAGACCTTCAAGTTCGATAAGGACCAGGTTGACTATTCTCCCGTATTCAAGCGTCTCTGCGCCAAGGAATGGCGTGTCGACTACGATGAGAAGGGTCACATGGGTTGCGGCGAACCCGGCACCGACGGTTCTAACTGGTGGGCAGCAGCTCCCGCCGACAAGAAGGACTGGGGTGTCTACGACGACCGCATCAGCTTCTCTAACCCCGGCCTCAAGGGTGGTGATTACACCTACAACCCCGGTGCTGGCGGTACCGTTTACTGTAACAAGGACGTGACCGTTTACGGCCAGTACAACACCAACGACGGCAACGACTACATGGCTCCCGTTGAAGAGCAGCACACCACCTTCACCATCGAGACCGACACCTGGACCGACAAGGACGGTAACGCTGAAAAGGTGAACTACCTCGTATTCCCCGCAGGTACTCTCCTCCCCTACGTGCCCAACGATGAGGCTATCGGCGCAAACAACCGCTGGCGTATCGAGGGTATCACCGCTACCCGTCTCGCCCTCGTGAACGACAACGGCGGCATCAGCTGGCGTCTCGTCTTCACCACCAAGGACGAAGCTAAGGCATTCGAAGGCTTCAACTACGGTGCTGACAGCAACATGTGGCTCGGCGTTGATAACGGCTCTATGCCCTACGAGTTCCACTACTACTACGCTCCCGGTTGGAGCACCATCGCTGATCCCGTCTGCACCCACGAAGGCGCAGAGTGGAACTGGGTTCTCCCCGAAGCTACCACCGACCAGTGGCAGGCTCAGTGCCCCATCAAGCCCGCAGGTCTCCACCTCATCACCGACAAGACCTACGACTTCTCTTGCATCATCAGCTCTAACGTTGACCTCCCCGGCGTAACCGTTAAGCTCACCGACGTCAACACTGGCGACAACTACGTATTCGTAGAGCGCGTTCCCGTTGAAGCTGGTAAGGACTACGTATTCTACCTTTCTGACGTCAACAACCTCTCTGAAGACGCTGACTGCGAACTCTTCTTCGACTTCGGTGGCAACCCCGCTAACGCCGACATCACCGTTCGCAACATCACCCTCAAGGACCACGCTATCGACGATGGCACCGTTCTTCCCGAGAATGGTGGCGGCGACCAGCCCGGCGGCGAGCAGGCTACCATGGACTGGGATCCCGCTTCTGCAGCCAACCTCTGGGCTCCCGTTGAAAGCGGCAAGGCATTCATCAGCGTTACTCCTTGGTTCGCCAACAACGACTGGGGCCAGATTGGCGATCCCGAGTGGAAGCATGAGAACGGCGTTTGGACCGTTGTCCTCCCCGATGGCATGGGTGGCAGCCAGTGGCAGGGTCAGTTCCCCATCAACACCACTCTCACCGCAAGCCAGGCTAAGAAGTACAACTTCTACTGCGTAGTTGAAGCTGACGCTGACTGCCCCGGTGTGACCATCAAGCTCACCGAGACCGACGACGCTGAGAAGCACGACCAAAACTTCTTCACCGCTGACCGTCACGACATCAAGGCCGACGTGCCCTACGTCTTCAAGTGCGAAGGTGCTCAGCTCCCCCAGAACGACGCTCACGCTCTCTCCCTCTTCTTCGACTTCGGTGGTAGCCCCGTTGGTACTACTGTGAAGATCTCCAAGATCTACTTCGAGGAAGCTACCGTGCTCTCTTACGACGACCCCAACAACCTCTGGCGCAGCGTTGACGAAGGCACCAACTTCCTCAGCGTAACTCCCTGGTTCGCCAACAACGACTGGGGCCAGATCGGCGATCCCGCATGGAGCCACGCCGGCAACGAGTGGAGCCTCATCATCCCCGAAGGCATGGGCGGCAGCCAGTGGCAGGGCCAGTTCCCCATCAACACCGCACTCACAGCTAAGGGCGACAAGGCTTACAACTTCAGCTGCACCCTCGAGGCCGACGAAGACCTCCCCGGTGTGACCATCAAGCTCACCCAGACCGACGAGGCCGACGGCACCAAGCACGACGACAACTTCTTCTTCGCTGACCGTCATGACGTGAAGGCCGACGTTCCCTTCAAGTACACCATGAAGGGTGTGAAGCTTGCCAAGGGTACCGACGCTCACGCTCTCTCCCTCTTCTTCGACTTCGGTGGTAGCCCCATCGGCGCTAACATCAAGATCAAGGATATCATCTTCGAAGAGGCTGAATAAGCGACAATGTGCGCTAATAAATAGATAACAGGAGGCCGCTACTTTTTACAGTGGCGGCCTCCTTTATACCCCTAAACAGCTATGAAAATCTCTCATTTTGTCTTCCGCACCCTCTTCTGCACCACGCTTCTCTTCAGCGCCGGAGCGGTCGTGAGCGCTTGTGGCGACGACGAACCCAACGTTCCTGTCATCGACAACAACATCTCCGTCAGCCCTGCCAGCGTCCAGCTCGATGGCTTGCAAGAGACGTCCTCAGCACAGGTCACCATCGGCGTCAGCAAGGATTGGCGTGCCTATAGCGAGGAGGATTGGATCACCATCACTCCCGACAACGGCGGTGCCTCCGACAAAACCATCACCATCACTGCCCAGAAGAACCCCACCACAGAAGCCCGCACCGGCACCGTCTACGTCAGCTCTGGTGCTTCGCGCGCTGAAATCAAGGTGGAGCAGACCGCTGGCGACGGCACTGGTGGCGAAGGCGCCATCACCTGTCCCTTCCCCGGCTACAAGCTCGTGTGGAATGACGAGTTCGAAAAGCCCGGCAACCTCAATTCTGCCGATTGGACCCACGAGGTCAAAGGCCACCACTGGGTGAACAACGAACTCCAGAACTACGTGAAGGAGACCACTCCCGAAGGCAATTGGGTAACCCGCGTTGCTGGCGGCAAACTCCAGATTCGCGCGCTTAAGGAGAACGGTCAGGTCTACTCTGGCCGCGTCTACGCCAAGGTGAAGCAAGGTTGGAAGTACGGCTACATCGAAGCCTCCATCAAGCTCCCCAAGGGCCGCGGCACCTGGCCTGCTTTCTGGATGATGCCCGTCAACTTCCGCTCTTGGCCCGCCGACGGCGAGATCGACATCATGGAAGAGGTTGGTGCACACGCCAACTACGTATCCTCCAGTCTCCACGCCAACGCCCACGTACACAGCAACGGTACGCAGGTGACCCACGAGATGCTCTGCAAGGGTGCCGAGGACAGCTTCCACACCTACGCCATCAAGTGGACGGGCAAGAACATCACCACCTACGTGGACGGTCAGGTGCAGCTCTCCTACGACAACAAGGGCAAAGGCCGCGACGACTGGCCCTACGACGACCCCTTCTACATCATCTTCAACCTCGCTTGGGGTGGTGATTGGGGCGGCTACATGGGTGTCGACGAAAGCGCACTGCCCACTATGATGGAAGTGGAATACGTACGCGTGTTCCAGTAATCCTGACAAGCATCAGCTAATCCTGCACA
>JAUNIC010000058.1 GCA_030523615.1 Bacteroidales bacterium
AATCTGCTGCGCAATAGACGCAAAATCGCCTCAGGCGAATTAATAGAACCTACCTTATTTTTTCGTAGATTTTGACGGTTTCGACAGCCTGCTTTACGTCGTGGACACGCAGGATGTGGGCACCACGCATCAGCGCCGCCATATTCAGCGCCGTAGTGCCGTTGAGGGCATCTATCGGCGTGCCTCCCACGAGACGATAAATCATGCTCTTGCGACTGATGCCCACGAGGAGCGGCAGCTGCAGTTCGTGGAAATCGGCCAGATGCGCCATGAGTTCGTAGTTGTGGTCGAGCGTCTTGCCGAAGCCGAAGCCAGGATCGAGGATGATGTCCTTCACGCCGTGGTCGCGCAGCATCTGTGCGCGGCGCGCCAAGTAGGTGATGACCTCAGCCGTCACATTGTCGTAGTGAGGAGCGTCCTGCATGGTGCGGGGCTCACCCTGCATGTGCATCAGGATGTAAGGCACACCGAGTCGTCCCACTGTGTGGAACATAGCACGGTCCAGTTCGCCGCCCGAGATGTCGTTGATGATCTGCACGCCAAAGTCGCGCACACACGATTTGGCCACGTCGGCGCGGAAGGTGTCGACGCTCACGATGGCGTCGGGGGCTTCGCGGCGAATGATGTCGAGGCCAAAAGCCAGGCGGCGCATTTCCTCGTCGGCCGTCACTTCCGGAGCTCCGGGACGCGTGCTGTAAGCGCCCACGTCAATCATTTCTCCGCCTTCGTCGAGAATTTCATGCACGCGGCGGCGAATGCGTTCTTCATCGGTGAGGTGTTCTGCAGCTGCCGTTTCGTCGGGCGCTGTGGTTCCTTCGTCAGCAAGCATTCTGCTGCCGGCATAGAAGGAGTCGGGGGTGATATTGAGAATGCCCATCACTACGGGGCGGTTCAGGGTGAAGAGCCGTCCGCCGAGATTGAGCGTGTAGGGAGTTTGCATTGTTGTGTTGTCTATTTACGTGCAAAGTTAATGCGAAACGTCCGAAATGCAAAATAATTCTGTCGTTTTTTTTGTTTCTTTCAGAAAGATGCACTAATTTTGCATCACAAATCACTTAAAACGCGCCACCTTAGGCGTCACAATCATGGAAATATCCGAACTTTATACCCTTTTCTGTCAGCATCCCGTCATCACGAGCGACACCCGCGATTGCCCCGCTGACTCCATCTTCTTTGCCCTCAAGGGCGAGACCTTCGACGGCAATCTCTTTGCCGCAAAAGCCCTCGAGGCAGGCTGTGCATACGCCGTGGTCGACAACGCCGAAGTGGCTGCCACCGACGAGCGCTTCATCCTCGTCGATGACGTCCTCACCGCCCTTCAGCAACTCGCTGCCCACCACCGCCGCGTGCTTGGTACCCCCATCGTACAGATCACCGGCACCAACGGAAAGACAACCACCAAGGAACTCACCGCCTGCGTGCTCAGCGAGCAGTATCGTGTGCTCTATACGCTCGGCAATTTCAACAACCACATCGGTGTGCCCAAGACGCTGCTGCGCCTCACGGCCGAGGACGACATTGCCGTCATTGAGACCGGTGCAAACCACCCTGGCGAAATCGCTCTCCTCTCGCGCATCGTCGATGCCGATTGCGGTCTTATTACCAACGTCGGAAAGGCGCATCTCGAGGGCTTCGGCTCATTCGAAGGCGTCATCGCTACAAAAACCGAACTCTATGATTATCTGCGTAATAAGGAGCATGGCGACGAACCCAACGACCCCAATGAAGAGGTCGGAGTGGCAGCGCCGTTCATCTTCCTTCACGGCGACAACGAGTGGCTCCCCTCGCGTGCCGAGGGCCTCGAAGCCGTGACCTACGGTTCTGTGGGCAAGGGCTACGATGTCGAGGGCGAAGTCATTGACTGCACACCCTTCCTCCGTTTGCGTTGGCGTGTGAAGGACGGCGAGTGGCAGGAAGTACAAACGCAGCTCATCGGCGCATATAATATAGATAATGTGTTGGCCGCTGCCGCCGTCGGCACCCATTTCGGTGTTGCTCCCGAACAGGTTAGCCACGCACTGACAGAGTATCGTCCCTCGAACAGCCGCTCGGAGTTCCGCACGACGGGCCGCAACCGCCTCGTGGTCGATGCCTACAACGCCAATCTTTCCTCTATGCATGCCGCGCTGGAGAATTTCCGCCTCATTGCCGACGAGCACAAGATGATGATTCTCGGCGACATGCGCGAGCTCGGTACGGCCTCCGCTGCTGCCCATCAAGAAGTTGCCGATCTGGCTGCTACGACGGGTTGCACGGCGCTGTGGTTCGTTGGCGAAAATTTCGCTGCTGTCGAACCCGCCGCTTGCACCGCCGAGGTGCGCCATTTTGCCAACGTCGACGAGGTGAAGGCCGCCATCGCTGCAGACCCCCTCAACGACCGCCTCATCCTCATCAAGGGCAGCAACGGCACGAAGCTGTTCCAGCTCCCCGAACTGCTGTAAACACGTCTATGAAGCTTGTCGAAAACACAGTCCCACCTACTATAACCCCAGCAAAGTCCGCCGAAATATCTTTTGATTCCGCCGAAATCCCTGTGGAACAGCATCCGCTCGAGCCTTTTCTGCCCGCCAACGGCCGGCTGCTGATGTTGGGCTCATTTCCGCCGCCGCAGAAACGTTGGTGCATGGACTTCTATTATCCCAACTACATCAACGACATGTGGCGTGTGGTAGGTCTCTTGTTTTTCGGCGATGCGTTGCATTTCGTCGACACCGAACACAAGGTGTTTCGCAAGGCAGAAATCGTGGAGTTTCTCAACGCCAAAGGCATCGGCATCTTTGATACGGCCAGTGCCGTGCGCCGCCTGAAGGACAATGCGTCCGACAAATTTCTTGAGGTCGTCACGCCGACGGAAGTTGAGGTACTCCTGTCACGCATGCCTTTGTGTCAAGCTGTAGTGACGACAGGACAGAAGGCAACGGACACCATCTGCGAGCACTTTGGCATCGGGCAACCCAAGATGGGCGGCCGCCAAAAATTCTGTTTCCGCGATCCTGCTACTGGCGAGGAGCGTCGCTGCTTCCTCTATCGCATGCCGAGCACCTCTCGCGCCTATCCTCTTTCGCTCGCAAAGAAGGCCGAGGCCTATCGCAGTATGTTCGACGAGATATTTTGAATGTGCGAAAAAAAAGACGAACCACCAACCCTGCCAAACGGCAAAGTTGGTGGTTCGCAATTTCTATAAATTTCTTCTTCAGATTACTTCTTCAGTGCTTCTCGTACGAGCTTGGCCCAAGGCTTGAGTTCGTCCTCTGTCCAGTTGCCCGTAGCTGAGGCGCCGGGGACGAGCATGGAGCACGTCTCCACCTTGTCGCTCACGCTCCAAGCGCACCACGACAGGCCGCGGGCATCCATCCATTCTAGGTAAGCCTTCCAGGCGTCGAGGTCCACGGGACCGTCGCCCGAAGCCTCCATGCCAGCGCATTCGCTGACGAAGATGGGCAGACCTGACTTCATGGCTTCATCGGTACGCTCGCGGAGCCAAGCACCGTGGGTGGCAGCATAGAAGTGCATGGTGTACATCAGGTTTTTCTCGCCGCGGATGGGGTCAGCTGCTGCTACGTGTACGTCCTGGTCCCAATGCGGCACACCCACGAGGATGACGGCGTCGGGTTCAATGGCGCGGATGGCCTTAATGACCTTCTCGCTGTACATCTTCACCTCTTCCCACGACTCATAGTCAGGTTCGTTGAAGAGTTCGTACATCACGTTGGGAACGCCCTTGTACTTGATAGCCATCTGCGTGAAGAATTTGATGGCATCGTCCTCGAAAACGTCGTGGCTGTGCCAGTCGATGATGACGTAGGCATCGTTCTCGATGGCAGCATCGACGACCTCAAAGAGGCAGCGCAGGCCGAGGGCGGGATCTTGCAGGTAGGAGTTGTGCATCTCCTCGTTGAAGGGGCGGCTCACGCCGAGCGAGGCGCGGATGACTTGTGCGCCCCAATCCTTGATGAAGTAGCGGCACGACTCCTTGTTCCAAAAGCGCGGCCAGATTTGGTGCCAGCCGTAGCTGATGCCCTGGAGCACGACGGGTTCTCCGTCTTCGCCCACCAGCTTTGTGCCCTCGACGTGGAGGCGCTGCACGGGCTGTTTCGCGGGTTCTACCTGAGTGGTTGTGGCAGCCGCCTTGCGGGCTTTGGCCATCTTGCCCTGTGCCATGCAGGCGGTGGTTGCGGCCATCATCATGATGGCAATGAGTATGCGGATTGCTTTCATTTTTATTTGTTTTGTGAGGGTGGAGTAGTGCGGTTTATTCGTTGACGCCGAGGTGCTTCAGAAGCCATGCCTGCCACTCGTCCCACTGCTCCTGATACCAGAAGTGGCCGGTGAGCTGATAGGGACGAATCTCCTTGGGAGCCGTGACGGTGTTGTAGGTGGCCCAAGCCGTGGTGGGAGGCACTACATCATCGTTGTAACCGAACGAGAACCAGCCGGGGCAGGTGATGCAGCGGGCGAAGTTGACACCGTCGTAGTAGGCACCCTCGCTGACTTCGCGAGGATCAGGATTTTCGTTGTTGTACCAATAATGAGGCCAGCCGCAAGCTACCTTGTGGAGCGAAGCTACGTGGTCGCACATGGCAGCGTGGACAGCGCCGTAGCAGCTCACGCGCTTGTCGAGACCTGCAACGGCGAGCGAGAGGAAACCACCCTGGCTGGAGCCCGTGACGGCGAGATTCTTGCCATCCCATTCCACCTGGCTGCCCATGGGGTTGGCTTCGTGGCCGAGGGCAGCTATGAGGTCGTTGGCACGGACAGCACCCGTTACGACGTGCTTGTAGTAGTTCTTGTTGCGATCGTTGAGGCCGTGGGTCCAATAGTCTGCCAAAGCTGCGGTGAAGAGCTGGTCGTAATAAGCCTGTTCCTTGGTGACGGGTATGCCGTGGATGCCGATTTCGAGAACGATGACACCCTTTGCTGCCGTCCACTGGTCGCCGCCGTAAGGACGCACGCCGGCACCGGGTACACGGAGTAGTGCAGGATATTTACCCGGCATTGTGGGCACGTTGAGGATGCCATAGACGCGGCGTCCCCAGCGGTCGTTCTGGAAGCTGACGTGGTAGGTGTTGACCTTCGGCGTGGAGCGCTCGGGCAGGAATTCGAAGGTGGGTTCGAGGGCTGTCCAGCGTGCTTCTTCGAGCGCCTTTGCCCAGAATGCGTCAAAGTCGGCAGGCTTTTCGGCAAAGGGCTTCAGCTGTTCGGGGCTGACGGCAGCGGTACACATGCCCTCATAGTCCTTGCCGCCCACATGGGCAGTAGCCTTGAGGCGGAGGAAACCGGGCTTTGTCAGCTTGCCGCTGATGGTGGCTTGTCCCGTCTTGAGGGTGAGGTCTTTGTGCTCGGTGGGATACATCTCGGGGCCGAGGTCGTAGGTGATTTCGGCGTTGTCAACGAGCGTGCCGCTGCGGAGCACGCTGACGGTGAAGTTCACCTTTTCGCCCGTCTTGTAGGTCCAGTCTTTGTGGTCGGGAGTGACGGTGACGGTGATCTCCGTGCCGCGAATCTGTGCGCTGGCACTCATGCCGAGCAGCATCAGGCATAACAGAAGGAAGTGTCTCATGTTGATAGCGAGTATTAGTTTTTATGAAGTATTTGTCTTTTACGAAATGAATGAGCGCCAAGCCGCTATTCGGGTGCAAAGTTACGAAGAAAATGTGTAACCTTTCTTATACTTTCTTGCCTCTTTCTTGGTCAATCGGAAAAGATTGCGTATATTTGCACCGAATATACAACTAACGACTATGAAAAAGATTCTTTTTGCTGCGTTCTTCATGGCTGCGGCGCTCGTCGGTAACACGGCCGTGGCGAAGAGCAAATTGCCGCGTCACCACAATCCTATCGTCCCCGGATGGTACGCCGATCCCGAGGGCGCTTTCTTTGAAGGCCAGTATTGGGTTTATCCTACGCTGTCCCTGCTCTACGGTGCCGACACGTTGACTTATGCAGCCGACCTGCAGCGTGTGACGGATGCCATCAATCCCGACTATAACATCCAGACGCACATGGACGCTTTCTCCTCGCCCGACCTAAAGACGTGGACAAAGCATCCCGCCGTGCTCCATATCAAGGATATTCCTTGGGCGAAATATGCGCTTTGGGCGCCCTCGGTGGTGCATGCCAATGGGAAGTATTACATCTTCTTCGGTGCCAACGACATCCAGAATGAGGAGCAAGTGGGCGGCATCGGTGTGGCAGTGAGCGATAAGCCCGAAGGGCCCTTCCGCGACGCACTCGGCCATCCGCTCATCGACAAGATTGTCAATGGTGCACAGCCGATCGACCAATTTGTCTTCCGCGACGACGACGGTTCCTATTATATGTATTATGGAGGTTGGCGCCACTGCAATATGGTGCGTCTTTCGCCCGACTTGCTTCATGTCATTCCCTTCGACGACGGCACGATGTACCGCGAAATTACGCCTGAGGGCTACGTCGAGGGACCTTTTATGATGAAACGCGGTGGCAAATACTACTTCATGTGGAGCGAAGGCGGTTGGATGGGCCCTGACTACAGCGTTGCCTACGCCATTGCCGACAGCCCTTTCGGCCCCTTCGAACGCATCGGCAAGATTCTGCAGCAGGATCCTAAGGTGGCTACCGGCGCTGGTCATCATTCCGTCATTCAGGATCCCCGTTCCGGCGACTGCTACATCGTCTACCACCGTCGTCCCCTCACCACCGACCACGCCTCTCAGCGCGAAACCTGCATCGACCGTCTGCTCTTCGACAAAAAGGGCTACATCAAACCCGTCAAGATGACGAAGTGATATTTCTGTGTTCGAACGGATCGTTGCTGAAAGCGCCGCTCGAGTGTCATATTTGCCATTTTGTAAGCGCTATTCGAACGTAGTTAGCACAAAAATAGCAAAAGAAGCAAAGAAAGTCGCTCATTTCTTCCCGTTTTTGCTAGGAATTTAGTAATTTTGCGCGAAATTGGATAATGGCACAGAGTAACTTCCGTTA
The DNA here is from genome assembly GCA_030523615.1 of Bacteroidales bacterium. Classification (GTDB taxonomy): domain Bacteria; phylum Bacteroidota; class Bacteroidia; order Bacteroidales; family Bacteroidaceae; genus Alloprevotella. Next base: position 6,964 of record JAUNIC010000058.1, read on the forward strand.
ATATAAATACTGATCGTAGCCGAAGGCGTATCGTAGCAAAGCGTATCGTCATCGTACGAAGTCCGCCCAATGCTCATCATGGCGGAAAAAGGTTTGAGCAAACTATGGGTACAAGCGAGTGCTCATAAAATCCTGTATTCGTAGCGATAGTCATCGTCATCGTAGCCGAAGGCGTATCGTACGAAGTTCAGGTGCTACATACATTAAAGGCGTCATCAACGCTTTGTCACTTGGTCATTCGGAACCTAGGAAATTCAGAATTAGTTGTCAAGGACATTGCAGAGAGGATGCCACGGGTGAGTTGTATAGACAAGTCCCGTAGTGTGTCTGAGGGTATACTGTACCCTCACGGCACACTTTACGGGTATGCTATCATATCAACTCTTGCGTGGGTATCTGTATCTGCTCGTCAACAACTAAGGCTATCCTAGGGCCCCCGAATACTGACGAGTAAGATGCAATACCTGCGCTTTTTTTGTTTGTATCGCACAAGAATCATACAAGCCCTGTCCGCATTTGGGTATTGACGGACACATAATTCAAGTTGTACGGTTGAAAAACTCACAAAGAGAAAATTCACGAATAAATTCGCGGACAATTCACGGTAATTCACGTTAAAAGAATGCCTGCGGCGCTACGTAAATGCCCGTAAATTCCCCGTAAATTTAATCGAAAATTCATAATCGTACAAGTCGCATAATTTTCAACGAATGCCCAAGAGTAAAGGTTACATTCTTGACACTCCACTACAGACGTGGAGCACAGCCGGTGGAGACGCAACGCATTCCCTGCTGACCGAAGAGATTGAGCACGCGACGATGAAGCACTCCCGCTTCGTCATCGTGCAGAATACTCGTGGCCTTCAGAAAACATCTGCCTTGCAACCGGCATTGGACACTCTCGACCGAGCAGGTTATGCGCCCATCGTGCTGGAGGCAGGCAACAAAACCCTCATCATAGGAAAAAAGAAATAACCAAATCATAGGCCGCTATCCCTATAGGTAGCGAACATGACAGAGTGTAAGACGTCATTCTCTAACTGCGCAGATCTGGACAATCTAACAAGAATTCTTTGAGAAGTTTGATGCATCGCTGTCCCGTTGTGAAAAGAATTACTAATCACAGCGTGGATGGCTATTGCATGAACTCTATGAAGGCTTGTCCAGAGCCACCGCAGTTTTTGTGTTTTAGCCTCCACGCTTTATTTAACGATAAAGCGAAGTGAAGGAAAAGATTAGAATATTTGAGGGCTTTGCCGGTTATGGTGGAGCTTCATTTGGATTAAAACGTCTAAAAGAGAATATGCCAGAGATAGAGTATGAAGTTATAGGCTATTCTGAATTCGACAAGTTTGCTTCAAAACTTTTTGATGCAAATCACAGAGATACAAATGGCGAACCTTTTAAGAATTGGGGAGATATTACTCAAATCAATCCTGACGATCTGCCTGACTTTGATATGTTCATGGGTGGTTTTCCTTGCCAACCATTCTCGTCTGCTGGAATGCAAATGGGAACAGAGGATCCTTACGGGCGCGGAGCAATGCTCGGTCATATTATTCGTATATGTAAAGTAAAGAAACCTAAATATCTTTTTCTCGAAAATGTAAAAGGCTTTACACATGGAAAATTTCAACCTATCCATGACCAGCTCATTAAGGACTTAAAAGAGATGGGATATGGCGAAGATCCGTTAGCAAAGGCTGTGCTTAATTCTAAGGATTATGGTATTCCTCAAAACAGAGAACGTCTTTGGATGTTTGCTCGATTGGGAGGATTACCAGAAAACTTTGTGCTTACACCTGAAAAAATAGAAAGTGAAGCACGCATAGGCGACTTTTTAGATTATCAACCCGCAGAAAATCTCTATCTTTCAAAAGCTCAAATAGAACACCTGAAGGAAAAACATAATATACCATCATTTGTCGTAGAAGAACCTTTATGCTTTGATGTTTATAATAAAAAGATTAAAACTGATGGGTATTGCATAACTATCACCCAGCAGAGCACAATAGCCTTCGTGTAATAGAAGTACCCAAGAAGGATGGAAAGGAAATTGTTTGTAAAATGTCCGTCCATGAACAATTCCGTCTGATGGGATTCCGTATTTCACGCGATTTGAAGAACTGTGAGATTGATTTTAATGACCAATCATACTCGCAATTGTCTAAAAGAGCGGGAAATGGGTGGGATGTAAATCTTGTTGGTATTCTGTTAACTCATATATTTCGTCAGTTATGATATTGAATCTTGGTTCGCTAGCTTTTAATGCTAATATTGCAGGAGGGGGTGGAACCCCCGCATGGGGAACGGAACTTGGTCAAGGAGAAGGATATCGTTTCTCCTTTGAAAACATGAGTAGTTTCTTTACTGGAATGGTCTATAGGTCTATTCCTGACATTTCTGATGTGACCTGCCCATTAGGAAAAGGAGGAAAACAGCAGCAGGATTATGAATTTGTGATTGCTTCTTTGTTTACAAAAATATATGTTAATGACAAAAGAGTGAAAGATGCCCGCTTCATTCTACTTGTCGTCAAGAAGATTGTAGGTGAACACCATGTTGGAAGACGAACAATAAAGTATAATCCTCGAATGACATATAAAGGTGAAGAGATCAATAATGATTGTTATCGTAAAATGGCATTCGCTTTGGGGTTGAACGAGGAAAGCGCATGGTTTGTTAATGAGATTGTCATTAAAAATCAAGATGAATTACATTTTTACGCTTACGTATTAGGTGATTCTACGCAAGAGTACGCGTCTAATGATTTGCGCAGAAAAGATTTTTTATCAAAAATACCCATTAATAGATTGACTATATCGAGCGAATACATTAATACTGACATTTCATTCCTTTTCCGCCCCTACATCACCGCCATCAAATCCAAGCCATTCCTCTTGCTTGCAGGCATCTCTGGCACAGGCAAAAGCCGAATTGTGCGTGAACTGGCTCGTGCTTGTTGGGAAGAAGGCAGCGCTGAATACGAGGAGCATAAACCCAGAAACTTCGAGATGGTGCAGGTGAAGCCCAACTGGCACGATTCGAGTGAACTGTTGGGTTATGTGAGCCGTATCGGTGCTGACAAGGACGGTAATGGCGTGACGTTCGTTGCAGGAGATTTCCTGAAGTTCATAGCGAGAGCGTGGGAAGAACCGGATGTGCCTTATTTCCTTTGCCTGGACGAGATGAATCTTGCCCCCGTCGAACAGTACTTTGCTGAATACCTGAGTGTGGTGGAGAGCAGAAAAGCCTCGGCAGAAGGGGTAATGACAGACCCGATACTGAAGAAGAGCATTGAGCCTTGGTATTTCAACCTTTGCGCCGAACTCACCACAGACGATGATCTTCGGCAGCAGTTTCTGAACAAGGGTATCTGCATCCCCCAGAACCTCATCGTCATCGGCACGGTAAATATGGACGAGACAACATTCTCTTTCTCCCGCAAGGTGCTCGACAGAGCCATGACCATCGAGATGAATGAGGTTGACTTGGAAGGCGGTCTTACAAAACGCCATGAGCAGATTGGCAAGTTGGGCATTGCCGAACTTGTAGGCTCCGCCGTTGAGGGTGTGGACGTTTACGCTGCCCATAAGAACGTATGCGATAAGGTGATTGCTTACCTGAAAGTGGTCAATGATAGGCTCGATGGCACTCCCTTCAAGATAGCCTATCGCACGCGAAACGAGTTCCTGCTCTATGTGGTCAACAATCTGCCCTACAGCAAGAATGAAGAGGGCGAGGAGCTTGACCAGAACTTCGTCATCGCCCGCGCCCTGGACGAAATCACCAACATGAAGATTCTCTCCCGCATCGAGGGTGACGAGACGAAGGTGAGCGAGAAGTTCCTGAAAGGATTGAGCGACGCCATCAAGGAGCAGCTTGAGTTGGTTTGCAATGATCTATTCAACAAAGACGACGCAGAAAAGGAATACCAATCCATCTCTCTCGCCAAACTTGACGAAATGACAAAGAAACTGGTAAGTGGCTACACAAGCTTCTGGAGCTAAAAATCATGGAACTACTGAAGATACAACACCGTGACTTTGAAATGTACGTCGAATGCTCGAAGTACGGCGGCATTTGGGAGAAGGCCAAGCGTAACGTTGGAGAAGAGAACCTGACTTCAACCTACACATGGTCGGAGGGCGTGGTGTATGTAGAGTTGCTGACGGGTGACGAAACACGGCGGATAGAGCATGGCGAAGCGGCTCCCGCCATCTTCTTCGACAATGCCGACTACCCTGTGTGGGTGGAGTTCCGGGAGGGCGTGCGCGATGCTCAGTTCGGCTCTATGCTTCAGGCCGACAGCGACCGCTTCAGCTTTCACAAGCGGGGCCGCATACTGAGCGGTTTCTTGAACTACGGCAACGATATCGGCCGTAGCGAGATACACCTTATATATAATATAGAGGGCCAGACGCGCACATTCACCTTCGGCTACGAGGTGTTGAGCACCAAACTGAACTACCACGAGCACTGGAAGCAGATCATCGAAGACATCGAGGCCGAGTACCGCATGCTGTCGCTCGACTACATGAAGCGCACGTTCCATGGTTTCTCGCCCGACAAGGAAGGCGACCGTCCCGACCTCGTGTGGTGGAGCGTGTTCCAGGGCGAACAGGAGAAGTTTGTCAAGGCCGTGCGCAGCATCATCGAGCGCCCTCGGCATCGTCTGCACGGTATCAGCACCTTCCAGCGTGCCGACAAACTGCGCAGGATGACCAGCAGCATCGAGAACGAGCTGGCAGAGCATAGGCGCGAACCTGCCCATCTGTACCACGTAGAAGAACAGACGCCGATCAACGACACGCAGGAGAACCGCTTCCTGAAGCATGCCCTCGCAGAGATCACCTCGAAGTATGAGTCGCTGAAGAACCGTATCGAGGCCATCAAGAATACCAGCGAATCCATGCGCGAAGAAATGAAGACGATGCTCGCCACGATGAAGCATTTGCAGCATAATCCGTTCTTCCGCACCGTGGGCCGCTTCAAGGGTTTGACGCAAGAAAGCCTCATCCTGCAGAAGGCCAGCGGCTACAGCCAGGTGTATCGCACGTGGAACCTGCTGCGCCGTGCTTACTCGCTCAACGACGGCATTTACCGACTGCAGTCGAAGGACATTGCAACGCTCTATGAGATATGGTGTTTCATCGAGGTGAGCCACATCGTGAAGGAGCAGTTGGGCATCGACACGGAGGTGGACCATCGCAACCGCATGGAGATGAACGGCGTGTTCACTTGGGAGCTGGGCAAGGGTGAGCACTCGCGCATCTTGTTCAAGAAGGACAACGTGGCGCTGGCAGAACTTGTCTATAACCCCAAGCATACGGAGAGGGAGAACGACAACATCTCGATGGAGAACATCTATGTGCCTACGGTGGCGCAGAAGCCCGACATCGTGCTGCAACTCACGAAGGACGATATGCAGAAGGGCATGAAGATGACGTATCTCTTCGATGCCAAATATCGCATTGACGGTCGTGACGCAAAGGGTGTCGATACGCCTCCCGAGGATGCCATCAACCAGATGCACCGCTATCGTGACGCCATCTACTATAAGGGGCGCGGCACGGAGGAACTGAAGAAGGAGGTCATCGGTGGCTACATCCTGTTCCCCGGCGATGGTGAGCCCGCAGATGTCGAGGTGTCGCGTTTCTACAGGACGATCGACGAGGTCAACATCGGCGCCTTCCCGTTGCGACCGAAGGACAAACGCAACCGCGTGCTTCTGGAGGAGTTCATCAAAGGCCTTATTGACAATGCCGCCACGGAAATACTCGCAGATTCTATACCGCAGAAGGGTATGTTCTACAGCAACACCGAGCCCAAGGAGCCCACCTACATGATTCTGACCATCGACGAAGGCGTAAATGCTGACGTGGACAGCATCCTTGCCGGCAAGGCCTCGACCATCATCATGGGACGCAAAGGCATGGAGGAAACCAAGGACATTCAGAGCGTGAGATATATTGCGCCTGTCTGCGACGGTAGCCACATTACCGGCTATTATAAGGTGAAATCGGCGCGATGGGTGAAATTGCCGGGTGAGGAGTACCCCATACGCATCACGTTTGACACCGCTGACTGGATTCCGCTTGATGCTCCTGCGAGATTTGGATTGGTGCGCTACGCCTATCGTGGTGTTTGCAAGACGAAGGACGAATTCTTCAAGCATTGCAAAGATCAGGCGGTAATGCATTCTATTCGATGGCAGAAAACCGTCATGTGCAGATGACGTGCTGGACGTACGTTTATAGAAGCGATGCGCTTCGTCATGATAATTCTTCCCTTCAACAAGTACCGGGTAAACTCCGCTCTGGGCAAGCTCTTGACGATAGTCTGCCCTCCATTAGTCGCGAGATGTGTCTTGTGATGAACGAATTAGTGCGCATCATCAGCGATGTGAATGACGATTAGTGGAAGTCTGCGACACCAAACCGAATGTGAACCGCGTAGAAGTTGCAGGAGTGCCCCCATGGATAAGGACCGACGCCACGTAGGATTGAACCTGCGTGGCGTCGGGCTTGTGTTATGCAATTTCGATGGTGTACTTGCTGTTGAAGACTTCGGCGGGAGCGAGGTGCTGCGCCCAATCGCGGTCCTTGAATTCGCCTTCGAAGCCGTAGCGGTCGCAGCGGCCGTACCACGGTTCGATGCAGACAAAGGGAGCGCGGCGGCCGGGAGGAGACCAAAGGCCTACGACGGGATGTTCGAAGTGGACAGTGAGGAGCGGGCGGCGCTCTACGTCGCAGAGGGTTACACGGTGCGTCTGTCCACCTTCGAGGATGATGGTATCGAAATCGTCAAATGTATCGGCGGCGAGGGGATACATGCCTTCGGCGTCAAGTTCAACGGGGAAGGTACCTTCGGGATCTACGCAACCTTTGCCGATGAGGTGACGGCTCGTGAGTGTGCCTTCGGCATCAAAAGCAAAGTAGCCGCGGGCATCGCCTTCGGGATGAGTGGGCCAATAGAAAGCGGGGTGGGCACCAATCTGGAAGTGGAGGTTTTCGGTCGCGGAAGGATTCGTTACGCGCCACATTACATCGACGCTCTTGCCGTGCAGACGGTAGCCAATCTCAAGACAGAAATCAGCAGGGAATTTTGCACGCGTTTCGTCGTTGCTGCAAAGGCGCATCCACACCTCGTCGTCGGTGTGGCTGACTACCTCGAAGTCGCAGTCGCGGGCAAAGCCGTGCTGGCCCATGGGGTAGGCGGTGCCGTTGTAGCGGAACGTCTTGTCGTAGACGTTGCCGACGATGGGGAAGAGCACAGGGCTGTGGCGTGCCCAGAATTCGGGATCGGCCTACCATAGATATTCACGCTCAGCGGTGCGGATGCTGGCGAGCTCTGCGCCGTGCTTCTTGACGCAGATGGTGAGTTCAGAGTTTTGGAGAGTTAGCATGGTGCTTATTTCGATGTTTCGATATTTCGATAATTCGGTGTCTCGATATTTTTGTGGTTCGGGTTGCCCGGAAACTTATCGGCGAATCTGCTGCGTCATTTCGCGGATGATCTGCATCGTCGAGGCATCGGTAGAGAAGACGCTGTTGAGGCCCTGCTCCTCCTGAGCGGGATCGCCGGTGTAGTCATCGCCGCGCTGCCAAGACTCGTGCTTCACGTTAGCACGTCCGCCCCAACTCCAGAAGTTGCAACCTGCAATCTTGCCGCTGTCGCGGATGATGCTGAACACATATTTATAATACGCGTCGCGACCCGTCGTGGACGAAGTGGAGGCAATCTGGTAGCCATCGCGGGGATAACCGAATTCCTCGAGCACCATGGGGCGACCGATGGGAGCCATCACGGCGTAGGCTTCGTCGATGTACTTCAGCGTGTTCTGGCAAGAGCGCTCCACGCTTTCCACAACAGATGCAGGACCGTTCGTCGTCACGGCTTCCTTGGCCGTCGCCACATACTTGCCCAACCAGCTCCAGTTGAAGGGCCACACGTGAATGCAGGCGTAGTCCACCTCGGGGATGGCGTGGATGCGGCGGAAGAGGTCCATGTCGTTCTCGCAGCTCCAAGGACCTTCGCTACCCGTGGTGACGAGATGGTTGGGGTCGATGCTCTTGATGAGGCGTGCCGTCTCGCCAATCCAGTCGACGAAGGCATCTTTGTGCTCCTTGTCGTCGATGAAGCAGCGGGGCTCGTTGGCCACTTCCCACGTCATGATGGCGGGGCTCTCGCTGTAAGGACGGCCAGTGATAGTGTTGACGCGGCTGACGATGTGGCGTACAGTATTGGCTGCCATCTCGCGAGCCTTGGCATTGGTCATGAAGGAACCGTTATAGCGGCTGAAGTCCTTCCACACGCGGGGCGAAGGAGCTTCGCCGGCACCTGCCCATTCCAGGTAGGCGCTGTAGCCACCGCTCCATTCCCAAGCGTTGTTGAAGTAGAGCACAGCCTTCATCTGGCGCTTCTCGAGCTCTGCGAGGAGGAAGTCGAGACCCTGCAGAATCGTGTCGTTGTAGACGCCCGGTTCAAGTTCGAGGAGAGGCTGGATGACGAAGTCGCGAAGACCCGCCTTCACACCCTTCTGGCCGCCGATGAGCACACGCACATTGTCGATGCCGGCTTGCTGCATGTCGTCAAGTTCCTGGCAGAGGCGAGGACGATTGCCGCCTTCACCCTCAGAGCCGAGGATGGCGCCGTACCACATGTTGGCACCCACGTAGCGATATTCGCGTTCGCCCTGATAGAAGTGTCCGTCGCGAACGGCCACATACTTACCCTCCGTTGTGAAGGGAACAACAGGCTGTCCGTGCAAGTTGTGCAGTTTGCCCGGCGCCCAATTTTTGAAGTTGTAGCGCAGATAGACCACGTCCTCCACCTCGGGGCAGACGAACTTGATGAAGCAGCCCGGATTGGTTTGAGCCTTCCATTCGCTTGTGCTCCAAGCGTAAGCCTTGTGCCAAACCTTGTCGGCGCCAGCCACTTCGAAGCCTTTGATGTCCATCATGCGGTCGAAACCATCCTGAGCATGGGTGAAGTACACCTTGTAAGCCTTGAGGCCCTTGGCCTTTACGTTTTCGGCCACAGCCGTATCTGCCACCACGCGCACCTCGTCGAGGTCGGGGGCGGCCGCCTCGAAGCGGATGAACTCCGGTGCTTCGCTTTCGATGCCTTTCATGGCGTAGTCGCGGGTAGCAGCCATATAAGCCAGACGCTGGCCGATCTCGAGTTTCTTCGAGCCGTGGATCTGCTGCTGTTCGTAGTCGTAGATGAGGTCGTTGGTGCACACGCAACCGCTATAGGGCAAGCGCTGGGCAATGATGTGCTGCGCCTCGCGGAGCTTTGCACCCCAATCGCCATCGTTGTTGTCGTACCAATAAGGAGGCAGTTCGACGGTGTACATCGGAGCCTCAGGCTGTTGCCAAAGGTCGCGCCAAAGGTTCGTCATCGTGATGAAGCGGTCCACATACTCTTTCTCGCGGCCTACGTTCGACTCGCCCTGATTCCACAGGAAGCCCTTGATGCTGTAGCCCGCCAGCGGACGTAGCATACCATTGTACATCACCATCTTGCGATGGTAGTCAGTATCGTCGATGGGAGTGAGGCCGTCGGGGTAAGTTTCGAGAATTTCCTTGGGAAGCCAACCTTCCACGCAGCTGCCGCCCCACGAACAGTTGATAATGCCTACGGGCACATCAAGCAGTTCGGTGAGTGTCTGTGCAAAATAGTAACCGCAAGCGCTGAACTCGGGAGCTGCTGCGGTGGTACATTCATCCCAGCGCACGGGCACGTCGGTCTGTGGCGTGAGGGCGTCTTTCTTTGCCACGGTAGCCACGCGGATGCTCTTGCGGTAGCGGTTAGCGGTGGCGATGGTCTCGTTCGAGTGCTCTACGGGGCAATTCCAGAAGCCGCGCAGAGGCATTTCCATGTTCGACTGGCCAGAGCAGAACCAAACTTCTCCGACGAGGATGTTGCTGATGTTGAGGGTGGTGCCGTTGCCTTTGACGGTCATGGTGTATGTGTCGTACGAAGCTGCGGGAGTATTGACTTTCAGTGTCCAGCGTCCCTCGCCGTCGGCCTTGGCAGCGTAGCGGTGGTTGTCCCAGCTGGTCGTGACTTCTACTTTGCTGCCCGGCTGTGCCCAGCCCCACACGTTGGCTTGGGTGCTCTGCTGGAGCATCATGTTGTTGCTGAAGATTTCAGGCAACGTAAGAGCGTCGGCGCTGAGAGCACTGGCGGCTGCAACGAGTGCAACGAATAACTTTTTCATGGTGTATCTTAGTTATTTAGTTGTTTAGTGGTTTGGTTGTTTAGTGG
>JAUNIC010000059.1:0-1120 GCA_030523615.1 Bacteroidales bacterium
CGCCCTAGGGTGACAGAATCATCACCCTAGGATGACAGACGACAGCTGTGGATCTAATTATTAATTATTAATTTGCAATTGATGAAAAACATTCCCCCCGTAACGCGCAATCTGCTGTTCATCAACGTCATCATCTTCATGCTGCAGCAGGTGCTCAACAACCGCCTTGGCGTCGGGCCGAACGATGACTTCCTTTCCGGCATTTTCGGCCTCCACTTCTACATGGCCGACGATTTCGGCGTGTGGCAGTTCCTCACCTACATGTTCCTCCACGGATCGTGGGATCACGTGCTGCTCAACATGTTCTCCCTCTGGATGTTCGGCCGCATCATCGAGCAGACCATGGGCCAGAAGCGTTTCCTCATCTACTATCTCGTCTGCGGTGTCGTGGCAGGCATTTGCCAGGAACTGTGGCAGACGGGCGAGTTCTTCTATAACGGTCTTGCACCTTACATAGGCGACCCCGGTCTCGGCATAGCGCTCAACACTTGGCAGACCATCGGCGCCAGCGGTGCCGTCTACGGCATCCTGCTCGCCTTCGGCATGACGTTCCCCAACGAGCGCATCATCCTCCTCTTCCCGCCCATCCCGATGAAGGCCAAATACTTCGTTGTCGGTTTCGCCGCCATCGAACTCCTCTCCGCCTTCTACACCAACGGTAATGTCGCACACTTTGCTCACCTCGGCGGTATGCTCGGCGGCTACCTCCTCATCCGCCATTGGCATGGTCAGGAGCGTCGCGGCCCCCACTTTACGAATTGGGACGAGTATGCCCGTCGCCAGCCCGACGGCAGTTACGGCGCCAAGAACCAGGGCATCATGCAGCGCATCTCCGGTTGGTTCCAGAATCTCGGTGCAAGTATCGAGAACGTCTTCCGCAGCTTCATCGGTCTCTTTAAGGGCAGCAAGAAGAACGACGGCTACAACCGCGGCTACAGCAATCCCGACCACGAGTACAACGCTCGCCGCAATGCCGAGCAGCGCCACTCCAAGGAGCAGCAGGAACGCATCGACCGCATCCTCGACAAGGTGCGCCGTTCAGGCTACGACTCCCTCACCGAGGACGAAAAGCGCGACCTCTTCTCGCATTCGAAGTAAGGACCACAAGGCATAGAGATTC